>JAJZGO010000029.1 GCA_021798415.1 Thermoplasmata archaeon | reverse complement strand
TCGGGTCCACGACCCGCCGCTCACGCTCGAGGACCGCACGTACGAGTGTCCGTGCGGACTTCGGCTCGACCGAGACCTGAACGCGGCGAGGAACATCCTCGCCCGCGCTCTTCGCGCAATACCCGGGGGCACCGGGGAATCGACGCCTGTGGAGACGGGGCCTCCACCGCACCGCAAGGGGCGGCGAGTCCGGTCGAAGAAGCAGGAACCGCCACGGGATTCGGAGGTAGCACGATGAGTCCCGGAGGAAGCCCCCCTACTTGTAGGGGGGAGGATGTCACCGAGACGCGGATCCCACGGGGCACCCGGGCTCGCCTCGGCACGGTCGAGGGGGACCTCGACGTCGAGGCGAACGTCCGGATCGACGTGGACGGCCGGCTCGTCGTCACCGGACGGGCGCGCTTCGAGGGCAACGCCGAGGTGGACGGCGCGTTCGAGTGCCGCGCTCTCGAGTGCGACGATGGGACGGTCCGGGTGCGCGGAGACCTCGTCGTTCACGAGGACATCCGGGCCACGGACAGCGCCCTGGAAGTCGGCGGCGAGCTCCAGGCGCGCAAGGTGGACGTCGACCGGGGGCTCTCGATCGCCGGGGCCGCGACCGCCCAAGAGTTCGAGGTCGGAGGAGTCCTCGACGGAGCCGGCTCGCTCACGGCCCAGCGCGTTTCCGTCGGGGGGCGGTTCCACCTCGCGGGAGCGTTGACCGCGTCGGCCGTCGAGGTCGGCGGTTCGGTCGACGTTGCGACCGTGACGATCGAATCGCTCGAGGTCGGGGGTCTCATCCGTCTCAAGGGAGGGACCGTCCGGGGGGCGATCGAGGTCGGAGGACGGTTCGTCAGCGACGAGGACCTCACGTTCGGGTCTCTCGAGGTCGGGGGCGTGGCCGACCTCCGCGGCGCTGCGACCGGCGGCTCGGTCGAGGTCGGAGGCATGTTCAACGTCCAAGGCCCGTTCAAGTTTCGGACACTCGAGGTGGGGGGGATCGGCACGATCCACGGTCCCGCCGAGGGCGCCGACGTCGAGGTCGGCGGCAAGCTCGAGACCGACGGCGCGCTCCGGCTCACGGGTCGGCTCGAGGCCGGCGGCTCGGTGAGCGTCCGGGACGAGCTCCTGGGCGACCGGCTCGAGGTGGGTGGAAAGCTCGCCGCCCACCACGCGGTCTTCGCGTCGACCGCGGAGGTCGGTGGGTCGGTGGCGACCCAGACGGGCCTCAAGGCGGCGCGCCTGCGGCTTGGCCGCCGGACCCGCGCGACCGGTCCGCTCGTCGGCGGGTCGGTCGAGCTCGACGACCGCGCTCGGGCGGAGGACCTCTACGGGGACCACGTCGAGCTCGGCGCGAGGGCGGAGGCGCGACGGATCTTCGCCCGAACGGTGCGCTTGAACGAGCGAGCGGTCGCCGACGAGGTGACGTACGTCGAGTCCGCGCAGATCGACCGGAGCGCCGAGGTCCGTTCCCCGCCCCGCAAGGTCGCCGCGCTGCCGCCGTTCCCGCTCTAGGGTGAGGTCCGCCGGATGGCGAGCGGCGCGAACGGAGGAGGGACGCCCCGGCGACGGGAGGTCACCGACATCTACGCCACAGTCCTCGAGGTCGTGAAACGTTACCACGGCGCAGCGCGCATCACCCGGGTGTCGTACGGGGCCGGGATGCCCGTCGACCGCCTGCGGGCGGTGGTCGATCTCCTGCTCGGCCTCGGACTCTTGAAGGCCGACGAGCTCGACGGCCGGCCGGTCTACGACATCACGTCCCGCGGCCAGGAATTCCTCGACACCTACTGGAGGATGCGGGCGTACGTCGAGGTCCTCCGACCGCCTTCGCCCGGCGAACTTCCCGGGCGCCGGCGGTGAACCGCCTCGGCCGATCGGCGACCTCCGCCTCCCTCGACGCGCCCGCTGTCCTCCCGGGCCGGGAAACGTCTCGTGGACCATCGCCCTCGTGGACAGCCGGTATTCCCCACAGCTGAGCGGTCGTGCGCCGCGACCTCAGTAGTACCGGGGGACATCGGGGTCGACGAGCGCGGACCAGGCGTCGATCCCTCCGGCCAGGTTCGCCACGGACCGGTACCCCCGGCCCGCCAGGAACCCGGCCACGAGCATCGAGCGCTCGCCGCTGTGGCAGTAGACGACGAGCAAGCGGTCTCTCGGGATCTCGTCGAGACGGTCCGGAACCTCGTTCATCGGGATATGCAGCGACGGAGAGATGGAGGCGACCCGGCGTTCGAAGCCTTCGCGCACGTCCAGGAGCACCACCTCCTCCGACCCGCGCTTCATCCGCTCGGCTACGACGGGCGGCGCGAGGTTCTCGACCATGTGGGGGCGCCACTACGAGGTGCGGTTCAAGGTTTCGGGCGGCCCCCCCTCCCGCAGCCGAGGGGACCGACCAGGCTCCCGGGCCCATGGGGGCGGCCGAGCCCTATGCCGGACCGCCGCGAGACCTCCGGTAGTGTCGCTGGACCCGAACACGGTTCCCGCAGCCGCTCGGCGAACACCAGAGCTGGCGGGAGGAGCGGGCGAAGAGAAGATGGAGGCAGCCGGGCGCCTGGCAGAGCCGCACGCGCGGCCGGTTCGGGCCGGCGAGGGCCTCGGCGGTCGATCGGGCGATACGGAGCCGAAGCTCGGCGGTGGGGGTGCGCCGGCCGCGGGCGCGGACCTCTGACCACCGTCCGCCCTGGAACCTCAGCGCGACGGGCGACGCAGCGTTGAGAGCCTCGTTGAGCGAGCCGAGCGCGTCGGCGGGCGGCCGGGAGCCCGTGGCCGCGGCACGAAGAACTCTTCGGACGTCCTCCCGGAACCGTCGGAGACCGGTCCGCTCGCTCGGTGTCCATTCGGAGGCGACGTCGGGGGCCTTCGCGCGAAGCCACCGCCGGGTGCCCTCGACGGAGTCGAACGCGTCCTGCGCGCGGCACCCCGGACACGCGATCGTGTTCGAGAAATCGACCGCGAGCGAGCGGTCGTTCTGCGGCCTGCCGGATCCCTGAGTCGCCATCTGCGTCCGCGTTCGGGACGCTACCGTTCATCCCGCTACGCTAAATAAGCTAATGGATTGATAGGCGTGAAGGCATTAGTATGGCGAAGGTGAAGGATCCGGTCTGTGGGATGACGATCGAGAGCACGACGGCGGCGGCCGAGGGACGCTACGGCGGAGCGACGGTCTATTTCTGCGCGGCGGCGTGCCAGAAGACCTACGAGCGGTCCCACCGCCCCGACCCGCGGTAGGCCGTCGGCCGGTAGGCAGGGGCGCCCCCGCTCTCCATGGCGACCGACCCGATCTGCGGGATGTCGGTCGACCCGCGCCCCGAGTCGCTCCAGCTCGCCCGCGACAACCGCACCTACTACTTCTGCTCGGAGAGCTGCCGGCTCACTTTCGCGGAGCCGGAGCACGAGCGAAAACGCCTCGTGCGTCGCCTCGTCGTCGCGTGGCCTCTCTCGATCGTCGTCTTGGTCCTCACCTACGTTCCGACGGTAGCGCTCGCTCCGTTCGTCGCGGCGGTCGCGGCCGCGGTCGTCCAGTTCTACCCGGGCTCGATCTTCTACCGGGGCGGGTACGACGCCCTCCGCAACCGGGTCGCGAACATGGACCTTCTGATCATGGTCGGAACGACCACGGCGTTCTTCTACAGCGTCGCCGCGCTCGCGCTCCCGGGGCGCCTGCCCGCGGCGTACTACTTTGATGCCTCGGCCCTGATCGTCACTCTGATCCTGACGGGGAACTACCTCGAGCACCTCACCCGGGCCCGCGCGGGCTCCGCGTTGCGCCGACTCAACGAGATCCTGCCCACCCATGCGGCGGTCGTGCGGGACGGCGTCGAGGTCTCGATCCCCGTCGGTGAGGTCGAGGTCGGGGCGGTCGTGCGCGTTCGGCCGGGCGGACGGTTCCCGACGGACGGGGTCGTCCGAAGCGGCCGCACGAGCTCGGACGAGTCTCTGCTCACCGGGGAATCCCTGCCGGTCGCGAAGGCCCCCGGGGACCGGGTGATCGCGGGCGCGATCAACGGCGAGGGACTGGTCGAGGTCGAGACCTCCCGCGTCGGGGCCGACACGTTCGTCGCGCAGGTCGGTCAGCTCCTGACCGCCTCGGAGATGTCCCGGGTCCCGCTCAAGCGGACCGCGGACCGCATCTCGGCGGTCTTCGTTCCGTTCGTTCTCGCGCTCGCGGTCTCGGTCGCGCTCGCGTGGTACTTCCTCGGGGGTTCGGGCCCGACGGTCGCTCTTCTCGTCTTCGTCACGGTCGCGATCACCGCGTGCCCGTGCGCGTTCGGCATCGCGACGCCCGCCGCCATCATCGTAGGGACGGGCCGTGCGGCCGAGTCGGGGATCCTGTTCCGCGGAGAGGACGCGATCGAACGCGCCGCCCGCGTCGACGTCGTACTGACGGACAAGACCGGCACCTTGACGACCGCGACCCCCGAGCTCGCCGAGGTCGTCGCCGCGGCGGGGGTCCGACGCGACGCCGTGCTCTCGCTCGCCGCCGGGCTCGAGCTCGGAAGCGAGCATACGCTCGGTCGGGCGGTCCGGGAGGGGGCCGCACGGGAAGGGATCGTCCCGGCACGGGTGGAGGCGATCCGGACCGACCCCGGCCGCGGGGTTCGGGGCCACCGGGGCGGCCGGAACGTCGCGGTCCTGCGGGGCGAGGCCGCGCGGGCCGAAGGCGCCGACCTCTCGAGCCTCTCGGAGGCGATGCTCGCCGCCGAGGAGGCGGGGGAGTCCTGGTCCGTGGTGCTGGACGGACCGACGGTCGTGGGGCTGCTCGGTTTCCGGGCGCCGCTCGCGGTCGGCGCGCGCGAGGCGGTCGCCGAGCTCGGGAGGATGGAGGTTGAGGTTGGGATGGTCACGGGCGACCGCCCGGCCGCCGCCCGGAAGGTCGCGGGCGAACTCGGGATCGTCCGGGTCTATGCGGAGACCGCGCCGTCGGAGAAGGTCGCGCGTGTAGAGGAGTATCGCGCCGCGGGTCACAAGGTCGCGTTCGTGGGCGACGGCATCAACGACGCCGCCGCGCTCGCCGCCGCCGACGTGGGGATCGCGATCGGGACGGGCACGGACGTGGCCCGCGAGGCCGGCCAGGTCCTCCTCGTCCGACCGGACGTCCGTGGGGTCCCGCTCGCGCTCGGGATCGCCCGTCGCACGGTGCGTCGGGTCCGCGGCAACCTCCTCTGGGCGGTGGGGTACAACGCCGTCCTTCTACCGGTCGCCGCCGGGGCGCTCGTGCCTTGGTTCGGCCTATCGATGTTCAACGTCCTTCCCATGGTCGGGGCGCTCGCGATGGGGCTCTCGTCGACCACGGTCGTCCTGAACTCGCTCACCCTCCGGTGGACCCGGATCGGTTCCGAGCCACGGCCCCCCCGGGCCCCGATCCCCGCGCGCGCGTCGGCGTGAGGGCCGCGTGCCAGGTCCTCGCATGCCCCCCCTCACGGTTATCAACCGCTCGGGGTGCTAGGACGCCATGGCGGCCGACCCCGCGGGGGTGCCGAGCGACACCGTTCAGTTCGGCATGGCGTTCCGCCACCAGGTCCGCTTCTACCTGCGGACGATGCGGTTCCTCGCCCTCCTCGTCATCGTCCTGCTCGCGACCGTCGGATTCGTCGCGGCGACGATCTACTATCACGTCGGTGGAGTGGACGCCGGCGGGTATCTCGGCGGCTTCTTGGGCCTGTTCACGATCTTCGGCCTCATCATCGGGGCGTTCCTCGGCGGCGACGCGATCGCGATGGACTTCGGAAGCCCGACGGGGTACTACACTCTCGTCCTCCCCGTGCGACGGGCGACCCTCCTGCTCGGCCGGTATGCGGCGGCGTTCGCGGCGTCGTTCGTTCTGATCCTCGTCTACTTCGTGGTCGCGGTCTCGGGGGCGGTCTACTTCCACGGGGTGCTGGGAACCCCCTGGGTCGAGGTCGGCGAATCGCTCGGCCTCGCCTCGCTCTACGCGCTCGGTGTCCTCTCGGTCGCGTTCCTGTTCAGCTCGTTCTTCCGCAGCCCGGCGACCAGCATGATCTCGACCGTGCTCGTGCTCTTCTTCGGGCTCGACATCGCGACCGGGATCGCGGCGTTCGCGGGCGTCGACCCGTGGTTCTCCATCCTCTGGGCCGGCGACGCGATCTCGGAGGTCTTCCCGAGCCGGGTCCGGCTCGCCGGGGGCGGCGCCGTGCCCACGGTCCCGGAGGGGATCGCGATCATGCTCGTGTACGCCGTGCTCTTCCTGATCGTGAGCGCGGTCCTGTATCAGTACAAGGAGTCGAAGGGATGACGGCGGACCGCGCGCGCGACGTGTCGGAGGTCGTCCTTCGAGGGCGCCGGCCGGCCTCGGCGGTGCGTCTCCCGGGCCGCTCGGCCCGTTCGGAGGGAGGGGACGGACCGTGAGCACGATCGAGATCTCGGCCCTCACGAAGACCTACGGCGGCGGACGGCCCGCGCTCGCCGACGCGACGTTCCGGTACGAGGGTTCGGGAGCGATCGGCTACCTCGGACCGAACGGGGCCGGGAAGACGACGACCCTCAAGCTCCTCACCGGGCTCCTGCGCCCGACGCACGGCAGCGCGCGCATCAACGGCTTCGACGTCCACCGCGAACGCAAGGCCGCCCTCGCGGACGTCGGCGCGATCATCGAGAGCCCCGAGCCGTACCCGTCGCAGACGGTCGCCCAGGCGGTCGAGATGGTCTCGGACTTCCGTCGGGGTCGCTCGCGGAACATCGGGAAGGAGATCGCGGCCCTCCACGACCGGCTCGAGCTTCCGCCGCTCGACGCGCGCACGGGCCGGCTCTCGAAGGGCCAGCGCCAGCGCGTGGTGATCGCGGCGTCGCTCGTCCGGGACCCCCGGATCATCATCCTCGACGAACCGACGAGCGGCCTCGACCCGAAGGAGCGGATCCTCGTCCGCAACCTCCTGAACGACCTCAAGAAGGACCACCTGATCCTGATGAGCTCGCACCTGATGCAGGAGGTCACCGAGATCTGCGACCAGGTGATCTTCATCAACCAGGGCCAGATCCTTCTGCGCGACACCGTCGACAACGTCGCCAACCGGTTCCGCACCCGCGCCGTGGACGTCGAGTTCGCGACCCCGATGCTCCTCGACCGCATCCGGGCGATCGGACCGATGGTCGAGGACGCGGTGGTGGTCGGCGAGCGACGGTTCCGCATCTCGTTCGATGGGTCGTCGTCCGCCCGGTCGGGGATCCTCGAAGCGCTCGTCCGGCTCGGGCCGGTCCTCACCTACCAGAGCGCGTCGCTCGCCCTCGAGGACGCCTACCTCGCGTTGATGCAGGGGAACAACGGCGCCGACCCCGCTCTCGCGACCCCCCCGGCGGCCCGCTAGGCCTCACGCGCGGTTGGCGGTCGGGTCGAGCCGCGGCTGGACGTAGAGCCCGACGACGAGCAGCGCGGGGGCCAGCGGCGCGCACAGGGCCGCCCAGACGACGAACGGCGCGGCGCCCGTCGCGAGGACGAGCCCTCCGAGCGTCGGGGCGAGGACCTGGCCGACGGAGACGATCGCCTGGAACGTTCCGTTGTAGGCACCGATCTCGCTCGCGGGCGCGAGGTTCGACGGGAGGGTCGTCATCGGGATCGACCCGAGGTTCTCCCCGACCGTGAGGACGACCACGACCGCGAAGAAGAGCGGAACGACCGCCGCCGCCAGGAGGTCGCTCGCCCCGAGGAGGAGGAAGCTCCCCCCGTAGAGCGCGGACCCGACGACCAGGAGCGACGTGTGCCGGTGGCCGAGCGAGGCCCGGGTGGTCGCGGACTGGCCAAAGACGACGAGGAGGCCGTTCAACGAGAGGCCGATCCCGAGGACCGCGTAGGGGACTCCGAGGACCGAGTTCACGTACAGGGGAAAGGTCACCGACCACTGCCCCAAGGTCAGGGAGGCGAGGCCCATCGCCCCGCACAGCGCGAGAAACGGCCGGTCCCGGGCGAGACGCCGCGCGGTCGCTCGGATCGACCCCGGGCGCGCGGGGAGCGTCGCGGAGGCCGCGGGTGCTCCCCTCGAAGGGCGGCCGCGGTCGTACGGCGAAGGGTCGAGCGCGACCGTGAGGAACGTCGCCCCGGCGAACAGCACTCCGCCCGCGAGCAGCGCGACGTGGACGAACCCGAGGAAGCCGATGAGCACGCCTCCGAACAGCACCCCGAGAGTGAACCCCACGTTCCAGCCGATCCGGACCCAGGTGTACCCCGTCGTGCGGTCGGATCCGGAGACGAAATCGGCCACGTAGGCGCTGATCGCCGGTCCGGCGACGGACCCGACGGTCTGGACGAGCGTCACGAGGACGAGGATACCGAGAAGCCATCGCGCTTGCATCGCGGCGGCGACCAGGAGAAGGGCTCCCGCCTCGGCCAGGAGCGACACGAGGATGACCGGGCGCCGCCCGACGCGGTCGGTGAGGAGCCCGGCGAACGGCGCGAGGGCGAGGGGAACGACACCCGTGACCGCGACCAAAAGGCCGATCTCGACGTAGCCGAGGGCGAGCACGTTCCTCAAGTAGAGGAAGAAGAACGGCGCGACCAAGCTCATCCCGGAGGCGCGGATCACCGCCCCGAGGGCGAGCCATCGGACGTTCGACTCCACCGACCGGGCGCCCCCAGGCGTGTTCCCACCCCGGGGCGCGTCCAAAGGCTTTATGGGTCGGACCCCGGTCGAGCGGCCTTCCGATGGGGGACCAGGACCTATCGAACGAGCTCACGGGCCAGGGATACCAGCTCGTCGGGAAGCACAGCGCCGTCAAGCTCTGCTACTGGTCGAAGGAATCGCTGACGGAGGGCCGCGACTGCTACAAGGGGCGGTTCTACGGGATCGAGAGCCACCGGTGCCTCCAGATGTCGCCGGCGATCGACTCGTGCAACCTCCACTGCCGCTTCTGCTGGCGGAACCAGGGCTGGGAGAACGACGCGGCGATGCCCGAGTACGACGACCCGGAGGGTCTCCTCGAGCGGTCGATCGACGCCCAGCGCCGGATCCTCTCGGGGTTCAAGGGCGACCCGGCGATCGACCTCGGTCGGTGGGAGGAATCCCAGACGCCGAAGCACATCGCGATCTCGCTGACCGGCGAACCGACGCTCTACCCCAAGATGAACCGGTTCCTCGAACTCTGCCACGAGCGCGGGATCACGACGTTCCTCGTCACGAACGGGACCAACCCGGACGCGCTGCGCGCCCTCGACCCGCTCCCGACGCAGCTCTACGTCTCCGTCACGGCCCCGAACCGTGAGGTGTTCCGCCGGCTGACGCTCCCGTCGGACGAGCACGCGTGGGACCGCCTCGTCGAATCGCTCTCGATCGTGCGCGGTCTCAAGACCCGACGCGTGGTCCGCCACACGCTCGTTCGCGGCTGGAACATCGGCTGGGTCGACGCCTACGCCGACCTCGACCTCGTCGCGCGTCCGGATTTCATCGAACCGAAGGGGTACGTCTACATGGGGAAGTCCCGGCAACGCCTCGGGCGGGACCACGTGCCGGCCCACGACGAGATCGGGGCGTTCGCCCAGCGGCTCGCGGCACGCACCGGCTACCGGATCCTGGACGAGTCGCCGGAGTCGAAGGTCTTCCTCCTCGGACTCTCCGCGACCGACCGGTTCCTGCCCGGACAGGCCCCGGTGTCGGCCCTCCTTCCGATGCGGGCGTCGCCCGCGTAGGCGGCCGGCGCGCTCCTCAGTCCTGCGACGGGCTCGGGGGGGCCGTCGCCGCGGGCGTGGGAGCGCGGTGGACGAGCCGGTTCTCGATGAGGGACCCGACGACGACGATCACGATGTTCGTGAGCAGCGCCGTCAGCCCGATGTAGAGGTAGCCGAACGGCTGGGACGCGACGTAGAGCGTGGTCGTCCACGACGTGAAGTTGTTCGCGTACTCCATCAGGTACAGGCCGTAGCTGACCCCGGCGACCAGGCCGGCGATCAGCGAGTACTTTCCGAGGCGGTAGCGGAAGAGCCCGAAGAAGAGCGAGGGGAGGATCTGGAGGATGAGCACTCCTCCGAACAGTTGGAGCTGGACCGCGTAGGTCGCCGGGACCACGAAGACGAACCCGAGGGCGAGGAACTTGAACAGGATCGAGCCGTACTTCGCGATCCGCAGCTCCGTCTCCGGTTTGAGCTTCGTCGCTTCGCCGATGACGTTGCGCGCGAGCAGCGTCGCCTGGGACATCGCCATGATCGCGGCCGGGACGAGCCCGCCGATGAAGATCCCGAGGAAGGCGAGGCCGGCGAGCCAGTCCGGAAGGGTGAACAAGATGACCCCGGGCACGACCTGCGTTCCCTGGGTGGACGTGGGGAAGGTGTGCACGTACGCGAGCGCGCTCGGCAGGGCGTAGACGATGACCCCGAACAGCGCGAGGCCGGCCAGCCCGATCCCGTAGAGCGGGAGGAGGGCGGTGCTGCGACGCAACGGCTTGACTCCCGTCGCGCTCTGGACGCCGTTGATCGCGTGAGGGTAGAGGTAGAGGGCGAGCGCGCTCATCACGAAGAGGCTGAGGTAGGCGTTCTCGAACTTCGTGGGGAGCGTCGCGAACGCCGCCTTCGCGGTGAACGCCTTCGAGAAGTCGCCCGCGGTCGCGACCACGACGATGACGGCGATCACGGTGATGAAGACGATCGCGTCCTTGAGGACCGCCGTGAGCGTCGCTCCCCGCAGGCCGCTCACGTAGGTGAACGCCGCGAGGATCACGAACGCGATCAGGAGCGCGATGTCGCTGAGCGAGGAGGGGGCAAGGCCCGTCGACGTCTGAGAGAACATGGCGGTCAGGACGGCCTGCATCCCGACGATCTGGAGCGCGATGTAGGGCAGGAGGGCCACGATCCCGGTCACGGCGACGATGACCCCGAGCGATCGGCTCTGGTGACGGTCCCGGATGAAGTCGGAAGCGGTGAGGTAGCCCTTCTTGTGGCTGATCGACCAGATGCGGGGCATCGCGAGCATCGCGATGCCGAACGTGAGCGTGACGTACGGGACGGCGTAGAAGTAGATCGCGCCCTTCGCGAACACGGACGATGGGATCGCGATGAACGTGTACGCCGTGTACAGGTCGGCGCCGACGAGGAAGAACATGAGCCACGTCCCGAGCCGGCGACCGGCGAGCGCCCACTCGTTGATGTGCCCGAGGTTCCCGCGCCTCCAGACGACCGCGGCGAAGCCGATGAAGACGAAGATCGCAAAGAACGTCAGGAACACGAGCCAGCTCACTGCATCGAACATCTCAGGCCTCCGTACGGTCCCAGTCGATCAGCACGGCCGCGCCCAGGAAGAGCCCGGCCGAAAGCGCGAGCCAGAGCGTCTGCCACCAGTAGAAGAACGGGATGCCCGAGAGCTCGGGCGCCGTCACGTTGTACAGGGGAAGGGACAGCAGTACCGCGAAGGGGATGGCGATGAACACGCCGGCCACGATCGTTCGGGCTTTCAAGTCGGCTCGAACGCCCATAGGCCTTCATCTACATATACCGCACCATGGGCCGTGTCGCGGGGACCGCCGAGGCGTTTATCGACATTCCGCGAGGGGTGGAATCGTCCTTCTGCGGCGGGGTTCGGAACCCCGGTAGACTCCGTAGCGACCGTCGGCCACCCCGAAGAGGACCGGCGGCGGGGCCGAGGCGAGGTCGACCTAGATGGCCCGCCAGTTGAGGATCTCGACGAGGATGGCCGAACCGATCCCGAGCCCGAGGACCAGGTACGGGTTGAGCTTGAGCGACCGGGTCTCCTCCATGTCGTAGTACTGGATGAGGCCCGCGGCGCTCGAGAACCCCGTGCGGCGATTGTCGGGCATGGCGACCGCGACAACCTCGGCGCGGATATTTAACGGCTCTCGGAGGGCGACGTCGCCCGCCTAGCGGCGGAACCACCCGCTCCCGGCGTCGAGGACCGCATCCTCGAAGCCGTCCCGGAGGCGACCGAACCACCCTCCACCGAGGTCTCCGGCGGCCCCGTTCAGGAGCCGATCGACGAACGGTCGCGGAGGCCCGAGGCGTACGGTCTTGCGGGCGGGCACGCCGGTGAGCCGCGAGAGCTCCTCGATCGCCGCCTCCCGGTCGCCGACCGCGTCGACGAGCCCGAGCTCCTGGGCCCGACGGCCCGTCCAGAACTCGCCCGTCGCGAGCGCGCGGATCTCCTCGAGAGGGCGTTGGCGCTCCCGCGCGACGATCGCGACGAACTGCTCGTAGATGTCGTCGGTGACCGCCTGGAGCTTCGTCCGCTCGAGGTCGGTCAGGGGCCGGTACCCCTGGTACGCGTCCTTGTGGAGCCCGGCGTGGACGAGGTCGACCGAGACCCCGAGGCGCCGGGCGAGATCGCGGACGGCGATGTGGGGGTAGATGACCCCGATCGACCCGACGCCCGAGTCGGGGTACGCCAGGATACGGCGGGCTCCGAGCGCGGCGAGGTAGGCGCCGGAGGCGCCGAGCGACCCGATCGAGGCGACGACGGGCTTGGCCCGGTCGAGTCGTTTGAGGGCCAGGTAGAGGTCGGTCGACGCCGTGGTCTCGCCGCCCCCGCTCGAGATGTCGAAGAGGACGCCGCGGACCCGGCGCTTGGTTCGCAGCGCGTTCAATAGCCGGACGAACGGGTCGACCGACCGCTCTCGAATGGTCCCTCGGAAGGGGACGTGCGCCAGGATCTCGCGCACCTTCGGCCTCGGACGGCGAGGGGGACGGCGGTTATAGCCTCGGGGGACCCCGGCCTCCGAGCCACGGTTCAAGTAGCCGCGCACGACACTAGGGTTCGTGCGCATCCTCATCCGCCCACGACTTCCCGTGCTCGCGCTCCTCCTCCTCGCCCCGTCGATCCCCGAGCTTCTCACCGGGTCGACCCCGATCACCTCGCTCGCCACGAACCCCCCGGGATTCGTTCTCTCGTTCGGGATCGACGTCGCCCTCTACGGGGCGGGAGCGCTTCTGATCCGGGAGTTCGCCGTCGCGTACCGGAAGGGATGGGCCTCGATCCTCCTCCTCGGCGCCGCGTACGGGATCGGCGAAGAGGGGTTCGGGGCGCACACGTTCTTCGCGACGGGCGGACCGCCGGTCTTCCTCCTCGGGACGTACGGGCACGCCTTCGGGGTCAACTGGCTCTGGGCGCTGGGTCTCACGACCTTTCACGCGACGTACTCGATCGCGCTCCCGATCCTCCTCAGCCGGCTTTGGTTCCCCGCGGTCTCGAACGTTCGATGGTTCGACCGGGGGTCTCTCGGACTTCTGGCCGCCGCATATCTCGGCGTCGTCGGGCTCTTCGGCACCCTCGTCGGGCACGGGCCGACCCCCGCGGCGTTCGCGTTCTTCGTGGTCGTGGCCGTGGTCCTGATCGCGCTCGCCGCATGGCTCCCCGCCGATCTGTTCCGGCTGCGATCCGAACGATCTCGCATCGGCCGCGTCGGTCTCGTGCTCGCGGGGTCGCTCAGCTTCGGGGCCTGGGCCGGCATGCTCGTCTTCGCGACCGACCCGACCCTGCCCCCGGTCGTGGCGGCGGCGGTACTCGTGCTCGTGAACCTGGGAACGCTCGTCCTGATCCTGCGACGGGTCGGGACGGTGGGCCTCGAACGGTCGGAGTACCGCTTCGCGGTCGGTATGATGGCGGCGCTGTTCCTCTGGGACATCCTGGTCGAGCTCACCATCCCGGGGATCCTCGGGGTCGCGGCCGTCTTCGCCTACCTGCTCTACCGTCTCGGGCGGTCGATCGCCCGTCGGACCCCGTCCGCGGACGGGCCGTCCGCGCTGCCGGTCCCCGCGGAGGTCGCGCGCGACGGGCCGTTCGCCCGTTAGGGGACGCCCGCGAGGAACGAACGGAGCCGGTCGAGGTACCCCGCCCGCTCCTCCCAGAACGCCGTGTGCGAGCTCTCGTCAAAGATGACGAGCCGCGATCCCCGGACCCGTTCGTGCATCGCCCGGGCGACCGCGGGAGTGACCTCGTCGTACCGGCCGGCCGTGAACAACGTCGGCAGCCGGATCTCTTTCAACCGGTCCGAGGCGTCGTAGTCCCGGATCGTCCCGACGATCGTGAACTCGTTCGGGCCGTTCATCGTCCCGTATTTGGGCACGCTCATGCGGTCGAGGCTGTACGAGAGCTCGGCCGGCCAGACGGGGAGCCGGCAGACGTGGCGTCGGTAGAACTCGAGGACCGCGGCGAGGTACTCCGGGTGCTGGAACTCGCCGGCCGCTTCGTGACGGTCGATCACGTCGAGGACCGAAGCGGGCAGTTCGCGCTTGAGCCGCTGCATCTCCCGGGAGGCGAACGGCACGTCCACGAGCCCGCTCGCGCTGACGAGGGAACGCAGCGGCTCGGGATGGGCGAGCGCGTACGCGATCGCGAGGAGGCCACCGTAGCTCGACCCGAGGAGGTGGAACCGTTCGAGCCCGAGGGCCTTCCTCAGCGCGTCCAGGTCCTCGACGTCGCGCTCGATCGTGTATTCGTTCACGTCCCTCGCGAGGTCGGACCGACCGCAGCCGATCTGGTCGTAGTACACCACCCGGTATCCCCACTGGGCGAGGTCCGAGAGCGAGAGGAGGTAGTCGTGGGTCGCCCCGGGGCCACCGTGGAGCGCGACGACGGTCCCCGCCGGTCCCGGGTCGCCCACGCTCTTCCAGTACAGCCGGTAGCCGTGGACCGTCGCGTATCCTTCGTGGGTCGAAGCGCGGTCCGGGTGCATCGGTTCACCGAACGCGCCGGGCTATTTGGTCGTCCGCGTGGCCGACGACCCGCCTCGCACGACCCGCCACCACGGCCTCGGGCGGGCCGGGGCGGTCGGAGCCGAGCCCGTCTCGCCCGCGCCGGGCGCACCCGAGGGGGGTCGTCGGTCGGTCCCCGGGTCTCCCTCGGGCGCGGACGGCGTTCGCGCGACCGGGGTCGGGTCGGGAGCGCACGCGGGACGGAACCCGAACGCGTTCATCGAGGAGGGAACGGCCTCCCGACCCAAGGTCGGAGCGCACGGGGAGCGCTCACCGGCGGTGCTCACCGGCCGCGCGGCCGGCGAGGTGCCCCGGCGGGCCGATGCGCGGGCGTTCCCGGCCCGGCCCCCGTTCCCCGTCCCCGGAGAAAGTCTAATAGCCCGCCAACGGGAGCGCGAACGGAGCGTCATGGTCGAGCGCGCGGGTTCGGCGGTCTGGGTCGAGAAGTACCGACCCACCTCCTTGCGGGAGATGACCGGCCAAGACGCGATCGTCCCGTTGCTGCGCTCGTACGCCGAGAAGCGGTCGATGCCGCACCTCCTCTTCGCCGGGCCCCCGGGCACGGGGAAGACGACGGCGGCCCTCGCGCTCGCCCGGGACCTCTACGGCCCCGAGTGGCGGCAGAACTTCCTCGAGCTCAACGCGAGCGACTCTCGGGGGATCGATACGGTGCGGACCACGATCAAGGAGTACGCGCGGACGTCGCCCCTCGGCGACGTCGGCTTCAAGATGCTCTTCCTGGACGAGGCGGACAACCTGACGTCGGAGGCCCAAGCGTCGTTGCGTCGCCTGATGGAGCGCTATTCCGGGTCCTGTCGCTTCGTGCTCTCGTGCAACTACTCCTCTCGCCTCATCGAACCGATCCAGTCCCGGTGCGCCGTGTTCCGGTTCCGGGCGTACACGACGGACGCCGTTCGGGCCCAGCTCGAGCGCGTCGCGAAAGGCGAGTCGAAGAAGGTCACCGCCGAGGCGATGGAGACGATCCTGTCGGCGAGCGGCGGGGACATGCGGCGGGCGATCAACCTGCTTCAGCTGACGGCGACGCGCGTCGACAACGTGACCGCCGAGACCGTCAAGGAGTACGCGACGGTCCCGCTGCGGCGGGAGGTCGAGGGGATGCTCGGCGCGGCGCTCTCCGGGACGTTCCGGGACGCCCGGGACCGGCTCTACGCGCTCTTCACCGAGCGGGGGGCGTCCGGCGAGGACATCCTGAAGGCGATCCACGGCTACCTGCCCGACATCCCCGATACCGTCCTCCCGCCCCGGGAGAAGATCCGCTTGGTCGAGTTCCTCGGCGAGGTCGACTTCCGCCTCGCTCAGGGGGCCTCGGACCGCATCCAGCTCGAGGCGGTGCTCGCCCATGTCGCGGCGGGACGCGCCGCGGGGAAGTGAGCACGGCCGTGGCCCGGCAGAAGGACGTCGGCGCCAAGCCCCGCGTCCACCGGCACGCGGTCGTCGTGGGGGAGCTCGCTCTGGGACCCGCCACCCGGCGCGCGGTACGGGCGCGGGCGGTCGAGAAGGGCGACCCGATCGCGGCCGGCGAGCTCGCCGGTCTGCTCGCCATGAAGCGCACTCCCGAGCTCATCCCGCACTGTCACGCCGTGCCTCTCACGGCGAGCCGCGTCGATCTTCGCGCGTCCCGCCGGGGCGTCACCGTGCGTGCCGAGGCGGAGACGGTCGACCGCACGGGCGTCGAGATGGAGGCGCTGGTCGGAGCGACCGTTGCCCTCCTCACCG
>JAJZGO010000028.1 GCA_021798415.1 Thermoplasmata archaeon | reverse complement strand
TCGGCCGGAGCGTCCGGCAGCACGACGGCGCGGACCCGGCTCCCGTCGCTCGGCGCCGCCGCCCGCGCGAGGCGGACGAGCTCCTCGGCGAGTCCGGTCTCCTCGCTGTAGCAGAGCACGACCTCGTCGCTCATGGGAGGACCCCCTCGGTGCGGAGGGCCTCTTTGAGCCGCGCGGCGAGCTCCTCGGGCGAGCCGCCCGAGATCGTCACCTGCTTTCTCGGGACCTCGGGGACGGCGACCCGCTCGGTCACGACCACCGGCGCGAGCGCCTCCGCAGCGACCGAAAGGTCGGCCGGCGACACGACGCGGACCTCCTTCTTCGACGCCTTCAGGTTCGACATGAACGTCGGGAGGCGGGGCGTGTTGATCTCCTGCCCGACCGTCAGGACGACCGGGAAGGCGGCGCGCACGGTCTCGACCTCCTTCTCGAGGTCCTTCTCGGCGACGATCCCGTCCGCTTCGACCGTGAGCCGGCGCACGTAGGCGACGTCGGCGCAGCCGAGCTCCCCGGCGAGCCGGGGGCCGACGAGACCGGCGAAGTGGTCGGTGCTCCCTTCCCCGAGGACGAAGAGGTCGAAGCCGCCGAGCGTGCGGGAGGCCGCCGCGAGGAGCCGCGCGACCGCCCGGGTGTCCCATTCGGCGAAGTTCGGAGCCGTCACGAGGACGGCCTCGTCGGCGCCGATCGCGACCGCGTCGCGCAGGGCCTCGCGCGCCGCCGGTCCACCGACCGAGATCGCGGTCACGACCGCGCCCGGCCGCTTTTCCCGGACGCGAACGGCCTCCTCGACGGCGTTCTTGTCGAAGTCGCTCGTGCGTCGCGGGGCCGAGTCGAGCTGGACGAGCCCCGTCGCCCGGTCCGCGCGCGCCAGGTTCACGTCGACGCCGTGCTTCACCGCCACCCAGATCCGCAGTTTCTCCGCCATCTTCCGATACTCCTCGTGACCCTCTCCGACGACCGTGAGCGCTAGCGAACGAACGGGGCGACGACGAACAGGCCGAGGAGGAGGAGCGCCACGACCGCGGTCGACACGACGCCGAGCGAACGCTCCCGACCCCGGTAGAAGTCGACCGCGGCGAGCCCTACTCGGCCGATCGTCACGCCGACCATCACGTAGATCCCGAGGGTGATCAGCGCCTCGGGGTTCCCGACCGCGAGCGCGGAGAGGAACCCTCCGGCCGACGCGAACCGGGAGAGCGGCGGGTTCGCGAGGATCGCCGTCACCGTCTCGTTCGGGTCGATCGCGGTCCGGGCGATCATCCCGGCGCCCGCGAACACGAGGAAGAGGAGGACCCCGCCGCGCAACAGCCTCGAGATCCGTTCGTAGGCGGCGGGGGGGAACGTCGGGTCCTCGGGGACCTCGGTCGGAGCCGCCGACGGGCCGGTCATAGCATCGCGACCCCTCGGACGAGCGTCTCGACCGCCAGGACGAGCAGGATGACGACGAAGAGCCAGCGGATCAGCCGGTTCGTCAGGCCGGGCAAAAGACGGCTCCCGAGGTAGGCGCCGGTCGTCGTCCCGATCGCGACCGGGGCGGCGAGCAGCGGTAGGACGAGGTTCCCGGCGAACAGGACCCCGACGCCCGCCGTCGCGGTGACGCCGATCATGAAGTTGCTCGTCGCGGTCGAGACCTTCATCGGGAGCCTCAGGGCGCGGTCGAGCGCGAGGACTTTGAGGACACCGCTCCCGATCCCGAAGAGTCCCGACACGATCCCCGCCGCGAACATCACGACGAGCGCGGTCTTCGAGTTCTGACCGCGGTAGTGCACGACCCGTTGGTGCAGCCGGTCGTAGTAGTTGCCCTCGAACTTGAGGCGACGGCTGATCGCGTCTCCGGGACCTTCCGGGGGATGCTCCTCGTGGCGCATCGCGATGCTCCCGGGGACCGTCGACAGGAGGACGAGGCCGAGAACGATGAGGAGGACGGGAACGAGGTTGGTCGGGGCGAGGAGGACCGTCGCGGTGGCCCCGATGAGGGCGCCCGGGACCGTCGCGATCTGCAGGAAGTTCCCGATGCGAAGGTCGGTGAGGCGGTCGTGGACGTACGCGGCGCCCGACGTCGTCGAGGTCGCGAGCACGCTGACCGCGCTCGCGCCGACGGCGTCCCCGAACGGGATCCCGAAGAAGAGGACGAGCACCGGCGTTAGGATGACGCCCCCTCCGAGCCCGGCGAGGCTACCGAGGAAACCCGCCGCGATCGCGATCACCAGGAGCGCGACGACGAGGACGAGGACGATCACGGCGCTAGGCCTCCCGGGCGAGCCCCGCGATCGGTCGAAGCTCCCAGTCCGTGCCGTTCCAGGAGCGCAGCGCGAGGTCGGCGGCGGTCTCGACCCGTCGCCCCGCCGGGACCTCCGCCATGAGGACGCCGCGCTCCCCGAACGACGCGAAGATATCGCTCGTGTGGACCGTGAGGAGGCGCCCGTCGAAGATCGCCCGGCCCGAGTGGTCGGGCGCGTGGCCCTTGACCATCACCCGGCATCCGACCGCGCGCAAGAACTCGGCGAGCTCCTCGGGACCGTACGGGAACCCCGCGGCCCGGTCCTCGTAGTCCAGGCTGGGGTCGCTCCACAGGAGTCCCTCGAGCAGGGCGAGGTCGTCCTTCCGCCAGCTCCGGGGATCGAGACGGTCCGCCGGCGGGATCCCTCCGTGGACGAAGACGACCCCGTTCTCGCTCCGGGCGGCGAGCGGCAGCCGCTCGAGGAGGCCGACGAGGCGCTCGAAGAGCGGGAGCGCATCGCGGGGAGGGTACGCCCGGCGGAGCTCGCGCAACAGGGTCGGGCCGGGGACGAGGATCTGTCGGGTCGCCTCGTGGTTCCCGCGCAGCGGCACGATCCGATCGGGGTCGTGGGCCGCCCAGGCCAAGAGGTACGCGGCGTTCCAGATCGAGCCGTTCGGCAACGCGGCCGGGTCCGGTTGGGCCCGGGTACCCCGGTCGACGTAGTCCCCGAGGGCGACGAACCGTTCGGGCGTCGGGCCTCGGCGCGCGAACCGAACGCCGGCGGAGACCGCCGGCCAGTCGCCGTGGCTGTCGCCGACGACCTGGATCGGTCGGTCCGCCGGAACGTCGACGAGGAGCGGCCACGGTCGTCGGTCGAACGCCGCCTCCACCTCGTCGAGGACCTCGCCGAGGGCCGAGGCGGGTTCCGGGATGAGCGCCGCCGGGTCCGAACGAACCCGGCTGGCCCAACCGTCCATCGAGAGCGCCCCGAGTACCGGAAGCCCGCCCCTCAAAAGAGGGGTCGGTAGGGCCGTGTGAAGACCCGCCAGCGGCCGGTCGCCGGTTCGTAGACCGAGTTCACGAAGCACTTCCAGCGCTCGTCGTCGACGTGCGGGAAGTCCGCGCGGTAGTAGTAGCCGGGCCAGCGGGTCTCCTCCCGGAAGAGCGTGTGGCGCAGGACGGCCTCCGCCGTCCACACGCGGTGGTGAAGCTCCCAGGCGCGCTGGAGCTGGTGGAGGTCCTGGGCGGCCAGCTTCTTCATGTCGGTCTTCAGGAGCTCGAGGTGGTGGAGGCCGCGCTCGAGGAAGGCCCGATTGGTCGTGTAGTTCGCGCTGACGCCACCGCCGTACTCGTCCATGATCTTCTCGAGGCGGTTCAGCGCGTGGTCGGGTCGCAGGACCTCCGGGTGGACCGTGCCCGCCGTGACGAGTCCGCGCTGGGTGTCATACCGGTCGAGCGGGCCGAAGACCGTCGCCTCGAGCCCGCGGACCTGGTCGTCGGTGACCTTCGGCGCGTCCGGGTGGTCCCGGACGAACGCGACCGCGGCCTTCGCGGCGAGACGACCCTCGGAGTAGGAACCGCTCGAGAACTTGTGGGCGGAGCCTCCGACCGTGTCCCCGGCCCCGAAGAGGCCCTGGATCGTCGTCATCCGGTTGTAGCCCCACTGGTACTCGGACGGCGCGATGTCGCCCGGCCCGCTCGTCCAGGCACCCGCGCAGACCGCGTGCGAGCCCATCACGTACGGTTCGGAGAGGATCAGCTCGGACGGCTCGCTCTTCGGCTCGATCCCCTGGGACGCCCAGGTGACGGCCTGGCCGATCGTCATGTTGAGGAAGTCCTCCCAGCCGATCGCTTCCTTCTCGGGCGTGTCGAGGACGCGTTCGGTGTGGAGCAGGATCGGTCCCCGCCCGGCCAGGATCTCCTGCAGCATGAGGTGGTTGCGAAGGCAGGTCGGCATCGGCTTCGCGTCGGCGTAGGCGCCGACGCGCTCCCTGAGCTCGGGAAGTCGGGAGACCTCGTAGCCTTCGCCGGCGGCGTTCGTGGCGATCGCCTTGAGGAGGAGGAACCACGCCCCGACCGGGCCGTACCCGTCCTTGAACCGGGTGACGACGAGGCGGTTCTCCATCTGGGTCATCTCGGCCCCCATCTGGATCAGCAGGGCGTACGCCGACCCGCTCGCCCACGGGGGATACCAGGTGCGTCCCGACCCCTCGCCCGCCGAGCGCGGGCGGTAGATGTGGGAGGCCCCGGCGGCCGCGACGATCACCGCCTTCGCCCTGAATACGTAGAACGAACCGTCGCGCACGTTCACGCCGACCGCCCCGGCGACGCGGTTCGGGTCGGCCGCGTCGGGGATCAGGTGCGTGACCATGATCCGCTCGTAGACCTCGCTCGCGGCCTTGCGGGTCGCCTCCGCGATGATCGGCTTGTATGACTCGCCGTGGATCATCACCTGCCAGCGGCCCTCGCGGACGTACCGGCCGGTCGCGGGGTCCGTGAAGATGGGAAGCCCCCACTCCTCGAACATGTGGACGGTCGAGTCGACGTGGCGCGCGACGTCGTAGACCAGATCCTCGCGCGAAAGTCCCATCAGGTCGTTGCGCACGTAGCGGACGAAGTCCTCGGGCTGGTTCTCGTTCCAGCGCATCCCCATGTAGCAGTTGATCGCGCTCAATCCCTGCGCGACCGCCCCGCTGCGTTCGATCGCGGCCTTGTCCGCGACGACGATCTTCAGGTCCCGTCCCCAGTACCGCGCCTCGAACGCGGCCCCGCAGCCGGCGAACCCGCCTCCGACGATCAGGATGTCGCAGTCGACCGTTTGCACCGCCCGGGACGTAGGGGACTCGGTCATGTTTGCCTCCCCACGCCTAGGCGCTCCCGCCCTTCCGGGGGAGCGTCGGCAGCGCCTCGACCGCGAGGTAGTCCGGTTCGTAGGCGAGCAGTTCGCTCGAGACCGCCTCGGCGGTCGGGGCGGGCGTGTCCTGCGGGGCCTGGATCGAACCCCAGGGGGTCGTGCGGATGGGGAACGTGAACTCCTTGACCTCCCCGCCGAGCATCCGGATCTTCCATTCGATCTTGTCGGCGGTGCGCATCGGGAGGACCGAGTGCCCGAGCGGTGCGAAGTCGGCGTAGCCGCGGACCTCGATCGCCGCCTCGGGGCAGGACTTGACGCACGCGTAGCACTCCCAGCACATCGCGGGCTCGATGTTGTACGCCCGACCCTGGCTCGGGTCGATGTGCATGATGTCGCTCGGGCAGATCTTGACGCATTCCATGCATCCTTTGCACTTGTCGGTCAGAACGTACGTGGGCATCGTGTTCACCGGCGGAGCGGCCGACGCCGAGCGACGCCGTGGCCGCTCGAGAGTCCCGTTCGCATGGTCGGACGCCGGTAGCGGTCTCCTATGAAAACACTTTCGACAATTGTCCAATTTGACCGGAGGAGACCGTCCGCCGGCGGCCGGCGCCGGTCGGGCGACTCAGCCGAGCCGGTACTGGACGCCCTTGCCCGCCGGGGGGAACGCCCAGACGAGCGCACCGCGGCCCAGCGACTGGCACGCGATGCGGCACGCGCCGGTCTCTAGGCAGCTCTCGTAGCTGATCCTCAGCCGGTCGGACTCCCAGTGGTAGACTTCCGCCGGGCAGACCGCGATGCACGGCTTGTCCGGGCAGGTCCGGCAGAGCGCCGGGTCCGAGAGGGTCAGGTGGGGGCTCGTGTCGGTGTCGAACGCATCCGCGCCGAGACGCTCCGAGGTCGATAGGCGTCCGGCCATCCTCGGAGCCCTCACGCGGGGTGGATCGCCGCCTGGATCTTCGGAAGAAGGTCCGAGGGGACCTCGGGCATGTTGTGCGCGCACCGGGCGTGCTCCCGCACCCGGTCGAGCACCTCGTTCGTCGAACTGCCCTTCAGCGCCCATTCGCACGGGAACCCTAGCGACCGGCACTCGAACGCAACCTGCGGCATCGTGTTCCTTGGGGCGACGCGCGCGGCGGCGCCTCCGGGTCGGTCGGAGTCTCCGTTCCAAGATAACCTCTCCCCGTCGACCGAGGCGGTCCGAGCCCGGAGTTACGCCGCCGTGGGGCGGAGGGGGTGCGCTCCGGCCGTCGCCCGCGAAGGGATTCCCGCGGACCGGGGCCCGCGGTCGGCTCCGCGTCCGAGGGTCGGCGAACCGCGCGGAACCGTTATCGGGGTCCTGTTCTCCCCTCGGCCCCAACGTGGACCTGCTCCTCATCGCCCTACTGTTCTTCCTGGTCGCCATCGGCGCCGGGTTCCTCGGGTCGCTCGCCGGCCTCGGGGGCGGAGTGATCCTCGTCCCGATCCTCGTGATCGGTTTCCACGTCGACTTCGTCCTCGCCGTGGGAGCGAGCGCGATCAGCGTGCTCGCGACGTCGACCGCCGCGGGAGCGACGTACGTCCACGACCATCTCACCGACCTGAGGATCGGCATGTTCCTCGAGATCGCGACCGTTCCGGGCGCCCTGATCGGCGCCACGATCACGATCTACCTCGCCAAGCTCGGGCTGTACCCCGTCCTGTTCGTCACGCTCGGCGTCGTGCTCCTTTCCACGATCCCGGGAAGCTTCCTGCGCCACCGGTCCGAGGTCCCGGAGGGCGTGGTGCCCGACCGAAGGGCGCGCACGCTCGGCCTCGGAGGGTCGTACCACGACCGTAACCTGGGCCGCGAGGTGCCGTACATGGCGGCGTCGACCCGGCCCGCTCTCGGCGTGATGTTCGGCGCCGGGCTGGTCGCGGGCATGTTCGGGATCGGCAGCGGCGTTCTCAAGGTCCTCGCGCTCGACGGGGCGTTGCGCCTGCCGATGAAGGTCTCGACGGCGACGAGCAACTTCATGATCGGCGTCACCGCCGCCGCCGGCGCGGGGGTCCTCCTCGCGGCGGGCTACATGAACCCCGTGATCGCGGCCCCCGTCGCGCTCGGCACCACCGTGGGCTCCCTCGCCGGGAGCCGGATCCTGCCCGGCCTGAGGAACGAGGTGGTCCGGTACGTCTTCCTCGTCCTCATGGCGGTCCTCGCCGTGGAGCTCATCGCACGGGGGCTCGGGTACGCATGAGCGACGAGACACCGCCCCCGGAGTACGGCTTCGACCGACTTCCCGAGCCGCTCCCGGGCCGGGCGTACGCGACCATGGCGATCGTCCTTCGGGTCGGCCTCCTCCTCTCCGTGGCGCTCTTCGTCATCGGCCTCGTTCTCTTCTTCGTCGAGCGCCCGCTCGAGACGATCGCCGACCTCGCGGCGTCCCAGCGGTTTCTGAGGTTCCTCGTCCCGAGCGTGCTCGTGGCCGGGCTTGCCCACGGCGACCCGACCGCGATCCTCAGCCTCGGAATGTTCACCCTGGTCGCGACCCCGATGGCCCGCGTTCTCACCGGGATGTTCTACTTCCGCGCCCATCACGAGAAGGTGATGACGAGCCTCACCCTCACCGTGCTGATCCTCCTCCTGGTCGGGAGCCTCCTCCTCGGCCCCTACCTCGCCCACCTGTAGCCGGGCGACCCCGGGTCGCGGTGTCGGAGGGCGGGAGCGCTCCCGAGCTCCTCCGACGGATCCCGGCCGGTCGGACGGCCGGCAGCCTTACCTATCCCATCGGCCTCGCTTCGTGTCGATGGACCCGGCTTCGGAGGACCCGGCTCCCGTTTCCCTTCCGATGGTGGGCCGGTCGGCTCCGGCCGCGGGACCCGGGGATGCGACGTTCTCGATCGGGCGCCTCGACCGGTCCCGGATCCGGTCGGTCCTCGTGGTCCTATCGGGGAAAGGGGGTGTGGGGAAGACGTTCGTGGCGGCGCTCCTCGCCGCGGAGTTCCACCGGGACGGCGCCCGGGTCGGCGTCCTCGACGCCGACATCACCGGCCCCTCGATGGCCCGGGTCTTCGGCGTGGGCGAGGTCCCGAACCTCACCCCGGACGGGCAGAAGATCGAGCCGATGCGCTCCGCCGGGGGCGTGTACGTCATGTCGATGGCTTCGGTCACCGCGTCGACCCGGGTGCCGCTCATCTGGCGCGGCCCGATGATCAACGGCGCGATCCGCGGGCTCTTCAAGGACACTGCCTGGCCCGCGCTCGACTACCTGATCGTCGACCTTCCACCGGGAACGAGCGATGCGCCGATGACCGTCTTCCAGTCGCTCGAGCCGGACGGGGTCGTCATCGTCACGGCCCCGACCGAGCTCTCCGCCGAGGTCGTCGCGAAGTCGGCCGCGATGGCGAAGACGTTCTCGGCCCCGGTACTCGGGCTGATCGAGAACATGGCCTACCTTACCTGCCCCCACGGCGACCGGGTCGACCTCTTCGGACCGTCCCGGGGCCCGGAGTACGCGACCCGAATGGGGATCCCGTACCTCGGGAGCATCCCGATCCTTCCCGCGCTGCCCGCTCTCGCCGACTCGGGCCGCATCGAGGAGCTGCGAGCGCCCGAAGCTTCGCTCATCGCCGGGCGGACGCGACTGTTGCTCGACCGGTTGAGCGCCGCCCGATCGGCCACGGACGGCCGACCTTCCCGCGGGAGCGCTTCGGGGAGGCCGGTGTGAACGGGCCCCCCGCTCGGGTCCCCCCGAAGGTCACGATCCTGAAGCGCGACGGCGACCCGTTCGAGACCGAGTCGTACGAGAGCGCTCCGCCCGCCGAGGAGCCCTCGCACGTCGCGCTCCTCCACAAGCTCTTCTACGACAGCACGGTCGACCTCGGCAGTCTCGTGCGGATCGGCGGGACGGAGTACGTCTGCACCCGCGTGGGGTGGCGGGTCGTGCCCACGCCGCCGGAGCGCTGATGGGCCGGCTCGGGGTCCTGCTCTTCGCGTCGCCGATCCAACACCGCACGGCCGAGACCGCCCTGGCGCTCGTCGAGGCGGCCGCCCGTCAGGGCCACTCGGCGACCGTCTTCCTGCTCGGCGACGCGGTGTACCTGGCGAGCCGGGCGCTCGCCGACGCGGACCCGGAGGGCGCCGTCCGGCGCTTCGAGGCGCTGCCGGCGTCGGTCGAGCTCGTCAGCTGCACCACGTGCGCCCGGTTCCGGGGCCTCTCCGACGAGACCCTGGTGAGGAATGCCCGCAGCGGCACCCTCGAGGACCTGGTCGACCTGATCGGGAGCTCGGATCGGTTCCTCTCGCTCACGGGGGACGGATGAACCGCGGCCCGGTCCTCCTCTGGGTGCGGCACCCGCCGCACTCCACGGTGCACTTCTCGGAAGGCGTCCGCGTGGCGGCGATGACGAGCGCCCTCGGGACCCCCGTCCGTCTCCTCTTCATCGCGGACGGCGTGCGCGCGCTCGTCGACGGCCAGGAGCCGTATCGCCTCGGTCCGCCGGTCGACAAGAGCCTTCGCGACATCGTCACCTCCGTGCGGCCCGCGCTCGTCCACGCGCCGTCGCTTGCCCTCCGGGGCCTCGGTCCCGAGCACCTCTCCCGCGGGGTACCGTTTCGTCTCGTCGACGACACGGAGGTGGCGGACCTCCTTCTCGGATCCGCGCAGGTGGTGCCGCTGTGACCCCCGATACGACCGGCGCACCCGACTGGCTCCTCGTACGCCAGGGAGCGATCTCCCCCGAAGAGCGGGGAGTGCTAGCGGCCGTGCGCCGAAGGCTCGCCGAGCGAGGCGAGAGCTTCGCCACGGTTCTGCTCGGCACGGCGAGCTACGACGCCGAGGGGCCGGCGGGGGCCGACGGCCCGCCCGGCGAGCTCTGGCTGCTCGAGGACGACGCCCGGGGCCGGGGGGTACGAGCGGGCCCGGTCGGGATTCCTGTTCGGACGGTCTCCGCGTCGGAGCTCGTCCACGGGCTCATGAGCGCGAAGCGGGTGATCCAGTTCCCATGAACGAGACCCCGCCTCACCCGTTCGTCCCGTTGCCGATGGTCACTTCCCGTCGCCCCGGGCCGGCGGACCCGGACGCGCCGAGCGGGCCGCCGGTCGTCCGGGTCGCCTACATCCGATACCGCGACCCGAACCCGCTCGAGTTCCCGGATCGGCCCGAGCGGTTCCCGGGCCCGGTCTTCCACGCCGCCGGCGTGGTCCTCCGGGAGGACGAGGAGTTCCTCGCGCTCGGCGAGGTCGCGTTCGGTCCGGAGAACCCCGAGCTCGCAGGGCGGTACGGCGCCGACCTCTTTCCGGCCTACCGCAACGTGCTTACGGTCCCCAAGGCGGCGATCGTCGAGCGCCGCGACCTCGTTCCCTGAGCCCGTCGCCCCGGCCGGGGAGGGCCGCCGAGGCGGTCGGCGTCTTTTTGGACAAACGTAAAGACAAAATAGCGAAGACGACATCCGCCGCCAGGGAGTTTGCCGTTATGAGCGAAGCTCAATCGATCGCACGCTTGGATGCGCGTGGCCTGTTCTGTCCGATGCCGATCCTCAAGGCGAGCCAGATGATCGAGACCCTCCACACGGGTCAGAAGCTCGAGGTTCTCGCGGACGACCCGGCCGCCCCCTCGGATTTCGTGGCGTTCTCCAAGCGCACGGGTCACCCGCTGCGCGAGAACGCCGAGAGCGGGGGAACGTACCGGTTCGTCCTGGAGCACAAGTAGCGCCAAGGGAGGAACGAAGAGGAACTATGACGACAGGAGTGGCCGCGGGACGAGCGAGCGAGACGATCGAGCACGCGAAGCAGGAGGGGAAGAAGTCGCTCTTCCTCGTGCTGTCGAAGGGCGGCGCGGACATGGCGTATCCGACGCTGATCCTCGCCACCACGG
This sequence comes from Thermoplasmata archaeon, assembly GCA_021798415.1. Taxonomy (GTDB): domain Archaea; phylum Thermoplasmatota; class Thermoplasmata; order Lutacidiplasmatales; family UBA184; genus Lutacidiplasma. The sequence continues at coordinate 5,503 of JAJZGO010000028.1, read as the reverse complement.
CGCGGGCGCTCGGGATGGACGCGCACATCTACTTCACGTTCTGGGGGATGCAGCTGTTGACCTCCGAGGGCCGGAAGAAGTCGATGGACGTCTTCCCGCCCGAGATGCAGAAGGCGATCGCGGCGAAGTTCCCGACGATCGAGGCGTTCATGCACCAGGCGAAGGAGGCCGGCGTGCACATCCACGCCTGCTCGCCGACGATGGACATGTTCGGCCTGACGAAGGCGAACCTCGTCAACGAGGTCGACGACGTGATCGGAGCGAGCACCTACCTCGAGTTCGCCGCTCGCCCGGACGCGCTGACCCTCTTCATCTAAGGGAGAGGGGGAGGGGCCGATGTCCACCCCGGCGGCCCCTCCGACCGAGCAAATGGCGATCGTGCTGACGGAGAGCTCGGACGACAAGCTCCTCCCGTTCGCCACGCTCGTGAGCGGGGCGCTCGCGCTCGGGTTCCGGGTCGACGTCTTCGCGAGCTACTGGGGCCTGATGGCGTTCAAGAAGCGGGCCTCGGCACCGCCCCCCGAGGTGAGCCCGGGCCACGGCGAAGAGGGCGCCCGGCTCTCGCGGGCCCTCAACGCGCCGAAGGCGCCCTCGTGGAAGGCGATCCTCGAGATGGCGAAGTCGATCGGGGAGCTCCACATCTTCGCCTGCTCCCAGTCGATGGAGATGATGGGCCTCACGAAGGCGGACCTGGACCCGCTCGTGGACGGCGTGACCGGCGTCGCAACCTTCATCGACCGGACGCGCTCTGCCGACGTGAGCTACTTCGTATGAGCGGGAGCGCGAACGCACCGACGACTTCCTCCGCGCCTCCGAGCCGGATGGTCGTGGACGCCCGCGGGAGCTGGTGTCCCGGCCCGCTGATGGAGCTGGTCCGCGTGATCAAGGAAGAGCCCGTCGGCACCGAGTTCGAGCTCCTGTCGAACGACGAGGGGTCCCGCAAGGACGTTCCGATGTGGCTCGAAAAGGCCGGTCACCAGCTGGTCGAGGTCCGGTCCGAGACCGGGTACGACCGGTACATTGTCCGTAAGTCGCACGAGTGAACGAGGGGGAGAAGAGCAGTGAAGCGTGTCGTGATCTTGGGAGGAGGCATCGGCGGAACGACGGTGGCGAACCGGATTCGCAAGGCGCTCGAAGGGGAGGTCGCCACGGGTCAGGTCCAGATCCAGCTCATCGACCGGGAAGGGATCCACGCCTACCAGCCGGGGTATCTCATGGTCGTCTTCGAGAAGATGCGGCCGGAGGAGACGCGTCGGGACGAAGCCCAGCTCCTGCACAAGTCGATCCAGCTCGTGAAGGGGGAGGTCGAGAAGGTCGATTCCGCCGCCAACAAGGTCGTCGTGAAGGGCGGCAAGGAACTCCCGTACGACATCCTCGTCATCGCGAGCGGCTCCGTCATCCACCCCGAGCTCACGCCGGGGTTCGTCGAGGGGGCGCACAGCTTCTACGACCTCGCGAACGCCCAGAAGCTCCGGGCGGCGCTCCACGACTTCAAGGGCGGAAAGATCGTCGTCTCGGTCGCCGGCATGCCGTACAAGTGCCCCGTCGCCCCCCTCGAGGTGACGTTCATGCTGGACGACTTCCTGCGCAGCCAGGGGATCCGCGACAAGAGCGAGATCCACTACACGTACCCGATCCCGAAGGTCTTCGGGATCGACACGGTCGCCCAGCCGATGCAGCGCCTCATGGGCGAGCGGGGCGTGACCATCCACGTGCCGTTCAACGTCGACAAGATCGACCCGGCCGCGAAGACGATCAAGGGGGTCGAGGGCGAGACGATCCCGTACGACCTCCTGATCGCGATCCCGCCGCATCGCGGCGCGGACTTCGTCGGGACGTCGGGTCTCGGCGACAAGGGCAACTGGATCCCGACGGATCGCTACCTCCTACGTGCCGAAGGCAAGGAGAACATCTTCGTGCTGGGCGACGCGACCAACATCCCGATCTCGAAGGCCGGGTCGACCGCCGACTACGAGGCCGAGGCCGTCACGCACAACGTGGCGTCCATGATCCGTGGGGAGGCACCGACCACCCGCTACGAGGGCCGGGTCTACTGCTGGATCATGACCGGTCTCGCGCAGGCGACGTACATCAAGTTCGACTACCTCCACCCGCCCCACCCGCCGACGCCGTCGTTCGCGCACTACTGGAACAAAGTGATCTACAACCGCACGTACTGGGACCTCACGGCGCGGGCGCTGTTCTAGGGGGGCACCGCCGATGCCGTCTCCCCCCGCAACCGCGGCCCCGACCTCGCCTCCCGCGCCTCCGCCGGGGATGGAGTCCGTCGCCGCGCTCGCCTCGCTCGCCGAGCGCCTCGCGCGCTGGCAGGCCGACGGGACCCTCGACCGGCTCTTCTCGCTCGCGGAAGGCGCGGTCGGCGTCAGCGACGCCATCACCGACCGGATGCTCGCCTCCGCCGGCACGACCCTCATCGGCGCGCTCTCGCTCCTCGACTGGGTCGCGCAGGACGAGAAGAGGCGCGAAGCGATCGTCTACCTCATCGACCGGATCGCCGAGTGGAAGGAGACCGGCGCGCTCGAGACCCTCGTCACCCTCGCGGAGGGCCTCGTCGGCGTCGCCCAGGCGACGACCGACCAGATGGTCGGCCACGCGGGCGCGAGCGCGATCGGTTGGATCCAGTTCGTCGAGTCGCTGCCTCCGAAGTCCGAGATCGAGCCGCTCGTCCACGCGGCGGTGAAGGCGGGCCCGCTCCTCGGGATGCTCTCCGATTCGACGACCGTCGTCGGCGACGCGGCGAGTCGCGAGCGCGCGCTCGCCGACATGCCCGACGTCGGCGGGGTCTTCGCGCTCGGACGGGCGCTGCGGGACCCCGACACTCAACGCGGCGTCAAGGTGATGCTGCTCCTCTTGAAGCAGTTGGGTCGCTCGTCGGGCCCCGCGGTCCCGCGCTAGGCGCCCCGGATGTCGTCGGCACCGCTAGGCCCGTCCCCCGGCTCCGGCGTTTGCGCGATCGGCCCCGACCTTTGGTATCGGGAGGAGGCCGACGGCACGTTCGTCGTGGGCCTCACCGACTCGGCGCAACGGCGGGCCGGGCCGCTCGCGCACTACCGGGGACCCGAGGTCGGCCGGTCGTACCGCGCCGGCGAGGCGGCGATATCGCTCGAATCGGAAAAGTGGGTCGGCCATCTCGGGCTCCCGGTCGACGGAACGGTCGTCGGGGCCAACGCGGAGGTCGAGCGCGACCCGGGGCTCGTCAACCATGATCCGTACGGCGCGGGCTGGCTTTATCGGCTGCGCCCCCGGGACCCGGGGGCGTTCGCGGCCGGGTCCGGGACCTCCCGTTGACCGCGCTCCGCCCGACGCCCCCGCCGGCGCGCTCCCCCGCGGTGTGGCGGCACCTTGACCTCGGGCGGTGCGAGCCGCTCCGGGCCCAGGCGTTCGCCGAGAGCGTCGCGGAGTCCGTCGCGGCCGGGGAGGTTCCGAACACTCTCCTGACCGCCCAACCGGCGGCGCCGTACATCTCGCTCGGCTTCCACCAGTCGTTCGCGGAGGAGCTCGACGAGGGGTTCCTCGCGCGACGTCGCGTTCCCGTGATTCGACGGGTCGAGGGCGGGGGGACGACGTGGCTCGATTCCGACCAGTGGTTCTACCAGTTCGTCTACCGGGACGAGGAAGGGGGCCGGGGCGGGGCGGACGACCTCGTTCGACTCCTCGCCGCGCCGGTGCGGGCCGCCCGGGAGCTCGGGCTGCCCGCGGAGCTGCGACCTCCTTCCGACCTCGTGGTCGGCCCACGGAAGGTGTCGGGGAACGCCGGCGGCGACTGGGCGGACGCCCACGTGCTCGTCGGCGGCATGCTCGGCTGCGCCGACCACCGCGCGATGTCGGACCTTCTCCGGCTCCCGCACCCGGCGATCCGGCGGATCGTCCGGACGGAGATGGAGCGCTGGGTCTCCTCTTGGGAGGCCGAGGCCGGCGAGATACCGACCTACGGAGCGTGGAGAGACCGGCTGGTCGGCGCCCTCCGCGCGCTCGGTCTCGTCGACGCCCGCCCGGGCCGTCCGGCCGCGACGGAGGAGAAACGGTTCCGCGCCGAGACGGTCCCTCGCCACGAGGACCCGGCCTGGCGGGAGATCCCGCCGGTCCCTCGACGCCCCGACGCGCCCGACCGGCGGCTGCGGATCGCCGGGCCGCACGGGGTGGTCGTCTGGTCCGACCCCGCGACCGGCGGGTTCGATGTCGCGGTCGTCGATGGCTCGGCCCTGAGGGAAGCCTATCGTATCGAACCCGGTACCGTCGGAGAGCGATTCGAGCCCCTCGAGGTCGGAAGCCGGGCGTTCGTTTCGGTCGGCGAGCGACTACGGACGAGCGCACGGTTCGATTGAGCGGCGGCCCCCCGGTGGGTTGCGGGCCCAGAGCCCGGACCGCGCGCGGCCGGATCCCGGGGCGAGGGGCCCCCACAGAGCCGTTTTTGGACACCTTGCGGGGGTCCTCGCCCACTACGCTTAAACCCCGGTCCCGCCCATAGGCGCCCCCCATGGTCCCGGTCAATACGCTCGACCTCGACCTCGTGGTGGTCTTTGGCACCGTCATTGCCACGGCGCTCGTCTCGCGGTGGACCCACCTGCCGATCACGGCCCTCGAGATCCTCGCCGGGATCGCGCTCGTCGCCGTCGCCGGGTTCGGCCTCCCGAACGGCACGGCCTCGATCCTTGTCCTCGGCAGCCTGTTCATCGTCTTCCTCGCGGGCCTCGAGACGAACCTGACTTTCCTCCGCCAGAACATCGTCCGCGCGCTCACCGTCGGGCTCGCGGGGTTCCTCGTGCCGTTCGCCGGACTGTTCCTGGTCCTCGACATTCTCGTTCGTGCGCCCCTGCTCGTCGCCGTCATCGGGGCCACGGTCCTCGCCGACACGTCGATCTCGATCGTCTACACGACGCTCCAACAGTACGACCTGACCGGGCTTCCCTTCGGCCGTCTCGTCCTCGCGGGAACGCTCGCTGTGAATCTCGCGGAGGACTCGTCGATCACCCTCACCACGCTGTTCACGACCTCCGGCCTCCTCTACACCCTCGGCGTGCTCGGCGCGCTCGGCATCGCCGCGGTCCTCCTGCCGTACATCGCGCGGGCGGCCCGCGACCGGCCGGGGTACTTCACGTTCTCGAACGTCCCGGCCCGGGTGCTCCTGTTCTCCCTCGCGGTGCTCGCCTTTCTCTCGGCGCTGGTCGGGGTTCCCGGGATCCTGTTCGTCTTCCTGATGGGACTGCTCTTCTCGTCGTGGGCCGGCGCTGAGTTCCTCCGCGACATCCGCAAGCTCGCCTTCGCGCTGTTCGTCCCGCTCTACTTCTTGGCGGTCGGGCTCCGGGTCGACCTCGGTTTCGTGCTGGCCCACGGGTGGATCCTCTTGGTGATCGCGGTCGCCGCGACCGCGTTCAAGATGCTGGGGGTCTACCCCGTCGCGCGCCGGTACATGGGCGCGGCCCGGGCCGCGCCGGTCGCGGTCCTGATGAACACCCGCCTTACGAGCGCGACCGTCATCCTC
>JAJZGO010000142.1 GCA_021798415.1 Thermoplasmata archaeon | reverse complement strand
GGCCCCTCTAGACGTACCGCGAGCAGTGGGCGCAGTAGTACCGGCCCGGGTCCACGTACGTCGTCGGCGCGCCGCACTGAGAACAGAACGGGACCACCGGCGGGCTCGCGACACCGGTGACCCCCGGTGGGGGTGCGGGGCCCGTCGTGGAACTCCCGCCGGCCCCGAACGGCGGGGCGACCGGCACCGACCCGGACGAAACCGTCTCGATCTTGAGGTAGACCAGGAGGAGGAGGACCCCCTCGATGAGGAAGAAGATGACGCCCAGGATCGCCCAGAGGAGCATCCGCTCCTTGAGCGCGGAGTACTGTCGCTGGGCGGCGAGCGACTGGAGCGCCGGGAGCTCCTTCCAGATGAGGTAGTTCACGATCGCGGTAATGAGCCAGTAGACGGCCCCGAACGGCGACGAGAAGACCCCGAAGGCGGTGCGGACGACGAAGAGGACCGCCGACAAGAGGAACAAGACGCCGGCGACGAGCGCGAGGACGAGCGCGAGGGGGCGCGCGAGGTCGAAGAGCGAACGGATCGTGGGGTCTTCGGCCGGAACGGCCGGTGTCGTGCCGTAATTGCTACTCGCCATGACGTCGCGTACGAGCGGTGAGGGGGTTCATTACGCCTGCGCAGGGGGGCGGCGGGGCGTGACGGAGGCGACCGGATACCGTAGGAGCGCCGCGACCCCTCCGAACGCCTTCGCGAGCATCTCGCCCTCCTCGCTCTCCGTGGAGACCAGGCGCACCTCGGCTCCCGAATCCGCCGCGCGGCGGTAGAGGCCCTCGACCAGGTCCTCGCGCGTGCCTTCCGAGAGCATGCGCTGTCCGCACTTCGGGCACGGGCCGTCGAGCACCGCGTCGATCTCGGCGTCCGGCAGCGTGCGAACGAACTCGTTCGAGCAGGAGCTGCAGCGGAACGTCACCCGCTGCTGGCGCAGGCCCTCGGACACGAGGAGGGTGCGGACCGCGCCGATGTCGAGCGCGTGATTCGTGTCGACCGGGCCGTACGCGGCGAGGCCCGAATCCGCCTTGCGGATCTCGTGCAGCAGCCGCTGGATGATCTGCTTCTCCTCGGCGAGGTCGAGGCCGTGGAGCGTCTGGGTCGCCTTCTCGACGAGCTCCCTCAACCCATACTCGTCGGTGTAGCCGGTGTCGAAGAGGGGCTGGACGACCTTCTGCTGGAGCTCGTACTGGAGGTACGCTTCCTTGTAGAAGTACTCCTTCGTGGCGCCGGGTCCGCCGATCAGGATCCCCTTCAGCTGGTCCTTGCGGGGGAGGAGGAGGTCGGTCGCCATCTCGGCGATCTTGACGAAGAACTCGTGCGCCGCGTGCTCGATCATCCGCTCGAAGCGGTGCGCCGACTGCCCGCCGCGGCCGTGCTTGCTCGGCACGAGCGACTGGCGGTTCTTGAGCGGCTCGACGCGCTTTCCGCGCAGGAGTCCGAGCGTCACCTCGGCTCGGTCCATCACGATCAGCCCCCAGATGTCGGGCTCGTGGACCATCGCGTTGAGCGGGTCGAGGAAGAAGCTCGAGTCGCACCGGTAGAGGTAGGTGTTGAGCGGCTCGGGCGGCTCGACGATGAACGTGACCGGCTCCGACTTGTCGGCCCCGACGGCCCGGCTGCCGACGAAGAACGCGACGCCGTTCGCGGGCGGCTCCTTGAACCCGCGGACGCGCCCCATGAGCGACTCGATCGCCCACATCACGTTCTTGCGCGTCGTGCGGCTCTTGATGTTCGAACTCTGGGCGTACTCGTTGCGGAGGTAGCCCATGACGTCCGAGATCTGCTTCCCCGGCGAAACGTAGAGCGAGATGAGCTCGGTCGCCCGTCCGCGGCAGGCGGCGATCTCCTCGAGCTTGCGCGTGAAGGAGTACCGGGCGAGGTGGGGGTCCGACGGCGCCTCGTTCATGGCACGACCCCCACACCGTGGGAGCTAAAGCGCTGGGCCGGGAGGGTCCGGGGCCCGCGGACCCCCGTCGGGGCCCCGCGCCCGTGCCCCGGGCGGGAGAGTCAGAGCAGGCGGCGAACGTGCTCGTCGATGACGTCCTCGGGGTACGCCCCGACGATACGGTCGACGAGCTTTCCCTGCTTGAAGAAGAGGAGCGTCGGGATGCTCATGATGCCGAGGGCGCCGGCCTTCTCACCGTTGTCGTCCGAGTTCATCTTCCCGAACGCGACCTTCCCTTTGTACTTCTCGCTCAGCCGGTCGACGATCGGCGAGACCATCCGGCACGGGCCGCACCAGGGCGCCCAGACGTCGATCACGACGGCGCCGTTCTCCTGGGCGAATCGGTCAAAGTTCGCGTCCCCGACCTCGTTGACGACCATGAAGTCCCACCGACTCCTTCGAGTCCGCCACCCTATAAGACGCTATGCGGAAACCGGGTTCACCGCTCGTCTTCGGGGAGCCCCGGCCGGCGTCGGGTGGGGGCGAAGCGGCCCGGCAAGCGAACAGGCTTTGTAGGCCGGGACCCTCTCGGAAGACGTGCGAGTCGCTCCCGCGTCCGGGGGCGCCGCCCCGCCGGAGCCCCAGCGGGGACGGCTTCCGGGGGACTCGGTACCGTTCGTCGATCGGTTCGTTCGACGCCCCGCCCTCCTCACGCTCGCGTCACGTCGCGGGATCAAGCAGCGGATGATGCTCCTCCGCCAAGCATCGCTCGAGCGCATACGCTGCCTGTCGGGCGCGAGCGCGGCCGACCTCGCACGCTACCGGCGCGAGCTGCGCGAAGGCGACCTACCCGACGTGCTGCTCGACCGCGGCGCCGGCGTCGCGTTCGTCCACGAGCTTCCCCAGGGGGCGCTCCTCTACCTGCTCGTGCGCGCGACCCGCCCCCGTCGGGTCGTCGAGACCGGCGTGCGGCCGGGATACTCGACGGCGTGGATCCTCGCGGCCCTCGAAGCGAACGGCGCGGGGGAGCTCACCTCGCTCGGCCCCGGCACGACGGCCGGCCGCGCGACGAGCGTCCGCGACGTGGGGGTCGGGCAGTTCGTCGCCCCGTCCCTGCGGGGCCGATGGACGCTCGCCCTCGGCAACACCGAAGAGCGGCTGCGGGAGATCCTCGGTACGACGCTCGGGGTCGACCTCTTCCTCTACGACAACGGCCCGGTCGCGGCGCGAGCTCGCTTCGAGCTCCGCGCGGCGTGGGAGGCGCTCAGCGACCGCGGCATCCTGCTCGCGCACCACATCGACGCGACCCCCGCGTGGACCGACTTCTGCCGTCTCCAGGGCCTCGACGCCCAGCTCCTCGACGCGGGGCCCCCACCGATGGGCGCGCTCGCGGTCCGGTTCCGGGCGGCCTGAACGCGACCCGTCAGCGCTCGAGCTCCTCGACCAGGTGGATCGAGGCGGGAAGGATCAGTTTCTCGAGAGCGGTGCGGACCGCACGCTCGCTCCCGGGGAGCGCGTAGACCGGCTTTCCCTGCAGCACGAAGAGCGACGCCCGGCTGATCATCGCGAGCGGCCCGACCTCCGCGAAGCTCAGCGACCGGTAGAGCTCGCCGAACCCTTCGAGCCGGCGGCCCCCCATCGTCTCGAGGGCGTTCACGGTGAGGTCGCGCGAGCTCACGCCCGTCCCGCCGACCGTGATCGCGCCCTCGACCTTCGGGTCGGCGAGCCACGGTTCGAGCTTCTCGCGAACGTCGGCGACCGAGTTGGCGACCAGCGCGTAGCGAAGGACCCGGTGGCCCGCGGCCGTCAGCAGCGAGCGGGCGAGCTGGCCGGACGGGTCGTCGTCCTCCGAGTGCGTGTCCGAGACCGAGAGGACGGCGAAGCCGAGCGAGCGCGATCCGCCGAGATGGTGCCGTCCGGCCGCCGGGCTCGATTCACTGGGTTCCGTCATGGTTCCTCCGCCTTGGCGTT
>JAJZGO010000141.1 GCA_021798415.1 Thermoplasmata archaeon | reverse complement strand
CAGGTACGTCGCCATCGGCGGGGTCGCCGGGAACGTCCATTCGCGCCGCCCGCCCCCCTCGGTCACGGCCTCGGCCGGCGTGTTCGCGACGACCTCGAGGTCCGCGTCGACGGAGACGGTCAGCCGGATCCGGGCCTTGCGGTCGGGTCGGTCGAGGCAGGGGAAGATCTTCCGCGCCCCGACGGGCTCGCACTGGGAGGTAAGGACCTGCGCGGACCCGTTGCGGGACCGGTAGAGCCCGATGAGGGCGTCCTCCGCCGCCCGTCCCGAGAAGTCGATGGCGATCGTCACCGGCGCGGGGTGCGGGCCCGACAGCACGAGCTCGCACGCGTCGGCCCTCACGAGGAACGGCGCCCTCCCGTCGTTCTTACGGACGGCGGTCACCTCGAGCCCGTCGGAGTCGAGCACCAGATCGTCCGGACCGGCCGGGAGGTCGAACTCTACGGTGCCCGTCCACGTGAGACCGGCGAAGTCGACGTCGAGCTTCAGTCGGTACTCGGCGATCCACGGTACCGCAGAGAGGTCCGGGGTCATCGCTTCCGCGCCAACGTCCGCCGGGGGCCGACGCGGCTCGCCGGGGAGGCGCTCACCGAGATGAAGGTTTTCGCTCGCCGGGCGTGAGCCGGCCGCATCGGGGCGGGGAGGGAGCCGTCCGCCCGGCGACGGTCCCGCAGCCGCGATGCTCCGGCCCGTGGGCCTTCGGCGACGACCTAGAGTTAAATATGGGCCGAACGTCGGACCCGTTGGCTGACGGCCAAAGCGGCGGGGAAACACCCGGTCTCATTCCGAACCCGGCAGTTAAGCCCACCGGCGTTCCGCGCAGTACTGAAGTGCGCGAGCCTACGGGAGACGCGGAAAGCTGTCAGCCTCCCCTCCGCGACGACGCGCGCTGGGTCGTCCAGATAGGCTAATTACTCCGCGCGCCGGGACGACCCCGCGATGTTCCTCGGCGCTCACCTCGGGATCGCGGGCGGTCTCGGGGAGGCGGTCCGTTCCGGGCGGGCGATCGGCTGCGACGCGATCCAGATCTTTTCGAAGAGCCCTCAGATGTGGGCCGGTCCCGCGGTGTCTCCCGTCGCCGCTCGGGAGTTCCGCGAGGCGGTGCGGTCCGAGGGGCTGCGGGCGACCGCCGTCCACCACGGGTACCTCGCGAACCTCGCGAGCCCGAAGCGCCCGATGCTCGAACGCTCGCGGCGGGCGTTCGCGGACGAGATCGCGCGGGCGGAGCTCCTCGGTGTGGACGCCCTGATCTTCCATCCCGGTGCCCACCTCTCGAGCGGAACGGACGCGGGGGTCGCGACGATCGTCGAAAGCCTCGCCGGGGCGGTCGACGGCCGTCCGGACGGCAAGGTCCGGCTCCTTCTCGAGAACATGGCCGGCCAGGGAACGACGCTGGGCTCCTCGTTCGAGGAGCTCGCGACCGTCCTCCGTGCGCTCGACCGGCCGGACCGCGTCGGCGTCGCGCTCGACACGTGCCACCTCTTCGCGTCGGGCGTCGACTTCCGCTCCGAGGAGGGCTACGGCGCGATGGTCGACCGGATCGACCGGACGGTCGGACGCGCCGCGGTGGGTGCGTTCCACCTCAACGACGCGAAGGCCCCGCTCGGTTCCCACCTCGACCGCCACGAGAACATCGGCCGCGGGGAGATCGGACTCGAGGGATTCCGCCACCTCGTGAACGACCGACGCTGGAGCTCGGTTCCCGCGTACCTCGAGACCCCGCTCGACGACCACGGCTACGCCCGCTACGCCGAGGACCTCGCGACGCTGCGCGGACTTCTCGAGACGCCGACGACGAGCGGCTCGGCCCCCGCCGGACGCCGACGCGCACGACCCCGCGCCTCAACAGTCAAATAGACCGCCCCTCCTCGCCGCGCCGCGAATGGTCGAGGACGTTCCCGTCGATCGGCTCGCGTCGCTCGAAGCGACGGCTCGAGAGATCCGGCGGGAGGTCATCCGGATGACGTGCGCCGCCGGCGGGGGCCACCCGGGCGGTAGTCTGTCGGCCACCGACCTTTTGACGGCGCTCGTCTTCCACGAGCTCCGGATCGACCCGGCCGACCCGGCGCGACCGGATCGGGACCGGCTCGTCCTCTCGAAGGGCCACGCGGCCCCGGCGCTCTATGCGGCGCTCGCGCTGCGCGGATACTTCCCGCGCTCGGAGCTCGCGACCCTGCGCCAGCTCGGGAGCCGCCTTCAGGGGCACGTCGACCGCAGGAAGCTCCCGTGCATCGAGGCGTCGACCGGATGCCTCGGGCAGGGGATCGGCATGGCGGTCGGGATGGCGCTCGACGCCCGCCTCGCCGGTCGGCCGAGCCGCGTGTACGCGGTGCTCGGCGACGGCGAGTGCCAGGCCGGCCCGACCTGGGAGGCGCTGATGGCGGGCGGGCACTACCGCCTCGGGAACCTGGTCGCGATCCTCGACCGCAACGGCCTCGAGACGGACGGCTCGACCGAGGCGATCATGGGGATCGAGCCGATCGCCGACAAGTTCCGCGCGTTCCGCTACCACACGGTCGAGGTCGACGGCCACGACTTCCGGCAGATCCTCGGAGCGTTCGCGGAGGCGCGCCGCACGACCGGGGGCCCGACGGCGATCGTCGCCCGGACCGTGAAGGGCAAGGGCGTGTCGTTCATGGAAGGCCAGCACTCCTGGCACGGCAAGGCGCCGTCGAAGGCGGAGGCCGCTCGGGCCCTCGAGGAGCTCGGGGTGCCGCCGGAGGGGACCGCTCCGTGACGGCCGACCGCACCAAGGAGAGCCTGCGGGACGCCTACGGCGCGACGCTCGTCGAGCTCGGCGAGAAGGACCCGACGATGGTCGTGCTCGACGCCGACCTCTCGGGATCGACCCGGACCGTGGCCTTCGGCAACAAGTTCCCGGACCGGTTCTTCAACGTCGGGGTGATGGAACCGACGATGATGACGATCGCCGCCGGGCTCGCGCTCGGGGGCCGCACGGTCTTCGCGAGCACGTTCGCGGTCTTCGCGGCGGGCCAGGCGTACAACGCGGTCCGGCAGTCGATCGGCTACAACCGCGCGAACGTGAAGATCGTCGCGACCCACGGAGGCCTCCTGGTCGGCGGGGATGGGGGAACGCACCAGATGGTCGAGGACATCGGGCTCATGCGCGGACTCCCCGGGATGACCGTGATCGTCCCGGCCGACGCGCCGACGACCCGCGCCGCCGTCCGGGCGGTCGCCGACGCCGACGGCCCCGCCTACGTGCGTCTCACCCGCGAGAACCTGCCGACCGTCACCGACGGCGCGTTCCGTCTCGGCACCGCACCCGAGCTGCGGTCGGGCAGCGACCTCACGATCGTCGCCGTCGGGGCGCTCCTCGCCCGGGCGCTCGACGTCGCCGACGAGCTCGCCCGCGTCGGGGTGTCGGTCCGCGTCCTCGACTTCGCCTCCGTGAAGCCGTTCGACGAGGCGGCGCTCCTTCGGGCCGCCCGCGAGACCGGCGCGATCCTCGTTCTCGAGGAGCACTCGGTCCTGACCGGGGTCGGCGCGCTCGTCGCGTCGACGACGTCGGAGAGCTACCCGGTCCCCGTGCGGCGGGTCGGCGTTCCCGACGTCTTCGGCGAATCGGGCGAGCCGTGGGCGCTCGTCGACCGCTACGGCATGTCGACCGAGCGGATCCGGGACGAGGCGTGGGAGCTCCTGCGCGGGCGGGGGAAGGTTCAGTAGGGCCGCGGCGTACCGGGAGATCGACGACGATGCAGTTGTTCCTCGACACAGCGTGCGTGACCGAGATCCGAACGATGTGGGCGACCGGGATCCTCGACGGGGTCACCACCAACCCGACCCTGGTGGCGAAGGAGGGCCGCAAGTTCGAGGACGTCCTGCGGGAGGTCTGCGCG
>JAJZGO010000140.1 GCA_021798415.1 Thermoplasmata archaeon | reverse complement strand
ATCGGCGTGCCGACGGGGCTCGTTTCGCAGCAGACGATGACCCTGGACCCGGCCGTGGGTGAACTGTTCGTGGTGAACACCTCGTCGGGCGAACTGGAGGTCGTCGACGCAGCCTCCGGCCGGGTCGTCGTACCGGCGCTCCTGGCGGGGACCGGGCTCACCTCCGTCGCCTACGACGCCGCCGACGGCGCGGTCTACGCGCTCGGGGCGAACATCTCCGTCATCGACCCAACGACGAACTCGGTCGTCGGCGCCCCGATCCCCCTCCCGACACACGCCCTCGCCACGGGGCTTGCGTACGACCCGACACGGGAGCTGCTCTATGCGTCGATGACGACGGGAGGTTCGGCGTACGCGGGGGCGATCTCGGTGCTGGACGGGTCGAGCGTGGTCGCCAGTCGGGCCTCGCTGGTGAGCATGGCGGTCGGGGAAATGCCCTTCGACCCCGACCCCGTGTCGCTGCTCGGGAGCGCCGCCCCCGCGGCGGGCGCCGTGGTCGTGGCCAACACCCACTCGGGCACGCTCAGCGAGATCGCCTCCTTGCCCCAGATCACCTTCTTTGCCGCGTCGCCGTCGGCGGTCGACGTGAACGCGACCACGCACGTCCTGCTGGGATACGTAGGGGGTACGGGGCCGGTGACCGTCGCCTACGCCGGACTGCCGCCCGGCTGCCTTTCCGCCAACGTATTGTCGCTCAACTGCACGCCCACTGCGAACGGGAGCTACACCCTCACCGCGACCGCGACCGACGCTCTCGGCCACTCCGCCAGCGCGTCGACGAACCTCACGGTCGGGGCTCGCCTGACCGCGCTCCTCGCCCTGACCCCGGGTCCCATCCCGAGTCTCGACGCCGGCGGCTCCCTGTCCGCCCAGGTGACCGTCGCCGGAGGGATCCCGAACTACGGCGCGTCCTGGGACTTCGGGGACGGCGGCACCGCCACCGGGCTCTCGGTCGTTCATGCCTATTCGACGGCCGGAACGTACCTCCTGACGGTGACCGTGGCCGATTCGACCGGGTCGACGGTCTCCGTCAACAGCGTGGTCGAGGTCCAGCCTCGCCCGGTGACCGCGGTCGCCACGAGTCCGGGGAACGTGACGGACGTGGGCCAAACGATCGACCTGAGCGCGACCGTCTCGGGAGGCTCGAGCCCGACGGTGGAGGAGTGGACGTTCGGCGACGGGACGAACGCGACGGGACTCAACGTCTCGCACTCCTTTAGCCGTGCGGGACAGTACGCCGTCCTCTTCCACTACGAGGACGCCCGGGGCGTCTATGCCAACCGCACCGAGAATGTCACCGTGAACCCCGACCTCTCGGGAACGTTCTACGCGGTCGGGCTGAACGCGACCGATTCCGTCCGCGTCGGCACCGGGGTCGAGTTCCGTGCCGCTTTCCAGATGGGTACCCCTCCCTACTCGGTCGACTGGTCGTTCGGGGACGGCTCCTCCGCGAGCGGCATCGACGTGGTCCACGCGTACGCCGGGCCGGGAGCGTACTCGATCAACGTCACCCTCGTGGACGCCGCCGGCGCCCGAGTCTCTGCCCAGCTCCCGTTCACGATCACTCCGAGCGTGACCTCCCCAACGGCTCTCGGAACGGGAAGCTCGCTCGCAGCGCTCTTCCTCGGGCTCATCGTGGGAGGAACGATCGCCGCGGTCGTCCTCCATTTCGCGCACCGCTCCCGGCGGCGGCCCCCCCATCCGCCGTCGCCGTACGTGCCGCCCGCGAGTGTGGCCGTCCCGCCTTGGAGGGAGTAAGCGCCTAGCGGGTCGGACCGCCGTCGATCCCCGCGCTCGAGAAGACGTAGCGCACCGGGACCCGTCGCTCCGCGTGGCTCCAGTATTCGCAGCGCGTGCATCGCTGGCCGAGCACGATCGTCTCCCCGGTCAGCGTTCGGTTGCGGATCGGCGCGAGGGCCGACGCGCAGACGGGGCAGCGCTCGAGCGGCCGACGGTCCGGTCGTTCCGTGTACCGGACCGTGAGGCGTACGCCGGGTACTCCGATCAGGAGCCGTCGGAGCCGGGCGCCTCCGACCGCGGCGAGGGGCTCGTCCCGGCGCAGCAAGCGCAGGAGTGCCGAGCGGAACTCGGCCTGCGAGGTGAACGTCGCCTTTCCGCCCCGGACGACGCGGCGCGCGGCCCGCTGGACGATCTCCGCCGTGGGGCGGCGGAACTTCACCGTCCGCTCGGGCCTAGGCCGCGGCGCGTCCGTGTCGGCCCTCTCGGGCACGGATCTCCTCCTCGTAGAACCGTCGGGC
Source organism: Thermoplasmata archaeon (assembly GCA_021798415.1). GTDB lineage: Archaea > Thermoplasmatota > Thermoplasmata > Lutacidiplasmatales > UBA184 > Lutacidiplasma. The sequence continues at coordinate 1,629 of JAJZGO010000140.1, read as the reverse complement.
GAACTCGACCTCGAGCGGGCCGATCGACAGGGGGCCCGGCCCCGGCTCGGCGAACGTGCGGAGCAGCGCGGCCGCCGCGGCGAGGCGCACGGCGCGAAGCTTGAGCCGGGGAGAGAACTTCGGGAAGTTCGTCGCTTTGAGCGCCCTCTCCGAGACCTCGCGCAGGCGCTCGTAGAGGGTGCGCTCGAGGCGGACGGGACGCGCCCGGAAGCGCGCGGCGACGAGCGGGTGGCCGGTCTCGACCGCATGGACGAGCGTGAGGTGGTCCCGGATCCGCTCGGCGAGGGAGAAGTCGATCTCGCCGAGCTCGAGGCGTTCCGCGCTCGACTCGACGGCCCGGAACCGGGCGCGGGTCATCGGGTGGAAGCGCAGCAGCATCCGGTCCTCGAGCGCGGCGAAGTTCGGGTCGGCGATCGTCGTCCAGTAGTCCTGGGCTCCGGCGGTCCTCACGTTGTAGTTCACCGAGAAGAACGAACGGAACGTGTAGGGGCCGACCGTGCCGAGGGTCGTCTCCCACTTGACCTCGCGCTGCTCCATCACGAGCTTGAGCGGCTCGACCATCCCGCGGTACTTGAACCAGTCATTGAACTCCGGAACGATGAAGTTGAACGTCCGGCCCGTGTACGCGCTCCCGACGCGCAGGAACTGGACGGGCGTGATCCCACCGCAGTAGCGGTTCCGGCCCGGGAGCCCGTGCGGCGGGACGCCGCTGCGGGGGTTGCCGCGCACGAGGTCGTCGATCGAGAACGTCTTGCCGGTCCCCGGCGGCCCGAAGAGGGCGAGGTGGAAGCCGGTCGCGCCGGTCGTGCGGCCCGTCGGGGCGATCAGGGGCGCGTCGGCGAGGGCGTACTGCTGGAGCAGCGAGATCAGCGAGTCGAAGTAGAGCTCCTCGCCGAAGAGCCCGCGCAGGTACGCGGCGAGCGTCTTGACGTCGAACGTCCGCCCGAACTCGAGCGTCTCCTCGAGGCGATCGCGCAGGACCTCGCGCAGGTGGTCGAGGAACTCCCCGTCCATCGACCGGATCTCCGCGCGCTCGTCGGGGATGGGAAGGAGCGGGCCCGGCTCGAACCCCTCGGGACGGGACGTCTCCTCGAGGAGGAGTTGGCGGAGGTCGTCCGGGTACGGGACCTGGTAGGTCTTCTCGCCGCCCCCGGTCGGGATCTCGAGGAGCAGGCCGCGCCGCTTGAGCCGCGAGATGAGGCGTCCCGGGTCCTCGAAGACCCGGTCCTTGAGGAGTCGGCCCCGCAGCTCCGAGAGGCGGAAGCGGGCGACCTGGGTCGCGAGCCCCCGGACCGTCCGCCGACGGTCGGAGTCGGTGACGAGGACGGCGAGCGTCCGGGCTACCGGGACCTCCGACGGCGCGATCTCGAGGGTCGCCGGAGCTGCCACGGGACCTCGCGAGTCCGCCGACCGCCTTATATTATGCGTTCCGGCGTGCCGGGCGCGATAGACCCGTGGTCGGCCACAGCTTCTCCGGGTACGAGCGAGAGCTCCGCTACCTGCTCGAGGGCAAGTCCGCCGCCGTCCGTTCCTACGCCCGCTCCCTGCCTCCGCCCGACCGGTCCGAGTTCGAGCGGGTCATCGACGAGCCGTTCCTCGTGATCCGGGGGGCCGGCTCGCTAGGCCTCG
>JAJZGO010000139.1 GCA_021798415.1 Thermoplasmata archaeon | reverse complement strand
CCCCGACACTCCCGGTTGCGGGTCATCCTCCTCCTCGGCCTCGCGGTCCGGCTGGTCCTGGCTCCCCTGACCTCGTGGGGAACCGATACGGTCGGGTTCGTCCATTCCGGCCAGATCCTCCTCTACAGCGGAAACCCGTACTCCGGGGGCACCTGGTTCAACCCGCCGCTCGCACCCTACCTCGCGAGCCCGACCATGGGAGCGGTCACGCTCCTGCTCGGGCCCGGCGGGCTCTATCGGTCGCTTCCCTTCGCGGTACCGGCGGCGCTCACCTCCTGGGTGCCCAGCGTCGTGCCGGTCCCGGCCGCCCTTCTTGCCTGGAAGATTCCGCTCATCCTCGCCGACCTGGCCGGCGGCCTCGCCCTCTACTACCTCGTCGAGCGCCACCTTGCTCCGGGACGCGGCACCCTCGCCGCGGCCCTGTGGTTCCTCAACCCGCTGACGATCTGGGTCAGCAGCGTACACGGAGAAGTGGACGGGCTCGCGGCCGCCTTCGCCATCCTCGCGCTCGCCGCCGCCGCGAAACGCTACTGGTACTGGGCCGGGCTCCTCCTCTCCCTCTCCATCCTCGCGAAGGGGTACACGGTCGTCCTGGTCCCGGTCTTCGTCGTGGGAGCGGTCGTCGTGCCGGGTCCTTGGCGAGCGGTCCTGCGGCGGGCCGTGAGACCTCTCGCGGCTCTCGCCCTCGGGATCGCGACGGCTCTCGCGGTCTTCTTCGAGTACCTGTCCGAGACTCTCGACCTGCTCGCCACGCACACGACGGCGCCGGTCACCTACGGGGGGTTGAGCGTGCTCGCGATCTTCAATCCCGCGTCGCCGAAGGGGACCGGTTCCTGGGCCCAGTACACGAACAGCGCGGCGAACGCCCACCTCTGGCTCATGACGCTCCAGGGATTCGCTGCGCTCTCGATCGTGGTCGCGGTCGTCCTGCTCGTCGTGCGGCGAAAGTCGGGTCCCCGGCCGGATCTCGCCGAGGTGCGCGACCTCGCGATCGCGTGCGCCATCGCGCTCGCCGGCACCGTTCTCGCCAACCCCGTGCCGAACTCCGAGAACATCGACGTCCTCGTGGCGGCCGGGATCGCGTGCGCGCTCGCCATCGATTCGACCCGGTACTGGGCCGTGGTGTGGGGGATCGTCCTTTCGGGGTTCTTCCAGTACTGGGCGCTCCTGACCCCGTTCGCATTCTTCTATCCGCTCGCGACCGGGCTCGGCCCGGGCGCCGTGACGGCCGTCAATTCGGTTTCCGCGGCGTACGAGATCGACCTCCTCCTGCGAGGAAGCCTGTGGGAGGTCATCGGTGTCGTGTCCGGGATCCTCCTCCTCGCGGGTGTGGTCCTGGGGCTGTTCGAGCTCGCCCGCGGAGTGCGGACGGGTCGCGTTCGACGGGCCATCCCCGCGGAGAGTAGCGCATGACCTCTCGTCGCCACTCCCGGGCGTGGGGGGCCGGCGTCGCGGCGGTCGTGCTCGCGATCGCCCTCATCAGCGTCGTGGGTCCGCTCGCGGGCCCCGTGGTCACGGCCACGGTCGAGCGCGTGCAGCCGGCCGCCGGGGGGACCTCGATCACGGTCTCGATGAGCAACCACCGGGTCTTCGCGGCCCCGGTGAACGTGGCCGTCTTGCCGGGAACCTTCTACGGGGCCGCGACGCGTCCGATCTTCGCTTTCGAGGACGCGAGGGCATCGTGCCTCTTTGGGAGTCAGAGCGACGTGGCCTCGGTGGTGAGCCGGGTCCAGGAGACGCTTTCCGGGCTCGGCCTGACCCAGCCGATCCAGGTCGAGAATGCTTCCGGCGTCCTGGGCGTGCTCGCGGGTAGCCCCCACGCGATCCTGCTGCTCCTAGAGTGCGGCGTCATACCGATCTCACCGTTGGATCCTTCCGACCTCGCCCTCCACAACTGGATCGCGGCGGGGGGTACGCTCGTTTGGGCTGGCGGTCCGCTGGGTTTCTACAACCAGGTGGTGACCTCTCCCACGTACGGGCTCGATACCCCCGGCTGGGCCGGACAGACCGAGCTCGTCGGGTTTCCGATCGCGAACATCGTCCCGGGACCGCCCGGAATCCCCGTCGCTTGGCCGAAAGCGACCGCGGGGACGGTCCCCTCCGCGAGGGCGTCGGCGCTCGGGCTGAGCTACGCTGGGGTCACGTACGGCGCGAACGCCTCCGAGGTCAGCGCCCACGGCGGGGTGAACCTGGGCTGGAACGCGACGGTGGGCCCGACCTCGAGAATGTCGCTCGCGTACATTCCCGTCGGCGCCGGCGGAGTGCTCTACTTCGGCGGAGCGCTCTGGGCCTTTGACGGTCCCTCGGTCCCCGACGCGGGAGCCGACCTGGGATACGACCTCTCCATCCTTCTCGCTCTCGGCCTCACCTACCTTCCGGGGCCTATCGTCTCGACGTCGGTTCTCGTGCGGGGCTGGAGCACGGTCGAGGTCACGCTGACCGCCGGGCCGAGCGTCGCCCCCCTGGCGATCGTCGTGGAGTCCCTCGTGAGCTCGACGCCGGTGGCCGTCCAGGGGTTCGCGGTCCCGTAGGATCCCGGCGCTCCGGCGACCCGCCGAAGGGCCACCGGACCGCCCTCGGGCGCGGGCGGGACGCACGGCCCAATCCTGAAATGCTCGCCGGGCTCGCCCCCCCGAGGCGATCGTACGCATCCGTTCTCGCCCTACCCTACAAGGAGCCTCCGATGAGGGCGGTCGTGACCGGCGGGGCCGGGTTCATCGGAAGCCACTTGGTGGACCGGTTGCTCGCGAACGGGGACGACGTCGTGGTCCTCGACAACCTGGCGGCCGGGAACCCCGAGAACCTCGCCCATCAACGGGAGAACCCTCGTCTCAAGATCGTGCGGTTCGACGTGACCGACGGTGAGTTCGAACCCCATCTCGAGGGCGCAGAGGTGGTCTTCCACCTCGCCGCCTTCGCCGACCTGCGGGAGAGCCTCAAGGACCGCACGGCCGACGTGCGCGTGAACGTCCTCGGCGGGCTCCGCCTCCTCGAGGCGATGGAGCGGGCAAGGGTCCCCGACCTGGTGTACGCATCGACCTCCTCCTTGTACGGCGAGGCCACGCTCACCCCCACGCCCGAGAGCTACGCTCCCACGCAGACGTCGCTGTATGGGGCCTCGAAGCTCGCGCTCGAGGCGTTCGCGGAGGCGTACACGTCGCTGGCCGACCTCCACCTGTGGACCTACCGGTTCTCGAACGTGATCGGCGAGCGATGCCGCCGGGGCGTCGTCTGGGACTTCGTGAGAAAGCTCGCCCGCGACCCCCACCACCTCGAGATCCTCGGGAACGGGCAGCAGAGCAAGGAGTTCCTCCACGTCTCCGACTGCGTCCGCGGGATGCTGATCGGGTACCGCGGCGTCCGCGACCGGGTCAATCGGTTCAACCTCGCGGTCGACGTCAACCTGACGCCGGTCGACGTCGCCCGCATCGTCACGGACGAACTCGGCCTCGCGGACGTGCGGACGACCTTCACGGGTGGCCGGGGCGGGTGGATCGGCGACAACAGCGTCGTGCGGCTCGACACCCGGCGGATCCGTGCCCTCGGCTGGACACCGGCGGTGTCGAGCGAGGACGCGGTCCGCGAGATGGTCCGATGGATCGTCCGCCACCGGCTGGCCTGACCCGACCCCGCGCGCGGTCCTCAGACGGGGCGGACCGCGGCCCCTACCCTTCTTGCCGGACGCTCTGCCAAGTGGCCTGCCGGACGTGGCCGATGAGCGAGTACCGGGCCCGCGAGTAGAATCGCGCCAGCGACTCGGCCAAGAGGAAGAGCCCGAAATCGAGCGGACCGAGTTCGCCCGTCGAGAACCCGCGGAGGACGGCCCGAACGAAGAACGACGGACGTGTGGTGGGCGCCGCGGCTCGGCGGGTTCGATAGAGGTACCAGCGCTCGGAGGAGATGACC
>JAJZGO010000138.1 GCA_021798415.1 Thermoplasmata archaeon | reverse complement strand
CCTCGATGCCCAGGGGCGCTTCCGGGTCCGGGGCCGCTACTCGGCCGCCGTCGTCGGGGCGTACCTCTTCCTCCTCGTCCTCGTCGTCGCCTTCTTGCCGCACAGCTCGGTGATCACGATCTGGTGGGCCCCGTGGGTCATCGGGATCTTCCTCGTCGGCTCGCTCGGGCGGTACCTCTCTACGAGCTACCGGGTCGACGACACCTCGCTGAGGGCCTGGCGGGTCCTCGGCGGTCGGCGGGTCCGCCTCGACGAGGTCCGCAAGATCGAGTACGCATCCCTGCGAGACCTCGCGCCGACCGGCGGGCTCCTCGGGTCGTGGGGCTGGCGCGGCCGCATGTGGAGCCCCGTGGTCGGACGGTTCGACTCGATCTACACGGACGCCTCGCGCGGCCTCCTCGTGAGCGCCGGCGACGTCCCGCTCTACATCTCGCCGCGGGACCCCGAGGCGTTCGCCCGCGAGCTTTCGCGCCGGGTGCGGTCGTACTCCGGCCGGCTCGCGGTCGACGTCGGCGATCCGCACGCGGCCCCGACCCCGCCGGGGCTCTAGTCGGGGACCGCCGCCCTAAAGGAGCGACACCCAGTACGTCCCGGAGTACTCGACGTAGGTGCCGTTCGGACCCGGAGAACTGCCGACGGTGAACTCGTAGGTGCCTCCGACCGACCGGAACGTCAAGGTACCGCCCGTTCCGACCCCGCGACACACGGGGGAGGCCGAAGCTCCTCCGGCGGCGGACCATACTTGGAACGTGACGACCGTGCCCACGGTATTGGTCCAGCGGAGCGTCACGCCCACTCCGGAGGGAAGCGACGCTTGGCCGACGAGCCCCGCGCTGCAGTAGCTGCAGTTGCTCGGCGGGGCGCTCGCGACCCCCGAGAAGGTCACCGGGACGATGTCGGCGAAGCCGACGAGCACGAACAGGACGACGCCGAGGGGCACCGCGACCGACATCCCGCGAAGGAATCGCCGGCGTCTCCCTCCGGCGCCCGTCCGTACGGGGCCGCCCACGTCGTCACCTGCCGCCGGCCGACGAACGCCGAGCACCCCATAATGATGCCCCCCGCGGTTCAATACACTGGGAAGTTCGGGTCGACGCGCGAGGCCCACGCGTGGAGGCCACCGGCCAGGTTGCGCACGTGCGTGAAGCCGAGGTCGAGGAGCCACCGGGCGGACCGGGCCGACCGGTCGCCGACCCGGCAGTACAGGACGACCTCCCGGGCGCGGGTGATCTCGTCGACGCGTTCGGGGAGCTCGGCCCGCGGGATGAGCAGGGCCCCGGGGAGGTGCGAAATATCCCACTCGCCGCGCTCGCGCACGTCGACGAGAAGAGGCGGGTCCGGCGAAGCGAGCGCTCGCGCGAGCTCCTCCGCCTCGATCGAGGGGACGCCGATCGACTCGCCCCCGGTCGCGGCGACCCCGCAGAACGCCGGGTAATCGATGAGCCCGGTCTGCGTCGCCTCGCTCGAGCAGAGCACGCAGTGCGGGTTCCTCCGTAGCGCGAGCTCGCGGAACTTGAGTTCAAGGGCGTCGTAGAGGAGGAGGCGACCGACGAGCGGGGTGCCGGTACCGAGCAGGATCTTGAGGGTCTCGGTCGCCTGGAGGAGACCGACCAGCCCGGGCAGGACCCCGAGCACCCCCGCTTCGGCGCACGACGGCACGAGGTCGGGGGGCGGGGGCTCGGGGTAGAGGCACCGGTAGCAGGGTCCGCGCGAAGCGTCGAAGACGCTCACCTGGCCCTCGAACCGGTAGACGGAGCCGTAGACGTTCGGCTTTCCGAGCAGCACGCACGCGTCGTTGACGAGGTAGCGCGTCGGGAAGTTGTCCGTCCCGTCGACGACCACGTCGTACGGGCGCAGCACGTCGAACGCGTTCTCGCTCGTGAGGCGCTCCCCGTGCGCCACGACCCGCACGCCCGGGTTGAGCGCCTCGAGGCGCTGCCGGGCGGCTTCGAGCTTCGGGCGGCCGACGTCGGCCGTCGTGTAGAGGACCTGGCGCTGCAGGTTCGAGAGGTCGACCGCGTCGAAGTCGACCAGTCCGATCTCGCCCACCCCCGCGGCTGCGAGGTAGAGCGCGGCCGGAGCACCGAGGCCGCCGGCGCCCACCAGCAGGACCTTGGCGTCCCTCAGCTTGCGCTGGCCCGCGACGCCGACCTCGGGGAGAAGGAGGTGACGGCTGTACCGACGCAGGTCGGAGGGAGAGAAGCTCGGGATCATCGCCCCCGGAGCCCGGGGAGGGGTCGGCCCCGTGGACGGAGTCGAGCCCTCCGGAGAGCCGCCGGCGATCGCGGGCACGATCGAGAGGACGTCGCCGTCGGCCACCGGCGTCGCCTCTTTCGCGAGGTACCGGATATCCTGGTCGTTCAGGTAGACCGTGACGAAGCTCCGCAGCTTCCCTTCGGGAGAGAAGAGGTGGCGTTTGAGCTCGGGATGGTCTTCGGCGAGCCGGCGGACGAGCTCGCCGACGGTCGCTCCGTCGACGGCCGTCTCGGCTCGCCCGCCGACGAGCGGGCGCAGCGCCATCGGCACCTTCACCGTGACCGCGGTCATTCCTCCTCCGTTTCGGACCCGACGCTCATAAAAACACACCCGGCGCGGAGACCCGCCAACTTGTTGGGGGGAGGAGCGCCGCAAGCCTCTTGGGTGAGCCTACGTTCCCTCAGCCGCTGAGGTCCGTGACTCTTCTCCACAAGGCGTTTCGGTTGAACCTTCTCCACCTCGGGAAGCAGAAGCGCGCCTCCCTGGCCGCGCTGGCCTCCCTCGCCACCCGGGAGGCGAACCGTTGGGCTACCGTCCTCCACGAACAGAAGCCCAGGACGCGCACCGCCTTCCACCACCTCGCCTACCAGGGTCTGCGGGACGCCGGCCTCCCCGCGCAACTCGCCTGCGATGTGGTGAGCCAGGTGTGGGAGAATCGCAAGACCCGGACCCGGGTCTACCGCGGCATCCCGCTCCGCTTCAACTTCCCCCGCTCGGCGGGACACGCGCAGACCCACCACGCCCGCCCGGTGCTGACCATCGCCACGGGGGTCAAAGGTCGTCTTGCCCTCCCGTTGGCTCAGGATGGAGCCTACGACCGCTACACCGACGCCCTCGGGGCAGGGTTCGTGCCCAAACAGGTACGATTGTGCGCTACACGGAAGGGCCTCCGCCTCTGGCTGCTCGCCGAGAGTGAGGTGGCCGAGCCCGCGGTGGACGGCACCCTTCCGGTTGTGGGCGTGGACCTGGGGGTGCGCACCCTCGCTGCGATATCGGTGGTCCGGGGGGACCGGGTCCTGGAACAGCACTACTTCGGGCGCGACCTCTACCCGGCCCAAAGGGACGCGGGCCTTCGCCGCAGCATGCTCCAAGAAGCGAGGGACACGGGGACCATGCCCGACCGGGCTCGGCGCGGACTTCGTCGCCTTCGTGGCTGGGAGGACCGTTTCACCACGACACGGTGCTGGCAGGTGGCGCACCAGGTAGTGAGCCTCGCCGAGAAGCACGGGGCGTCCATCGCGGTCGAGGACCTGAAGGACCTGCGCGATGCTCCCGGGCACCGCAAGAGCCGACGCAAGACGGCCCGTCTCCCCTACTCCAAGTTCCGCTCCTCCCTGGAAAGCCTGGCGCTCGAAAGGGGTGTTCCGCTGGTGGCGGTGCCACCGGCGTACACTTCGCGTCGGTGCTCCCGGTGCGGGGAGATGGGCCAACGGAAGGTGGCGGCCTTCCACTGCCCGGGGTGCGGATACCTCGGGAACGCCGACCGTAACGCGTCGGTGAACATTGCCAGGATCGTCGTGGGAGCGGGGAAGCACGGGCCTCAGCAACTTGTGAGCCCCCAGGATTCCCACGAAGGGGGTCGGGTCAACGGCCCCGTCGGGAACGGTGACGGAAGCGGGGGTGTGGGTTGGCAACCTTACTCCTCTCCTGAGTTCAAGCCACCCGTTTCAACGGGTAGTCGTTGACCGAGGAATCC
>JAJZGO010000137.1 GCA_021798415.1 Thermoplasmata archaeon | reverse complement strand
CGCCCCGTCCGCGCCGGGGGCCGTCCGCGACGCGCCGGCCGACTTCCCGGACCTGTTCTCGGCCACCGGCGGCGCGACCGGAGTGCCCGCCATCCCGACGCAGTTCGCGTTCGCGTCGAACGACTCGTACACCGCCGCGTGCGAGTGCGCGATCTTCCGCGGGCCGGGCAACTACTCGGTGCGGGGATGGGCGAACGACACCGTGGACGAGGAAGCGACGGCCGTGACGAACGTGTCGGTCGCGCCGTCGCTGGACGGCGCGTTCGCCCTCTCCCACTCGAGCGGGCCGGCGCCCCTCACGGTCGAGTTCTTCGCCGCGTCCCGCGGCGGCGACCGCGCCAACGCGAACCGCACCGTCTGGCAGTTCGGCGACGGGTTTGCCGCGGTCGGCCACACCGTGAACCACACCTACGACCTCCCGGGCGAGTACCTCGCGGTCGGGTCGCTCTCCGATGCCGGCCACGGGAACACGTCGGAGGCGTTCCTCATCGACGTCCTCGCACCGGGCGGGGTCCGCGGGACCGGGATCGTGGGGACGATCACGCCCGCGGTCAACGTCTCGTCGGGGGCGACGGTCCGCTTCACGGCGAGCCTCATCACGCCGTCGGGCGGGATCCCGCTCGGCATCGAGTGGAACCTCGGGGACGGGCGGTCGGCGTTCGGGCCCGGAGCGAACCAGACGTACTTCGGTCCGTTCGCCGCCCCCGGGGCGGACACGCTCTCGGGGTCGATCTCCGCCGTCCTCCCGAACACCGTCCCGGTCGCGACGGTCCCGTTCGCGCTCTCGCCGTTCTTCGCGGTCGAAGCCGCCGGGTTCGTGCCCCGCGTCTCCGCGATCCTGCTCACGAGCGCGGTCGCGCCGACGTTCGGGCTGACGCCGTTCGTCGTCACCGGCTCGTCGCTCACCTCGGGCCCCGGAGGCGCGTCGACCCAGTGGTTCTTCGGCGACGGGTCGAACGCGGCCGGAGGCGGCGTCGCCCACACCTACTACGCGGCCGGCGACTACACGGTCCGCGCGGTGGCCCACGACCCGTACTCCGACGCCGCCGTCGACTCGACCGCGCTGGTCGCGAACGGGCCGCTCCAGATCTTCGGCGGGCCCTCGCCCCCCGGGGGAGTGCCGCCGATCGCGGTCACGTTCTCGGCCCTCGGCGTCGGGGGCACGGGCCCCCCGTACACCTACCGCTGGACGTTCGAGGGGGGCACCGTCGTCAACGGCACGACGGCGACGCTCGAGTACGACGCGCTCGGCGTCTACTGGGCGAGCGTGAACGTCAGCGACAACTCCGGAACGAGCGTCGTCCGCAACTGGACGGTCGACATCCACCCGCCGGTCGCCCTCGACGGGTCCGTCATCCTCGGCCTCGCGGCCGGGGTCGGGGCGGCGATCACCGTCGTCGAGTGGGGCGGCTGGCTGCGCCGTCGCCCCGGTCGGCCTACCCTTTCACAACGCCGAGCGGCAGAAGCCGTGCGACGCGTCGTGTGAGCCCCGCGCCCTCGGCGACCCGCACGACCTCCTCGACGTCCTTGTAGGCGCCGGGCGCCTCCTCGGTCACGCCCTCGCGCGAGGTCGAGCGGACGACGATCCCCCGTTGGGCGAGATCGCGGGTCACGTCCTCGTAGCGGAAGGCGCGCACGGCGGCGTGCCGGGAGAGGCGCCGACCGGCGCCGTGGCACGACGAGCCGAACGAGCGGTCCATCGAGGTCGCGAGGCCGGCGAGCACGTAGCTCGCGGTCCCCATGTCGCCGGGGATGAGGACCGGCTGGCCGTACGGGCGGTAGTCGGCGGGAACCTCCTCGCGCCCGGCGGGGAACGAGCGGGTCGCGCCCTTACGGTGGACGAGGAGGGGTCTCGGGCCGCCGTCGACGCGGTGCTGCTCGACCTTCGCCATGTTGTGCGCGATGTCGTAGACGACCGCGAGGTCGAGGTCGGCATCGGACCGTCCGAAGACCGCCGAGAACGCGCGCCGCACGCCGTGCGTGATCGCCTGGCGGTTCGCCCACGCGAAGTTGGCCGCGGCCGCCATCGCCGCGAGGTAGCGCTGCCCGTCGTCGGATCCGATCGGCGCGCACGACAGTTGCCGGTCGACGAGCGTCGTGTGCGCCTCGAAGAGGCGGCGGTCCATCCGCTGGATGAAGTCGGTCGCCACCTGGTGGCCGAGGCCCCGCGAACCCGTGTGGAGCATGACGACGACGCGCCCGGGCTCGAGGCCCAGCACCTTCGCGAACTCCGGGTAGAAGACCTCGTCGACGACCTGGACCTCGAGGAAGTGGTTCCCCGCGCCGAGGGTCCCGAGCTGCTTCGACCCTCGCTTGCGGGCGCTGTCGGAGACCTGGTGCGGGTCCGCCGCGGCGAGCCGACCTTCCTCCTCCTGGGTGCGGAGGTCCTCGGCACGGCCGAGGCCGTGCGCCACCGCCCAGGCCGACCCTCCGGCGAGCACCTCGTCGAGCTCGGACGGCGAGAGGGGGCGGGCTCCGTGCGACCCGACCCCCGCGGGGACCTCTCGGTAGAGGCGGTCGATGAGCGGAACGAGGCGCGGCCGGACCTCGTCGACGGTCAGCCCGCTGCGCAGCAGCCGGACGCCGCAGTTGATGTCGTAGCCGATCCCCCCGGGGGAGACGACGCCGTCGGCGAGGTCGAACGCGGCGACCCCCCCGACGGGGAACCCGTAGCCGAAGTGGATGTCGGGCATGGCGAGGGCGTGCCGCTGGATGCCCGGCAGGGTCGCGACGTTCGCGAGCTGGCGCAGGGAAGGGTCTCCCTCCACGCCCGTGAGGAGCGCCGGGTCGGAGTAGAGGACCCCCGGGACCGTCATGCCGGGAACCTCGCCGATCGGGATCTCGTACGTGAACGCGTCCCGCGCCACGAGCCGGGGGACCTGCGTCACGGCGGCGCGCCAGCCGGGGCGCGTATTTAATCCCCCCACGGCGAGCCGCCCGGCCGGAGGCGGCGGCCCGGGACAAAACCCCAAGTAGCCCCGCGGGACTAGTAGGGTCGAAGCCCCCCATGAACGCCCGCGCCGTCCTCTCGCTCGTGAACCTCGCAGCGATCGTGACCGCGTTCGTCGTCCTCTTCGAACTGCCACAGTACGCCCAGTACGCCTTCTACGGCCTGCTCGCCTGGATCGCGGTCGGGTTCGTCCTGATGTACGTCCCCGGCGTCGGCCGGCCGTCCGCCTCGGGGGCCGCGAGCGCGGGACCCCTCCCGTCCGCGGACCCGACGGGCGGAGCCACGTTCCCGTCCGGGGCGACCGCGGCGTCCGTGCGACCGCTCGACTTCTGCATCTACTGCGGCACGACGCTGGCCTCGGGCGCGTCGGCCTGCTCCGCGTGCGGCCACCGCGTCCCGGCGATGTAGGGACGGGCCGCGCGCTACTCCGGCCGGACGAAGAGCATCGGCTCCTTCGCCCGGGCGCTTGAACCGGGGGCCACGGTCAGGTCCTCGACCACCCCGTCGACCGGGCTGGGGACCTCGTTGCGCATCTTCATGGCCTCGAGCACGAGCAGGATATCCCCTCGTTTCACCCGGTCGCCCGCCCGGACGCGGACCTCGATGACCTTTCCGGGCATCGGGGGGACGACCGCGACCCCCGAGGAGGTGGCGGCGGGAGGCGTCGGGGGAGGTGCGGGGGGCGCGACGGCGTCCGCCGGCCGGGGCGAGGACGATCCCGAGAGGGGGCTCCGCACGACCACGGCCGCCGACCGTTCGCCGTTCACGTCGACGGGTCCGACCGGCGCCCGGTCCCCCTCGGGCCAATTCTCGACGACGACGCGCTCACCGGCGACCTCGAGCTCGACGCGGGACCGCGTGCGCGCGACGACGACGACCGGGTACGTTCGCCCGTCGACCGTCGCGCCCGTGAGGTCGTCGAGGACGTCGACGACCGTCGTCCTACCGTCCCGTTCGACCGTGAGCCTCGTGGACCCACCTCCGCTGGGCGTGCAAGCGGACCCGACCCTCGTGCGCCCACGGCGTCGTG
>JAJZGO010000136.1 GCA_021798415.1 Thermoplasmata archaeon | reverse complement strand
CGCGGATGCTCGCCCCATGTCCGCGGAGCGGTCGCGCCGAGCGCGGCATGATACTCTTCCCGCCATCGGGCCGGCAGCGCCGCGGCGTCGTCGGGGACGTCGCCCTGCGCGAGGATCGTCCCGGCCCGCGCGAGGACGCGGCTGACGGACTCGGCCCGGTACCCACCGCCCCCGGTGACGAGCAACCGGCCGCCCGTCAGCTCCCCCGCGAGGGCAAGGACGGTGCGGTCGACGTCCGCGTACGCCGCGGGCGTGTACTGCAACCGGGCGAGCGCGTCCCCGACGTGGCCGTCGACCCCGTGCTGGACGACGATCACGTCGGGGCGAAACGAACGAAGGAGCGGGGGCACGATCCGGTGAAAGAGGGGCCGGAGCGCCCCGTCGCCCGCGCCCGGCGGGAGAGGCACGTTGACCTTCAGTCCCGCGCCGTCATGGCGGCCGCACTCCGTCGGGAACCCGGTCCCGGGGAAGAGCGTCCGTCCGTCCTGATGGAAGTCGATGTCGAGCACCCGGCCCGACTCGTAGAACCCGTACATCACCCCGTCCCCGTGATGGGCGTCGATGTCGAGGTAGGCGACCTTTCGGTGCTCGCCGACCGCGCGGGCGACCGCGACCGCGACGTCGTTGAAGATGCAGAACCCGCTCGCTCGGTCGGGGTGGGCGTGGTGCAGACCTCCCGCCGGGTGGAACGCGGGCCGCCCCGCCTCGAGCGTTGTCCCGAGCCCCCGGTCAGCCCCTCCGACGATCCGCGCCGAGGCCTCGTAGCAGCCCGGGAACGCGGGGGTGTCCCCCGCGTCGAGGAGCACCGTCTCGCGGGCAACGCTGGCCGCCTCGACGTGCGCGAGATACTGCGGCCGGTGGAACCGCTCGAGGCTCGCCCTCGCCGCCGGCGGCACCGAGCGGAGCCACTCGACCGGCCCCCCCTCGCCCGGAGGGAAGACCGTTTCGAGGAGGCGGACCGCGAGCTCCCGACTCCGCTCCGAGAACGGATGCCCCGGTCCGAAGTCGTACTCGCAAAACCTCTCGTCCCACACCACCGAGAGCCGCGGGGACGATGTCACGGGGAGTCCCCGGTCTCTCGCCGCACGAGGACGCTCCCGAGCGAGCGCGTTCGCGAGGGCGGTCGGTCGCACCGCCCGGGATCCCGCGAGACCCGCATCCGTGCGGGGGAGAGCGGGGGCGGGATAAGCCAATCCCATCCGGGCCGCCATCATTATCTGCCCCGCGGGGTCGCGAGCCCGGGGCCATCGATGGGTATCGAGGACGAGGTGTCGCCGAACGCGGTCAAGGTGTACAAGGCGATGAAGGACCTCGCGATGCTCTCCGAAGAGAAGATGGGCACCGCCGAGCGCGTCACCCAATCGGCGCACCTGCCGAAGACGATGGTCATGAACTCCCTCCAGGAGCTCCAGACGAAGGGCTGGGCCCGTCGGAAGGTCCGCGAGAAGGCCGCGGGCTACTACCTCGTGAAGTGAACGGTCCGCCGGTCGCGGCGCGCTACTCCGACTTCGGGGTCGGGGGGCCCGGGCGGTTCCATACCTTCTCGACGAGGCGACTGGTGGAGCGCAGCGTCACTTCGGTCACCGAGCTCACGCGGGCGACCTGGGCGCGCGACCGGTGCTCTCCGTTCTCCTCGGCCGCGAGGTAGATCAGCGCGGCCACGAGGCCGTGCGGGCTCAGCCCGGAAAGCTCGGGGTCGTCCCGCGCCTGGTCGAGCATCGCCTCGACCGTCGAGCGGACCCGCGGAGAGAGCGCGAGCTCCTGGGCGTACCGGGTCAGGAACGCCTTCGTCCCGACCCCCGGGATCGCAAGGCCGCTTCCTCGTTGGACGACCTTGAACGTTCGGCCCACCTCGGAGCGCTTCGCGCCGACCGCGTTCGCCACTTCGCCGAGGGTGCGCGGCAGGGAGAAGCGACGGCACGCGGCGTAGAGGCAGGCGCCGACGCTCGACGGAAGGCTGCGCCCGCGGAAAAGGCCCCGCAGCCGCGCCTCGCGGTAGACGACTTCCGCCTCCGCGAGCACGACGCCAGGGAGCCCGATCGATTCTCCGGCCGACTGGATCTCGCTGCGGGCCGGGGTCCGGTCGAGCGGGCCGTCGACCGTCCGCGCGGTCTGTCGCTGCATGACGCGCTTCAAGTGCTGGAACTCGTAGCGACGGTGCCAGTCGAGCCGCTTCCCCTGGCCGTCACGGGTCAGCGAGAGCGTCGATCCGAGGGAGCGGCGAGTGCCGCCCGGCCGGACGAACGGACCGATGCCACGACCGGAGCCCTCGCTACCGGCGCTGTCGGGAGCGGGCGGGGCGCTGGCCACGATCGCACGGTCGTCGAACACGAGGCCGCACTCCGCGCAGTGGGTCTCGAGGAGCACCGGGTCCACGATGCGATGGGTGCTGTGACACATCGGGCAGGCGGGTGCGGCGGTACCTGGCCGCGCGGGCACCGGTTCTCCGTCGGTCACGGTCGGAGGACCTACGGCGGCAGGGTATTTACTCATTTTACCTTGCGAGCCGCGTTCCACCGGCGTTCCGAGCGGCCGCCTCCGGGCGGGAGAACACCGGAGGACGGTCCGTCCCGGACGCCGGTCCGGTCCGGCGTCGCTCGGCCCCGGGGGGTGCCGGCGACGCGGCGAGCGACCCGACCCCGGGGAGGTACCTGGCCTCCCACCCGAGCCTGGTGTCCTCGGGCCGAGACCGCATGGGGGACCCGAAGGCGTGCCGCGGTCAGGGAAGGCTATTTCCCGAGTCCTCCCTATTGTACGTTCGTGCGAACGGGCCTCTTCGCCGCGGGTATCGTCATCGCTGTCGTCGGCGCCGGCCTGTTGGTCTCGCTGTTCTACCTTCCGCCCGTGCCGACGAACGTTCGGACCGCCTCGGTCGCGATCACGGACCTCGGGCCCGGCACCACGCGCAGCTGGGTCATCTCCGAGGCGGTCGCGGCGTCGGGGCAGCTCTCGCTCTCCTGGACCGCCTCGACGACCGTGGCCGTGTCGCTGTGGAACACCGCGAGCTGTCCGGTCGGGGGAGGGATCTGCTCGGGGACGGCGATCACGGGCTGGGCCGCGAACGTGAGCGGCGTCTGGGCCTACAGCGGAAACATCCGGTCCAGCTACCTGCTCTCCGTCACCAACTCGGCGTCCACGTCGCAGTCGTTCACCGGTGTGCTGACGGAGACCTACCAGGTCCCGACCCCCAGCCAGGCGATCCCGGCGTGGGCGCTCATCTCGGTCGGGGGACTGGTCCTCGTCGGGATCGGGGCGATCGCGGTCTTCCTCGGATTGTTCCTCGGGTCGGGGGTCTACCGACCGCCGCCGACCGAGGAGAATCCCCTCGAGCCGGAGTTCGCCGAGCGAGGGGACGAGAACCGTCCGGGCGGGCGCGGCTCCCGCACTTTCTAGGAACGGCGACGGCGCGTTCGGCGGGGCGCCTCACTGGCCCCAGAACGGGTGGGTCGCCCGGTGGATGCGAACGACCTCCTCGAGGATCTCGCTCTCGCGGGCCGAGAGGGTCCGGCTCTTCAGCGTCCGAGCGACCGACTCGGGAAGGCTCACGAGCAGCTGGTCCCCCTCCTTGAGGTTGCGGCCGACGACCGCGCCGTCGATCGACGCCGCGAGCTCGCTCGACTCCTCGGCCTCGGGGACGCTCTCGTTCTCCCGCTGGAGGCTCTTGAGGACCCCGACCTCGGTCCCGTCGAGGTGGATCAGGCGCACGCCCGGCCGCAGCGTGCCCCCGAGGACCTTGACCCCCACGATCGCGGGCCTCGAGGCTCGGAAGACGTACCCGCGCATCACCTCGAGCTTCGCCGGATGGACGAGGTCGAGCCGCTCGCGCGCGAGGAGCTCCTTCCGCCGCCCGTCCCGCCAGCCGAGGTACTCCTCGATCGCCCGGTACATGACGTCCGAGCGAAAGACCCGGACCGGCCCGTCCTCCCCTTCGGCCAGCGCGTCGGGGAGCACCGGGACGTTGAACGCGAGGACCGCGCGGTGCGTCGGGTCCTTGACCATCGCGATCCGAAGGATCGTCGCGCGTCCGACGGGCCCGACGGCCGCC
>JAJZGO010000027.1 GCA_021798415.1 Thermoplasmata archaeon | reverse complement strand
TCGCGACGTCGTTCGAGCGCGTAGTTCCACAGGAACCGCAGCTCCTCGAACTGTCGTGCGAGTTCCCGTTTCTGGTCGGGGAACGGGTAGAGGCGGTACTTGCTCGGCTGATACATCGGAGGTAGCGATCCCGGAATGGAGGGGGACCCTATTACGGGCTCGCTAACCCCCCAACGAGTTGGGGGGCTTGCGCTCGCCGGCATCGTCATCCGAGAGCTCTAGGGCGGGGACACCTATAGGGGTTGGTCACGTCCGGTGACCACCGAAGAGGCGGTTCGGGGACATCATAACCCCGAAGTCCTACGGACGCCCGTGGACGACTCGTTCGACCGGCTGCGCCGCGAGGTCGTCGCCTGCGTCCGGTGCCCGCGGCTCGTCCGGTACCGCGAGCGGGTCGCCGTGGAGAAGAAGCGGGAGTTCCGCGCCGAGACCTACTGGGGACGCGGTGTCCCCGGATTCGGCGACCCGTCCGCCCGTCTCGTCGCCGTCGGACTCGCTCCCGCGGCGCACGGGTCGAACCGGACGGGACGGGTCTTTACCGGTGACCGCTCGGCGGCGTTCCTCGTCCGCGGGTTCCATGCCGCGGGGCTGGCGAACCAGCCGACCTCCACCCACCGCGGCGACGGGCTCCGCTACACGGACCTCTACCTGACGGCGGCGGTCCGGTGCGCCCCACCCGACAACCGGCCGAACCCCTCCGAGCGGTCGAACTGCACGCCGTACCTCGACCGAGAGCTGCACCTGCTCACGAACGCGCGGGCGATCCTGGCGCTCGGCGGGTTCGCCTGGGACGCCCTCCGGGACGTCGTGCCGACCGTCTACGGGGTCGAGCGCCCGTCGACGCCGTTCGCTCACGGGGCGTGCGCGCCTCTCGGTCCCGGACGCCCGCTCCTCTGGGCATCGTACCACCCGAGTCCCCAGAACACGAACACGGGGAAGCTCACCCACGCGATGTTCGTCGGGCTTCTCGAACGGATCCGGGCGTCGTACTCGGAGCCATCGCCGTCCCGGCCCCGGCCGTTGTCGCCTCGCTGAGGCTTCGGGCGCCCGACGGGTCCGGGGTGTCGATCGCCCGTGCTCTCCTGTGCGGTGGCGCATCGCGAGAGCCGGCCGACGTGCCCTTTGGGCCGCGGCCGGTCCCGGCGCCGCTACGAAAGAGATAATCTCTCCCGCGGGTCGCCGGACCGATGGGCAACTTCGAGGTGCTCGAGCGGGACGGACTCGCGCGCCTCGGCCGGTTCGACACTCCCCACGGACCGATCGAGACGCCCGCACTCCTCCCGGTCGTCCATCCGGACCCCGAACGGCAGCCCGTGCCCCCGCTCGAGATGCGCCGGCGGCTCGGGGTCCGGGCGGTCATCACTTCGTCGTACATCATCTGGAGAACCCCACCCCTGAGGGCGGTCGCCGAGGCCGAGGGGGTTCACGGCCTCCTCCGGTTCGACGGGCCCGTGATGACCGACTCCGGTGCTTTCCAGCAGCACGCGTACGGCTCGGTCGAGGTCGGACCCGAAGAGATCATCGCGTTCCAGGGCCGGATCGGTTCCGACATCGCCACCGTTCTCGACATCTTCACGGAGCCCGAAACGCCGCACGACGCCGCCGCCGAGGCCCTCGCATCGACCCTCGAGCGGGCTCGCCATGCTCGCTCCGCCCGCGACGGCCTGCTCGCGGTGCCCGTCCAGGGGGGCGCGCACGCCGACCTGCGCGCCCGCAGCGCGGCCTCCGCGAGCGCTCTCGGTGACGTCCTCGCGGTCGGCGGCGTCGTTCCCTTGATGGAACAGTACCGGTTCCCCGAGCTCGTCCGCGAGATCGCGGCCGCGCGCCCGTTCCTCGGCTCCGGCTCCGCGGTCCACCTCTTCGGGACCGGCCACCCGATGACGTTCGCGCTCGCGGCGCTTTTCGGGGTCGACCTGTTCGACTCGTCGGCGTACCACAAGTTCGCCCGCCGGGGAAGCCTCCTCTTTCCCGAGGGAACGGTGCCGATCGACGACCTTCGCGACGCGGTCTGCCACTGCTTTTTGTGCGGGGAGATGCCGCTCACCGAGGTCGCGCGCCGCCCGGCCGAGGAGCGGGAGCGGCGGATCGCTTTCCACAACCTGCTCGCGTCGGTCGAGGAGGTCGGGAGGGTGCGGCGGGCGATTCGCGAGGGCACCCTCTGGGAGCTCGCCGAGCGACGGGCCACGGCGCACCCGGCGATGCGGGCCGGCCTCGAGGAGGCGCGGCGCCATCCGGAGGTCTTCTGGCCGACCGAGCCCGAGAGCCGTCGGGCGTTCCGCGAAACCGGCCCCGACAGCCGGGAGCGTCCCGTGGTCGTCCGATTCCGGGCCCGGGTCCGAGAGTACGCCGCGCGCCGCGCGGGGCCGTGGAGGCCGCTCTCCCGGATCCCCCTCCGCCCCGAGTACCTCGCGCGCGTGCCGGCGTCCGACCGCTCGGGCGTCGAGATCGCCTGGGAGACACCGACGCCGCTCGGCCCGGTGCCGCTCGAGCTGACCGAGCTCTATCCGATCGGCCCGTATCTCGGGATCGAGGAATTCTCGAACCCGCCCCGCCACCGGCCCCCGTCGGCGATCGCCGAGGACGCGGCGCGGGAGCTTGCCGACAACTTCGACCTCGCTCGCGACTGGGCCGACGACTGGACGCGTCGCCAGGTCCGTTCCCTCCTCGACTGGCAGTACGGCCCCGAGGTCGCGGCCGGGATGGCCCCGTCGCTGGTCGGGGAGCGATCCCGTCGCACGGGGCGACTCCGAACGCTCGAGGACCGGGCGGGCACCGTCTTGTTCCACGTCGGCACCGACTCGGTCGCCCGCCCGAACTACCGGGGTGCGGAGCGACTGGTCGGACACCTCGAGGCGACCCGTCACCGACTCGTCGTCGCGGACGACGCGGTCCCGTTCGTTCGCGGCGGCCGAAGCCTCTTCGCCCGGTTCGTCGTGCACGCCGACCCCTCGCTCGTCCCGGGGATGTCGGCGCTGCTGGTCGACCGGTCCGACGCTCTCCTCGGCGTGGGACGTCTCGTGCTCGCGCCGCACGAGATGGCCCAGATGTCGCGGGGCGTGGCGGCCCGGGTCACGGCGCACGCGGGGAGCCCGGAGACCGCGGAGGCCGACGAGACGGCCCGACCGCCCGCCGACCCCTGAGTCGGCTCGACTCGAGAGCGTGAGGTTTAAAGGCCGGCGCGGTTCGCCGAGCGCGACACCCCCGGGTACCGGATGACGAAGACGTTCCTCCTCCTCCAGCTCGACAGCGAAGGCGCCCCGTACTCGGAGGTCGCGGAGATCCTCGAGAACCTCGGGTTCCGGCCCGAGACCGAGGGGTACGACTTCGTGTACGACTGGGGCCGGGACGCGAGCGTCTCCGAGGTCCTCGGGCTCGCGGACCGGATCCAGGAAGCCCTGAGGGGCCAGCGCGTGTACTTCCGGATCGAGTCGACCGACGAATAGGCCTGCGGCAACTCCGGTCGGGGCTTATTAGCGCCCGTCGGCTGGCCGGGCGATGGTCGTCCTCGGGATCGAGTCGACCGCCCATACGGCGTCGGTCGGCATCGTCGACGAGCGCGCGGAAGTGCTCGGGCTCGCCTCCGACATGTACCGGCCGCCGCGCGGCGGTATCCACCCCCGGGAGGCCGCGAACCACCACGTCGATCTCCTCCCGGGCCTCGTCGAACAGGCGCTCGAACGGGCGCGCGTCCGGACGAACGAGGTCGACGCGGTCGCGTTCGCTCAGGGGCCGGGGCTCGGACCGTGTCTGCGGGCGGGCGCGACGGTCGCCCGGGTCCTCTCCCTCGCCTGGAACCGGCCGCTCGTGCCGGTGAACCACTGCGTGGCCCACGTCGAGATCGCGCGCGTGCTGAGCGGGCTCGACGACCCCCTCCTCCTCTACGCGAGCGGCGGGAACACGCAAGTGATCGCGTACGGCCGGGGACGCTACCGCGTGCTCGGGGAGACGCTCGATATCGGCGTCGGAAATTTCCTCGACAAGCTCTGGATCGGCCTCGGCGGGACGTTCCCGGGCGGTCCCGCGCTCGAGGCCGAGGCGAAGGCCGGCACGGAGCTCTACTCCCTGCCGTACTCCGTGCACGGCATGGACGTCGCGTTCTCGGGCATGCTGACCGCGACCCTCGCGCTTCACGCGAAGGGGACGCCCCGGCCCGACCTCGCGTACTCCGTCGAGACGACCGCCTACGCGATGCTCACCGAGATCACCGAGCGGGCGCTCGCGCACCGCGGGAGGAACTCGGTCGTCCTCGGCGGTGGCGTGGCGTGCAACGAGCGGTTGCGCGGGATGGTCCGGGCGATGGTCGAGGGGCGCGGGGGAACGATGTTCGCTCCGCCCCGGTCGCTGTGCGTCGACAACGGCGCGATGATCGCGTGGACCGGGCACCTGGCCCATCGCGCGGGCGTCTCGGTGGGTGTCCCCGACTCGGCGGTGCTTCCCCGGCAGCGGACCGACCTCGTTACGACTCCCTGGCGGGCCGGGTAGCCCTCGACGGATGGACGCGCCCGCGGAACGGCCGCCCGAACGGTGGGACGTGCTCGTCGTCGGGGCGGGCCCCGCGGGGTCGACCGCCGCCTACCGGCTCGCCCAGCGTGGCCACTCGGTCCTGGTCGTCGAGGAGCACGGCAAGGTCGGCCAGCCGGTCCAGTGCGCGGGGCTCGTCTCCCGGCGGGTCCTCGACCTCGCCGGGTCCGAGTCGATGGTGCGCGCGACCGTGCGGGGGGCGAGCGTCTTCGGTCCCGGCCTCGGGTCGGTCTCGTTCCACGCGCCCGAGCCGCGGGCGTTCGTCATCGACCGAGCGGGCCTCGACGTCTACCTCGCCGACCGGGCCGCGCGTGCGGGCGCCGAGTACCGGACGTCCACGCGGTTCGACCGGCTCCTCCCGGGTCCGGTCGACGGCGTGCGGGTCCGGCTCCTCGACGGCGAGGACGCACCGTTCGAGGTGACCGCCCGGCTCGTGATCGGGGCCGATGGGGTCGCGAGCGCCGTCGCGCGGGCCTTCCGGCTCCGCCGGCCGGTCGAGATCCTTCCCGCCTTCGAGGCCGAGTTCCCGGCGAGCCCGGGGGACCCGGACGCGGTCGAGGTCTACCTGGGTCGGCGGTTCGCGCCCGGACTCTTCGGTTGGTGGATCCCCGACGGGGCGGGCGGAGCGCGCGTCGGCGTCGCCGCGGACGCGGACGGGACGTCGGCGCGCGCGTACTACCTGCGGCTCCTCGAACATCTCGGAAAGAGGTTCGGTCGCCCGCTCGGGAGCGCGACCGCGTACCTCGTCTCGGGGATCCCGATCGGCACCCTGCCGAAGACCCACGGTGAGCGCGTTCTGCTGGTCGGCGACGCGGCGGCCCAGGTGAAGCCGCTGTCGGGCGGCGGGATCTTCACGGGGATGACCTGCGCGGAGATCGCCGCGACGGTCGCCGACGAGGCGCTTCGGGCCGACGACCTTTCGGCGGGGGCGCTCGCCGAGTACGACCGCCGCTGGTCCGCCGCGCTCGGAGAGGAGTTCCGTCGCGCGCTCTACCTGCGGCGCGTCTTCACGCGCCTCTCGGACGCCGACCTCGACGCCCTCGTCCACGCCCTCGGGTCGACGGGGTCGCCGGCGACGATCGTCGCGTTCGGGGACATCGATTTCCCCACGCACGTCGTGCGCGAGCTGTTGCGGACCTCTCCGTCGCTCGTCCGGCTCCTCCCGAAGGCGCTCGGCGCGTGGGTCTCGTCGGGCGCCTACCGCGCCCCGGACGTCGAGCCGGGTCCCCTGCGGAAGTAGACCCACGCCCCGGCGCCGACGAGCACGACCGAGCCGGCCAGGACGGCGCCGAGCACCCAGCCCCACTCCGAGGCGGTGACCTCGACCGCGGTCTCGGGGGTCACGCCCGAGACGCCGAGCCGGCTCAGGTTGAGCGTCACGCTCCCGTTCGGCAGCTCGGTCGCGGCTTGCCACGCCGAGGGAGTGAACCATCCGCGCGACTCGAGGAGGTAGGCCGTGCCGTTCGTGGCGAGCGTGAAGGAGAGCGCGGTCCGCACCGCGTACGCACCGTTCGCGGTGGAGTCGGAGGTCACGACGCCCACCGACCCCCGGTAGACGCTCGCGTTCGCGAGGGTGCCGACCGTCACGTTCGCGATCGGACCCGACGAGGTCGGCGTCGTGAGGTCGGGCGCCCCGGCCACCGGGGCGAAGGACGGCCCCCCGCCGGGAAAGCCGTTGAACGCGTAGACCTCGAGCGTCACGACGACCGAGTCGAGGGCGCTCGGGAGCGGGTCGGCGACCGTGAACGCGACCGTCCCCGTGCTTCCCGGCGCGAGGGCGGGCGCGCTCAGGTTGCCGAGGAACGCTCGCGAGAGACCGAGCGGGAGCGGCGGAGCGCTCCCGCCGCTCGCGGGGACCGGGAGCCCGGTCCCGAGGAGCAGGAGGGCGAGCGAGAGCGTGAGAGCGGTGGAGACCGCGCGGGTCGGGCCGGTGCGCCGTCTAGCCAACGGGCTCCTCCGGGTACTCCCCGCTCTCGGCGAGCGCGACGAGCCGCCGGATCCGCTCGACCGTCTCCCGCCGACCGCGCCGGCCGCGGACGCCGAGGAGCGCCACCGGGCCGGGGTACCGGCTCCGGCCGCCGGCGAGCCCGGCCTTGAAGAGGGCGCGGGCGAGCGCGCGGGGCCGTCGGGTGAGCTCGACCGCGTCGAGGTCCGCCCGGTACTCCTCGCGCCGGGTCAGCGAGGCGCTCAGGAGCGCGAAGAAGGGGTCCCAGCGCATCATGCGGGAGAGCATGCGGATGAACGTGAGGTAGCGACCGTCGAGCTCGCGGATGTGCCCGAGTTCGTGCGCGACGACCGCCTCCCATTCCTCGGTCGTCAGCCGCTCGAGGAGACCCTCGGACACCAGGATCACGTCCCGACGGAAGAGCCCGAGGCCGCGGCCCCGCTCGAGCACGGTGAACGTGAAGGCGTCCGGTCGCGCGGACGGGAACTCGTAGAGGGCGACCGACGCGGGCGGGGCCGCGAGCGTCGTCGGCCAGGGCAGGGGCCGGGCCACGACCAGCCGGAGGATACCCCGCGCGACCGCCTGGCTCACGACGAACGCGACCAGGAACACCGCGAACGCCCCGGCGGCACCGAGGAGCCAGAGGACGAGGAACTGACCGTCGAAGAGGGAGAGGGGACTCGCGATCAACCGCTCGATCCCGCGGAACCCTCCGTTCGAGAGGACCCAGAGGAGCGCGGTGGTCGCGAGGACGGCCCAGGAGGCAAGGAACGCCGCGGCGAGACGCAGGACGGTCGCGGAGGTCGACCGTCGGTAGGCCGCGAGGAGCCCGAAGCCGATCCCCACCCAGACGAGGACCGGCAGGTACGTGACGGCGATGGGTGCGAGCGCCATGGCGCGATGCCGAGGGTCAATCGAGCCCGAGACGACGGCGGAGCTCGCGCTCCTGCGTCGGGTCGAGCTTGGACAGTTCCTCGTTCAGGTGGACCACTCCCGCCGGGCCGAACATCGCCACGACGCCCCTCAGGAGATTCACGAGGTATTTCTGCTCGACGTTCACGGGCCGGTAGACGTACCGCTCGCCTCCCCGACAGGTTTCGCGACGGCGGCGGACCAACCCTTTCGCGTGCAGCCGGGCCAGGATCGTCGCGACCGTCGTGTAGGCGACCCGGACCCCCTTCCGTTCGAGGGCCTCGCGGACCTCTCGGGCCGGTGCGGCTTTGAGCTCGCGCAGCGACCTCAGGACCTCCGCCTCGAGCGAGCCCAGCATCCGGATCCCGACCTCTTCGAGCCGAGCTCGCTCCTTAAACGATGCGTCGCACGTGAACGAACCGGTTCGTACCCTACGCACTTCAAGGCCGGCGCGCGCGGGCCACGGGGGGGCGCCGCCCCGCGGCCGAGCAAGGGTTAATGGTCCGACTCCGTTCCGCGCCCCGATGGCGACTCGAGGCCCGGTGGTCGACAGCGTGCTCGACCTCGTGGGCAACACGCCGCTCGTCCCGCTCAAGCGGGTGACCCAGGGCCTCCCCTACCGGGTGCTCGCCAAGCTCGAGTACCTCAATCCGGGCGGCTCCGTGAAGGACCGGATCGGCGCGAGCATGATCGACGAGGCGGAGCGCACCGGTGAGCTCCGACCCGGCGGCACCCTCGTCGAAGCGACGAGCGGCAACACGGGGGTCGGCCTCGCGCTCGTCGCAGCGGTGCGGGGGTACCGGACGGTCTTCGTCCTGCCGGACAAGATGAGCGCGGAGAAGATCCGCCTCTTACGGGCGTTCGGGGCGCGGGTCGTCGTGACCCCGAGCGGGGTCCCGCCCGACCACCCGATGAGCCACTACTCGGTCGCGCGCCGCCTCGCGTCCGAGATCCCCAACGCCTACTATCCCAACCAGTACGAGAACGCCAACAACCCCGACGCCCACTACCGCTCGACCGGCCCCGAGATCGACCGGGACGCGGGCGGCGACCTCAAGGCGGTCATCGGCACGGTCGGCACCGGCGGGACCATGAGCGGCGTCGGCCGCTACTTCAAGGAGCATCGCCCGTCGGTGAGGATCGTCGCCGTCGACCCGGCCGGCTCGCTCCTGGGTCCCTTCTTCCGGACGCACACGCTCGCGAAGGCGACGCCCTACCAGGTGGAGGGGATCGGCGAGGACATGATCCCGAACTCGATCCACTTCCAGTACCTGGACGAGTTCGTCGAGGTCGGCGACCGCGAGTCGTTCCTGATGGCCCGCCGCCTGGCCCGAGAGGAGGGGATGTTCGTCGGCGGTTCCGCCGGTTCCGCCGTCGTCGGGGCGGTGCGGTGGTTGTCGGGGCACCCGTTGCCCGACGGCGCGACGGTCGTCGTCATCCTCCCCGACTCGGGCGACCGGTACCTCTCGAAGTTCTACTCGGACGACTGGATGCGCGAGAAGGGGTTCCTCGACGTCGGGGCGGCCGCCCGGGACCTGATCGGCCGCAAGGGGCCGACGCCGGCGCTGGTCGCGGTCGACCCGACCACGGTCGTGCGCGACGCCCTCGCCCTCCTACGGCACCACGATATCTCCATGATGCCCGTCCTCGCCGGGCCGACGAACGTCGGGAGCTTCCAGGAGGACGAGGTCCTCCGCCGCGCCCTCGCGGACGAGACGGTCGTGGAGCGGTCGGTCGCCACGGTCCTCTCGGCACCGTTCGTCGAAGTCGGCGCGGACGCCCCGGTCTCGGAGGTCCTCCACCGCCTCAAGGAGGAGCGGGCGCTCCTCGTCCGCGACGCGGTTTCCGGCGCCCCGGTCGGCGTGCTGACGCGCCACGACCTCGTCGGGTACCTCTCGGAGGAGGAGGGCGAACGTGCGGTTTGACACCCGCCTCATCCACGCGGCCCAGCCCCCCGACTCCCTCACGGGCGCGGTGAACCCGCCGATCTACCTCTCGAGCACCTTCCGCCAGTCCGCGCCGAACGTCCACAAGGGCTACGTCTACAGCCGCAGCGGCAACCCGACCCGCGCGGTGCTCGAGGCGACGATCGGGGCGATCGAGAGCGGACGGGCCGGCCTTGCCTTCTCCTCGGGCCTCGGCGCCCTCGCGACCCTGCTCGAGGCGTACCCGACCGGGAGCCGGATCGTGGCGGTCGACGACCTCTACGGCGGGACCTGGCGCCTGATGGACCACCACCGCCGCCAGTTCGGCGTGAACGTCGACTACGTCGACATGACGGACCTCGCGAACGTGCGAGCCGCGCTGGCCCGACCCGCGGACCTCGTCTACGTCGAGTCGCCCACGAACCCGCTCCTCAAGATCGTCGACCTGAAGGCGGTCGCCCGGATCGCCCACCGCGCGCACGCGACGGTCGCGGTCGACAACACCTTCGCGACCCCGGCGCTCCAGCGACCGATCGAGCTGGGCGCGGACATCGTCCTTCACTCGACCACGAAATACCTCGGCGGCCACTCCGACATCATCGGCGGCGCGCTCGCGTTCGGTGACGCGAAGCTCGCCGAACGGTTCGCGTGGCTGCAGAACGCGGTCGGCGCCGTGCCGAGCCCGTTCGACTGCTTCCTCGTCCTGCGGGGGATCCACACCCTCGGCGTGCGGATGCGCGCCCACGAGGAGAGCGCGCGGGCCGTCGCGGAGGTCCTCGACGGGCACCGCAAGGTCCGGCGCGTCCACTATCCGGGCCTCGACAGCCATCCGCAGCACGCCCTCGCCCGACGCCAGATGGGCGGGTTCGGCGGGATGGTGAGCGTCGAGCTCTCGGGCGGGTCCCGCGCCGCGCTCGGGTTCATGAGGCGGCTCGAGGTGTTCACCCTCGCCGAGAGCCTGGGCGGAGTGGAGTCGCTCGTCGACCACCCGGCGACGATGACGCACGCGAGCGTGCCGAAGGCCGAGCGCGAGGCGCACGGGGTCCGGGGGGGCCTCGTCCGACTGTCGTGCGGCATCGAGGACCCGGCCGACCTCGCCGACGACGTCCGCACGGCGCTCGGAAGGAGCTAGGCGTGCGCCGCTTCACCGTCTACGACTCGCTCTCCCGGTCGACCCGTGAGTTCGCCCCGATCCATCCACCGCGCGTCGGGCTCTACGTCTGCGGACTGACGCCGTACGCCCCGGCGCACGTCGGCCACGGGCGCACGTTCGTCTTCTTCGACGTCGTCGCCCGGGCGCTGCGCCGCTGGGGCTACCGGGTCTTCTACGTCCAGAACGTGACGAACCTCGACGACAAGCTGATCGCCCGCGGCGGCGAAGAGGGCATCGACCCGCTCGCCCTCGCGGACCGTCACTTCCTCGGCTACCTCGCCTCGATGGAGCGGCTCGGCGTGCGGTCGGTGAACTACTACCCGTTCGCCACCGACTACGTTCCCGAGATCCTCGAGCAGGTTCGAGTCCTCCTCGACCGCGGGTTCGCGTACGTCGCGGCCGACGGCTCGGTCTACTACGAGGTCGCGAAGTTCGCGGGATATGGTCGGCTCTCCGGCCAGAAGGTCGAGGCCCTGCGGGCCGGCGCGCGGGTCGAGGTCGACCCGCGCAAGCGTTCCCCGGAGGACTTCGTCCTCTGGAAGGCCGCGACCCCGGGCGAGCCGAGCTGGGAGAGCCCCTGGGGCCCCGGGCGGCCCGGCTGGCATATCGAGGACACGGCGATGACCGTCCGCCTGCTCGGGGACCGATACGACCTCCACGGGGCCGCGGTCGACCTCATCTTCCCGCACCACGAGGCGGAGATCGCCCAGGCCGAGGCGGCGACCGGCCGCGCCCCGCTCGTCAACTACTGGATGCACGGTGGCCTCCTCCTGTTCGACCGCGAGAAGATGTCGAAGTCGCTCGGGAACGTCATCTCGCTCGACGAGGCGATCGATTCCTTCGGCCCGGGGCCGTTGCGCCTCTTCTACCTGAACGCCCAGTATCGCGGCCCGCTCGATTTCCACCCCGACCGGACGCTCGCGGAGGCGCGCGAGGCCTACGCGCGTCTCGCCGTCGGCATCGAGCGGATCGACGACCTCCTCGAACGAGACGGCCCCGAGCGGCCCGGCGCCGAGCCCCCCGAAGCGCTCGCGCGCGACGCGCAGGAGCTCGTGGAGCGCCTCGACCGGACCCTGACGGACGACTTCAACACGCGCGAGGCGATCGCGCTCCTCTTCGGATGGACCCGACGGATCGCCGAGCACCTCTCCCAGCTCGAGACGTACTCGGGCGCGGGTCTCGAAGAGCTCGCCGCCCCGTACCGCTGGGCGGAGGAGGTCCTCGGGCTCTTCGCGAGGGAGCGAGGTTCGCGGGCCGGGGCCTGGGGATCGATCGTCCCCGTCGCGATCGCCGCCCGGGCCCGCGCGCGCGCCCGCGGGGACTACGCCGAGGCGGACCGGATCCGGGACGAGCTTCGCCGGGCGGGCGTCGAGCTCGAGGACGGAGCGGGCGACACCCGCTGGAAGGCCGTCGGCGGCGCCTAAGGGCGGACGGGGGACGATGCGGGGGTTCGGGTTCCGCGAGCACGGCGGTCTCGACCGGCTCGAGTTCGTCGACCTCCCCGACCCGATCCCCGGCCCGGGCGAGGTCCGCGTCGCCGTCCGGGCCGCCGCGTTCAATCGGCTCGACCGGTTCACCCTCGCCGGCATCCCCGGCGTCCCGGTCGAGCGGCCCCACGCCCTCGGCTCGGACGGAGCCGGCGTGGTCGATTCGGTCGGCGAGGGCGGGCCGTCGCTCGCCGCCGGCACGAAGGTCCTCTTGAACCCCGGCCTCTGGGACGGCACGTGCGAGGCCTGCCGTGCCGGTCGCGAGGCCCTCTGCCGGAACTACCGGATCGTGGGCGAGCACACCCAGGGAACCGCCGCCCCGTACGTCGTCGTCCCCTCCGCGAGCGTCCACCCGCTTCCCGAACGCCTTTCGTTCGAGGACGGGGCCGCGGTCCCGCTCGTCTTCGAAACCGCGTGGAGGGCGCTCGTTACGGTCGGAGAGGTCGCCCCGGGGGACCGGGTCGCGATCGTGGGGGCGGGTGGGGGCGTCCCGACCGCGGCGCTCCAGGTCGCGAAGCTGCGCGGCGCGACCGTGGTCGTCGCGTCACGGTCGACCGCGAAGGAAGCGAAGGTCCGCGCGCTCGGGGCGGACGGTTTCGTGACCTTCGACGACGAGCACCCTCTCGACAAGGTCCTTTGGCAGTGGAGCGAGAAGCGGGGGATCGACGTCGTGTTCGATTCGGTCGGGGCCCCGACGCTTCCCCGGTCGGTCCGCGCGCTCGCGCGGGCGGGCCGGGTGGTCGTGGTCGGGGCGACCGCGGGCCCGAACGTCGAGTTCGACGTCCGCACCCTCTTCTGGCGGCAGGCGTCGATCCGCGGGAGCACGATGGCCGGCGCCCGGGAGTTCGAGGACGTCCTGGCCCACCTCGCGGCGGGCCGACTCGCACCGGTCGTCGACTCCGTGACCCCGTTCGAGCGCGCCCCGGAGGCGTTCCGACGGTTCGACGATCCGGACCTGTTCGGAAAGATCGTGCTCCGGGTTCCCTAGCCCGAGCGGTCCCGGGTACGGGCGGTCGCCCCGCGTTCCGAACCGTTCCCGGTCGTCTGTCCGGGGGCGTGCTTCGAAAACACATTTAAGTAGAGGAACCCGGCCTTTCTTGCCACGTGAGTCGTTCAATGGGACCGCCCTCGGGCTCCGGGGGCCCCGTACGGCTTCGGGATCGGCGCAGGATGCGGGGAACGGTGGCGGTGGTCGTGATTCTTCTGGTGCTCCTCGGCTCGGGCGGCCTTCTGGTCGCGGCGTCGCCGGCCCCGGCCGCGCCGCTCGCCGGCTCGGTCGCCGTTTCGCCGGCGGCCGTGACGCACGGCGACCTCGTGGTCGCGAATGGTACTTCGGTGACGATCGGCCCGCTGAGCGGGAGCACGACGTACTACCAGGGCGGCAACATCACGGTCGAACCGAGCGGAACCCTCATCGTCCAGAACACGACCCTCAGCTTCGTCCAGTTCGTCGGCGCTTCGGGCACGCTTTCCGAGCGCCTCTCGCACATCTACCGGTTCGTCGACCTCGGGACGGTCGACTTCGTCAACTCCACCCTCACGACCGACGTCGCGACCCTGAACGCGTCCGCGAAGCTCTTCGTGAGCGTCTCGGGGACGCTCAACGTCCGCGACTCGGTCTTCGCCTTCCCCGGATGGCTCAACATCGTCGGGTCGACCGCGGCGGCGACGTTCAACCGCTCGCTCGTCGAGGCGAACCCGGCCGTCGCGACCCTCGTCGAACCGGTCGTCCTCCTGGCCGACACGTCCTCGAGCCCGGTCCTGAACGTCTCGGGCGGGGCGCAGTTCAACTTCTTCGGGAGCCAGTACACGGGCCTCTACCACGACAACCTGACCGCGAACGGGGTTCCGAGCGCTCCGCCCTTCTCCACGACCTCGAGCGTCGCGCTCCCCACGGGAGGCGTGACCCTCGCGAACGGGGCGTTCAGCCTACCGATTCCCACCAACTCGACCGCCATTGCCGAGGCGATGCTCTACCCGAGCGAGGCGGCGAACGTCGCGGTCACGATCGATTACACGACCACCGCCGGCGCAACGGTCACGGCCCCGGTCTCGGTCGCCTACGCCGGGTCGCTCTACTCCGTCGGGACCGCCTCGATGCCGACGACGGGGTCGAGCGCGACCCTCGTCGCGGGAGCGGGCTCGGCGCTCGTCCAGGCGATGAGCGAGGGCGGGAGCCCGTTCTACCTTTCGGCGGGCGTCACGTTCGCCTCGGCCTCGGCCGCCGGGGTCACGCTGACGAGCGTCACGCTCTCGCTCACGGCCGCCCCGAACTACAACCTCACGGCGTCGGGGAGCGGCACCCGCGTCGCCCTCGTGGACGGCTCGCTCGGCCTCAACTTCAACCCGAGCCTCTCGAACACCTCGTCGGCCCTGCCGTGGGCCTCCAACAAGCTCCTCGTCACCGCGAATGCCGAGGCGTTCCTCGCGAACCTGACGGTGCCGAACCCGTTGCCCGAGGTCTACGCCACGTCCGCGGTCCTCCCCTCTTCGGGGGGAACCGCGGTCGTGTACCGGTGGGCCCAGTTCAACCTCACGGGCGGCCCGAAAGCGATCCTCGGGATCAACGGCGGTGCCGTCTCCGCCTACTACGCGTCCGGCTCGAACCAGACGAACAATGCGACCGCGAACGCGCTCAACGACCTCGCGACGACCTCCCCGGCGATCTGGGGGTACCTGCAGTACTGGGACGCGGTCCAGGGACGCCCGGCCTACGGGTCGAGCGGTCCGAGCGGCATCGCGAGCGTCCTCCTCGCCTCCGCCGAGATCGACGCCACGACCCTCCCGAACGGGAACTACCTCGGCGACTACCATGTCGGGGTCTACGCGCCGCTGACTCCCCCGGTCACCTCCTGGTTGCTCGGCGCCGTGAGCCCGTACCCTCAGGGGGTCGCGGCCGGTTCGGCCGGCTACGGCCAGCCGGACCTCCTCTCGAGCGTCAACTTCCCCCAGTACGTCGTGAACGCGTCGGCCGGCGGGGTGGTCGTCAGTGCGAACGCGACCGTCAACTCGACCGTCCGGATCGGTCAGCTGCTCGGCGTCAACGTGACGTTCACCAACCACGGTGAGGCCCCCGTCTACGCGGTCAGCGCGACCCTCTACTGGAACGCGAGCCACACGACGTCGATCGCGCACGTCTCGGCGAGCGGGCTCACCCTCGCGAACGGTGCGTCGCGGACCTTCCTCTTCACCTGGGTCGTCAACGACACCGTCACCGGGCTCCGGGGCCACGCGTTCGTCCAGAACCTGTCGGGCGTCGTGGGCTGGAACGGGACCCTCAGCGGGTCGTACCAGGGCGGGGCGCCGTTCACCGCGCCGGTGACGTTCGCGCCCTCGCAGGTCGTGGTCGCTTCGGCGACCCCCCCGTCGTCGAGCGTCTCTCTCGGACAGACGTACCTCACGTCGGGCGTGGTCCACTACAACGGCTCTCAGCCGGCGACCCTCCGCCTGTTCGCGACCCCCACCTCGGGCGGCTCGCCGGTCCAGGTCGGGTACGCGAGCTCGCTTCCGGGGTCGTTCTCGGTCTCGTGGACGACGAGCGGACTGAGCGCCGGGACCTCGTACAAGCTCACGGTCGTGGCGACGTACAACGGCGTGGTCTCGAGTGCGTACACCGCCGGCACGTTCTCGGTCCCGGGGACGCCGACCTCCGCAAAGAGCTTCCTCACGCAGACGTTCTTCGGGCTCCCGCTGTGGATGTGGCTCGCGATCGGCGCCGCGATCGTGGTCGCGATCGTCGCGTTCCTCCTCTTCGCCCGCCGCCAGGCCGCCGGCAAGCTGGTCGAGTGCGGCGAGTGCGGCAACTTGATCCCCGAGGAGGCGACCGTCTGTCCGAAGTGCGGCGCGGAGTTCGAGGCCGACCTCATCCGGTGCAGCCGCTGCGCCTCCACGATCCCGGCCGACTCGACCGTATGCCCGGAGTGCGCGGCCCAGTTGCTCGGGAAGCCCGGTGAGGGCGCCGACGACCCCGAGCGACAGGGATACGCCGACTTCACCGAGAAGTTCCGCGCCGAAGCGAAGCGCGAGCTGGGCGAGAACTACACCGAGGGCGCCTTCTGGGACTGGTGGAAGCGCCAGCCGACGTACACCTCCTATAGCCAGTGGAGGCTCCAGCAGGGCCAGGGAACGTCGCGGACCGGCATGACGGCGCCGCCGGCCGCCACCGAAGCCCCCGGGCCGGCCGCTCCCGCCTCGCCGCCGCCGCGCAAGGGAACGGGCGGGACGCCACCGCCCGCGCCGTCGCGGGCGTCTGCCCCGGCGACCGAGACCGTCCTGCCTCCACCGCCGGCGGGCGGAGCGGGACTCAAGGCGTGCCCGAACTGCGGCAAGGAGATCCCGACGGACTACCTCGTCTGCCCGTTCTGCGGCGCGGTGACCCAGTAGGCCGCGACGCGCCCGTTCGGACCGAACCCTTTCCCCCTCTCCTTTATCCCGCGCCGGCCTTGCGTCGGGCCGAGAGATGCCGGGGGACGTCGACCGCGGGCGGCTGAAGCTCGAGTGGGCCCGGAGCCACATGCCGGTCCTCGAGGGGATCCGGCGACGCTTCGAGTCCGAGCGGCCGTTCGCGGGCCTCACGATCTCGGCGGTGCTGCACGTCGAGGCGAAGACGTGCGCGCTGGCCCTCGCCCTCGCGGCGGGCGGGGCCGACGTGCGCCTGGCCGCGAGCAACCCCCTCTCGACCGACGACGACGCCGTCGCCGCCGTGCGCGAGGCGGGCGTCGAGACGCTCGCCGAGAAGGGCGAGTCGGTCGCGGCGTACCGGGCGGGCGTCCGGGCGATGCTCGACGCGGACCCCGACGTGATCGTCGACGACGGCGCGGACCTGGTGGCGCTCGCCCATACGGCCCGCACCGACCGCGGCCGCATCCGGGGCTCGACGGAGGAGACGACGACCGGCGTCACGCGGTTGCGGGCGCTCGAGCGATCGGGCCACCTGCGCTTCCCGGCGATCGACGTGAATGACGCCGAGATGAAACACCTCTTCGACAACCGCTACGGCACGGGACAGTCCACGCTCGACGGCCTGTTCAGCGCGACGAACCTCCTCCTCGCCGGGAAGACGTGCGTCGTCGCCGGCTACGGCTGGTGCGGCAAGGGGGTCGCGGCCCGGCTGCGGGGGGTCGGCGGGGAGGTCATCGTGACCGAGGTCGACCCCGTCCGCGGGATCGAGGCCCGCCTCGACGGTTTCCGCGTGATGCCGATGCTGGACGCGGCCCGCGAGGCCGACCTCATCGTCACGGTCACCGGCGCCA
>JAJZGO010000026.1 GCA_021798415.1 Thermoplasmata archaeon | reverse complement strand
GACCTCGATCGTCCCGTTCCGCCGGAGCGCGAGCTCCGTGGCGAAGGCCTGGGTGTTGGGCGCGAGCCCGATCGCGGTGATCAGCACCTCGCCGGGGACCGTCGTTCGGACGGTCGGGTCGAGCGTGGGCCGGAACCGGTGCTCCGCATCGAAGACCGACGTGCACCGAACGAGCTCGACCCCCGAGACCCGGTGGTCGTAGCCGAAGACCTGGCCGACTCCCCAGGAGTTCGTGATGACCACTCCTTCGTCCTCGGCCTCCTGGACCTCCCAGGGATGGGCCGGCATCTCGGCCCGCGACTCGAGGCAGTAGAGGTGCACCGATCGGGCTCCGAGGCGGAGCGCGCTGCGCGCGGAGTCGATCGCGACGTTCCCGCCTCCGATGACCACGACGGCTTTGCCCGCCAGGTCGGGAGCTTGGCCGTCGTTGACCCGGTGGAGGAACTCCATCGAATCGACGACACCGGGGAGCTCCTCGCCCGGCACCGAAAGTTTGCGACCGCCCCGGTCGCCGGCCGCGACAAAGACCGCATCGAATCCGGATTCGCGCAGCGCCTTGAGCGAGGTCACCGGGTGACCGGTCTCGATGCGGACCCCGAGCGCGGTGATGTTCGCGAGGTCCCTCGCGAGGACGTCCTTCGGGAGGCGGTACGAAGGGATCCCCCAACGCATGATCCCGCCCGGTTCCCGGTCGGCCTCGAAGACCGTAACGTCGTAACCGATCCGGCCGAGGACGAACGCAGCGGCGAGGCCGGCGGGCCCGGAGCCGACGACCGCGACGCTCTGGCCGCGGCGTTCGGTCGGCGGCCCGTACTCGGGCGCCGGGTGAGCGGCGTAGTACCGGTCGGCCATGAACCGCTTGATCCCCCGGATCGGAACGGTACCCTCGAGCTCCGCGCGGGAGCACTGGTCCTCGCACGGTGCGTAGCACGCGCGGCTGAGGACGCCGACGAGGGGGGCATCGTCCAGGTGCTGCCGGAACGCCTTGTCGTACTGGCCGGAGCGGACGAGGGAGATGTACCCGTGGGGCTTCACTCCCGCCGGACACGAGAACGAGCAGGGCGAGGTACCCTCCCGGGTGATGATGGCCTTCTTCGGAACCGCCTGCGGGAAGGCGATGTGCGCCGCGCGTCGCCCCGCGAGGTCGTAATTGAACTCGTCGGGGACTGCGACCGTGCACGCGGGCTCGCACAGGGCGCACCCGGTGCACTTGGCCGCGTCGACGAACGTGGGCTTGCGGGTGAGGCGGACCTTGAACGCTCCGTCGCCGTCCGGCGTGATGTCGTCGACCTCGGAGTAGACGAGCGTGCGCACGTTGGGGTGGTTGTTGACCGCGGCCATCTTCGGCGTAGAGATGCAGCTGGCGCAGTCGAGCGTCGGGAAGACCTTGCTGAGCAGGATCATGCGTCCGCCGACGCTCGGTTCCTTCTCTACGACGAGGACCTTGAACCCCATGTCGCCGAGCGTGAGCGCGGACTCCATGCCCCCGACGCCCGCGCCGACGACGAGGACGTCGTAGTCGGACTTCGCGCCGTTCGCGGCCATCTACGCCTCCGCGGCGACCGACGCGAGGCCGTCGAGCGCCTTACCGAACTGTTTCATGTGGTTGACGAAAGGCTCGGCGCACACCGAGCAGATCGCGGCCATCTTGACCCGCCCGGTGTCGAGCCCGTTCTCCTTGAGCAACGCCTGGGACCGCGTCACGACGTCCGCCGTGCGACCGACGCAATCCGGAAGGAGCGCGCACTCCGGTCCGTCGGCGGCGATGAACACGCCGTCGAAACCGGCTTTCAGGGCGTGGAGGACCCAGGTCGGATTGATTCCGCCCGAGCACGGAACGGCGATGACCTGGACGGTGGACGAGTAGTCCATGTGGGAGCTCCCGGCGAGGTCGATCCCCATGTCGGAGATCGCGTTCGTCGAGAAGACCAGCACGCGGGGCCGGTGGCTGGTCGCGCCCGCTTCGGTCACTACTTGCCTCGCCGCAGGTACACGCGCCAGAGCCCGCCCTCGGGGATCGTCCCGAGGTACTCGTGCCCGACCTTCCGGGCCCAGAGCGGGACGTCCTCGGTCGTCCCCTCGTCGGAGGAGATGACCTCCATCACTCCGTGCATCGGGACCGACGGAACCGTCCGCTTCGCCTCGAGGAGAGGGCCCGGACAAGCCATCCCCCGGGCGTCAATCGACTTGTCGACCTTGAGGTGCCTCAACTCCTCGATCTCCATCGCTTCTCCTCGAGTCCTTGACCTTCCGTGAGGGATATGAGAGCGCAGTCAACGAAGGTTGACTACGCCGTCCATCGGCGGAACGCGGGCGCGCGGCGGTGTGCGACGCCTCAACATGGTGCGAAACGTCGCACCGTTCGTCGCTGCCGCGTGGTCCGTGATATTTCGGGCGCGCAACCGACGCCGGCCTTCGCCGATCGACCGGCCGGATCGGGTTCGGCCCGGTCGCGCAGGACGCCCTCGGCTCGAAGAGGCTCGGGTGGGCCTCAGGGGTGGCGAAGAGACGCGGCGCCTCTGCTCACCGTTCCTTCCCCTGAGGCCCAAATGATGTAGGATGCCGGAACAGTTACCTCTCTCGTCAAGCCGGACTCACGCGCGGGTCGCCCGGGACGCGCCGCGTCCCGTTCGGGACCGCTCGGGTCCGCTCGGCCATGCCAAATAGGCCCGATCTGTCCGCCGCGGGGTCACCGAGCAACGTGGTCGACTTGAGGCCCGTACGGGCGTACCATCCGGACCCGCAGCATGGGTCACCCGACCGTCTCGTCTGCCCGGTCTACGACACCCTCTCGGAATCGGAGCTCGCGCGGTACGCGGCCCACCCCCACAACGCCGCGCGGTTCGTCACTCGACCGAGGGACGTCCCGGTCGGACGGTTCGTCGCGGAGGCGGCTGCACGGCTCGACGAAGCCCTCCGGTCGAGAGCGTACGTGGAAGACGCGCGGCCGGCGTTCTACGTCTACGGGATCCGCTACCTCCCCCCCGACGACCTCCTCGAGACGATCGAACCCGGGGAACGACGTGCCCGCTACCTTCTGCTCGGTCTCGTCGGCGCCCTCGACTTCGACACGATCGAGCCCGGTCAGGTGGCGATGCACGAGCGGACGTTCGCCGACCGGGTCGAAGAGCGGGTGGCGCTCACCGATGCGACCGGGATGAGCTTCGCCCCTATCATGGCGGGCTACCACCGACCCGACCACGCCCTCAACGACCGACTCGAGCGGTGGCTCGGGCTCGACCGGCGGGGGCTCGCGTTCGACGGCGACGTGCCGCCGCTCGCGCAAGCGGTCCTCGAAGGGACGACCCACCGTCTCTGGCGGATCGACGAGCCGTCGCGGATCGAGGAGATCTCTCGAGAGCTTGGCTCGTATCGGCTGCTGGTCCTGGACGGCCACCACCGGTTCACCGCGGCGGCCCTGCGCCACTACGCCGGCCGACCTTCGGCGCCGCTCACGATGCTCGTGGACGGGCAGGACCGAGCCTTGAGGGTCCTCCCGTGGCACCGGGTGCTTCCCGCTCACGGCGGCGTCTCGTTCGCCGAGATCGTCGGGGCGGCGCGTCGGGAGTTCCCCCGGGTCGGCGCGGTCGAGCGACCCGGCGGGGTCGAACGGGTGGTCGAGCGACTCGGCGAGATGCATCGCGACGGCCGGCGGGGGTTCCTGGTGCTCGACGCGGGGTCGATGGTCGAGGTCGGGGGGGCGCCGAGTTCGGACGTCGGCGCGGACTTCGACCTCCTCCACGGTTTCCTAGAGGGCCGGCTCGGGGTCGACCCGCACGAGCTCGAATTCGTCCGCTCGCCCCGCGCGGCGCTCGACCGGATCACCGCATCGCGCGCCGGCCGGCCGGGCAGTACGGCGTTCCTGGTTCCCGGACTTACGGAGAAAGGGATCGAGGAGCGGGCGTTCGGATCCGGTGCCATGATGGCCCACAAGTCCACGATGTTCCTGCCCAAGGTGGCCGACGGAATGATCTTTGCCCGGGCGGACGCGCCGGACTGAACGGCGCCCGGGCCCCCCGCGTACTCGCGGCCGCGTACGTCGGGTCAGAGCGGGCGTCGGGAGGGACCACCGGCGGTCCCGGTTCCGGGGGAGGCGGGACGATCCTTCGACGGCGACGCGTGGGATCGGGAGGGGAACATCCGGAGCGGGGACGGTGCCGTGGGGCGCGCGGGCCGGCCGAGCTTCTCCCGGAGCCAGTGGCGGACGTCGAAGAAGTACATGTTCCCGTAGGGACAGGCCTCGACGCAGTCGCCGACGCCGCAGCACTTCGAACTGCGGAACTCGCCTTTCTGCCGGAAGTGCCCGGGCATGTCGACCAGCCCCACCGGGCACGACTTCGCGCAATCGACGGTCGTGCAACGACGACAGACCTCCTTGTCCCTCACCTTGAGACGGAAGAACCCGAGCCGCCCGAACGCGGCCGTGACCTGACCGGTGTAGCACCACCCCATCGTGACGCAGTTGTAGGTACCCGAGTAGGGGATCGTGACGAACAGGACGTACCAGAGGACGCCAAAGTAGAGCGCGTAGAGGAACACGGTCGGGTCGGCGCCGAGGACCTTGAGGTCCCAGACGCCGGACTGGTCGAGGTACGACGCGGCGGAGGCGAGAACGAGCGAGACCATCACGCAGGCCGTCGTGATCGAGAACGCCGCCGAGAACCGGCTGCTGAGGTACTTGCGGGCGAGGGGAGAGGTGCGGTTGAAGCTCTTCATCGCGTCGACCGTGGTTCCCTGGAACATCAACGGGGCCGTACAGAAGACCGAGCAGACGACCCGGCGGCCGAACAGGACGGCGAGGAGGCCCACGGCGGCGTACGTGACGAGGAGAACGACGAAAACCGAGGTCGCGAGCGGCGCGGAGCCGATCCCCATGCTCCATCCGAGCACCGGCACGGCGGCGCCCCGGGGAAGCGTCGGGAAGACGAGCGGGTAGTACAGGCTCGGAAAGAACACGGCGAACGCCGCGTAGCTCCCCATCATGAGGACGAGGCGCACCCGGGTCTCGCGCGAGCGCGTCTCGCGGAACTTGAAGTAGACGAGCGCGCCCATCTCGGCGCCCATCATGGCGAGGAACCACGTCGAGCCGGTCGTGAGGGCGACGAACCAGAAGACGTCGTAGAGCGCGCGGTAGGCGACCACGCTCCCGCCTCCCGAGAGCGGAAGCAGGCCCACGCTCCCGTAGAACGAGGGCCCGGCGATCGCGACGTCGAGGAGCGCCCCCATGAACACCTCCGCCACGAAGATCGTCCCGAGCAGGGCGACCGACCAGCCGGGCCGCAACGTCCAGGGCGTCCTCGGGCCGTCGGTGAAGTGGGTCGGACGCGTCAGCACGCCGAAGAAGATCACCATCTCGAGCACGACCGCGAGGGCGAAGACGGCCGTCGATCCGGTCTCCTTCCACGCGTAGAGCCCGGCCATCATGCCGGCGTAGACCGCGAGCAGCTGCACCAGGTAGGAGGCGAGTCCCGGAGCGACGTTGCGGTGGCGGTAGAGGAACTCCATCACGAAGACGACGAGGACGATCATGGCCGCGCTCGAGACCGCGATCGCGGTGTCGGCCCAGAGGGCTCCCGCGAGCGCGGGCGGGGAGAACGCCATGATCAGAGCCTGCCCGCCGAGGATCGCGACGACCGGTCGCGCGAGGCGGTCGCGAAGGAGGAGAACGGACAGGAACATCTCCGCCGCCATCGTGAAGAGGAACCAGGGAGAGGCGATCGTCGACGCGAACCCGGAGACGATGCCCGGGAGACTCCCGTTCCCGAACCCGACGGCGGAGCCGGCCGCGGCCGAGAACGTCCACCCCATCAGGAGCTCATTGACCAGGACGAGAAGCACGATACTCGCGACGAACGCCCCTCGATGCTTCAGGATCGGAGGAGGGGCCCCGGTCGCGCCGGAAGCCCGCTGTCTCGCTTCCACGAGGAATCCAACGAACACCTGGACGACGCTCGCCGCCATGAGCGCGCTCGCGACCCAGAAGCCCTCCACCAAGGCCGGGGTCCCGGGGTCGGAGTAGTAAACGGCCGCCCCTAGGACCATCGAGACCATCATCAGGAGGAAGAAGACGACCGTCGACGCCGGCAGGGCGGTGCGGGCGTCCGCAGCCCAACGGATCAGGTAGGCGATCGCGGAGGCCATCGCCGCCGCGAACGGAACGAGGACCAGCCAGGTCGCGATCATCTTCGGGCGACCCGCCGCTGGCCCCCGGTCTCGGTCGTGGGGCGCCATCGGCCGCCCGGGCGGGGGATCGAGGGCTCGCGACACTCCCGGACGAAAGCACCCGCGGAACCCCCACCGGTCCCGTCCCGGGTCGGAGCGGCGGGCGACACCGTTCCTTAGCCGGCTCGGACTTTATATCGGGGGGGTCCGAACCACCACCTCGCCCCGGAACTCCCATCGGCCGGGGTCATCCGGGCGGCAGCGCCCGGGGCGGCCCCGCAAACGCCGCCGCTATGGCCCGACGGCATCGACCGCGTCAGAGAGGCTCGCGATCCGCGACGGGTGGCCGTGGGCCTCCTCGGGCTTCCCTGAGTCCACCCAGCCCCCGCTTCCCTCCTACGGCGCGACCGTACCTATTCCGGGTCTACACCGAGCCGCGGGACCGCCCGAGGGATGGGCGACAGCGATCGCGGCGTCGCTCGTCGCCGGGGCGGACCCCGGAGGGTATCCGCGCGGGGGGTTCCGTGCCACGGAAGCGCGACGTCCCATCCACGAACGTCCTGGCTTCCCGCCGACCCCCGAAATGCGGCTCGAGCTGGGTCTCCCCTCCGCATCCCCGCCGGACCCCGCCCGCGGGAGTCGAAGGGGAACGGGCGAGACGAGGCACCGCGGCGGAGCGGGACGCCCGAATGCCCCGAGAAGGCTCGCAACGTATTTTGACCGGAAGGGCGTGGGTTCTCTCGCTTACGGGACGTGGACCTCTTCCGTCCTCGCCCCGACGTTCGAGACCTCGATGAGTTCCCGGGATCCTGGTCCAGGGAGTTCCCCCGCCGAGCCCGTTCGTTCCCGCGTCGAGGTGGACGGCCCGTCCGGACCCAGGTTCACCGAGATCCTCACTCCGGAGGCGCTCGACTTCCTCGGATCCCTCCACGCGCGGTTCGACGCCCGTCGCCGGTCGCTCCTCGCGGCACGCGGCGCGTTCCGGGAGACGATCGCCGCCGGTCGGCTCCCCGACTTTCCGCCCGAGACCCGGTCGGTGCGGGAGGGCTCGTGGACGGTTCCTCCGCCGCCCGCGGACCTCGAGGACCGCCGGGTCGAGATCACCGGCCCCGTCGACCGGAAGATGATCATCAACGCGCTCAATTCGGGCGCTCGGGTCTACATGGCCGACTTCGAGGACGCCCACTCCCCGACGTGGACCGCGACCGTCACCGGCCAGGTGAACCTGTGGGACGCGGTGCGGCGGCGCATCTCCTACGAGTCCCCGGACGGGCGCGCGTACCGGCTCGCCGATCGAACCGCCACCCTCCTCGTCCGGCCCCGGGGCTGGCACCTCGAGGAGCGCCACGCCCGGGCCGACGGCCTGGCGCTCTCGGCCAGCCTGTTCGACTTCGGGCTCTATTTCTTCCACAACGCGAGGGAACTCCTCTCTCGAGGTACCGGGCCGTACTTCTACCTCCCCAAGATCGAGCACTATCTCGAAGCGCGGCTCTGGAACGACGTCTTCCGGGCCTCGGAAGCGGCGCTCGGGGTCCCGCGGGGGGCGATCCGGGCGACCGTCCTTATCGAAACCCTGCCCGCCGCCTTCCAGATGGACGAGATCCTCTACGAGCTGCGCGAGCACTCGGCCGGGCTCAATTGCGGACGTTGGGACTACCTCTTCAGTTTCATCAAGCAGTTCCGCGACGACCCGACGTCGAGGTTTCCCGACCGGGCCCGGCTCACGATGGATACAGGGTTCCTGACCGCATACTCGCACCTCCTGGTCCAGACCTGCCACCGTCGGGGAGCCCACGCGATGGGGGGGATGGCCGCCCAGATCCCGATCAAGGGCGACCCCGTCGCGAACGCCGAGGCGATCGCGAAGGTGGTCGCGGACAAGGAACGCGAGGTCCGGGCCGGGCACGACGGCACGTGGGTCGCGCACCCGGGGCTCGTCCCCATCGCCGCCGCGGTCTTCGACCGTGAGATGCGCGGGCCGAACCAGATCCACATCCCCCGGTCCTTCCCGCCGATAGGGCCGGCGGAGCTTCTCGCCGTTCCGCCGGGCCCGATCACGGCGGACGGCGTCCACCGGAACGCGCGGGTCGCGCTCCTCTACCTTACGGCATGGCTCGGTGGGAACGGCTGCGTGCCGATCGACCACCTCATGGAGGACGCCGCCACCGCCGAGATCGCCCGGACCCAGCTCTGGCAGTGGGTCCACCACGGGGCCCGCCTTGAGGACGGCCGGCCGATCGATGTCGCCCTCGTCCATGCCGAGCTCGCGCGGGAACTCGAGCGGCACCGGGCCGAGGCGGAGACCGAGGCCGAGCGGGCGACCGCGGAGACGGCTGCCGCCCTCCTCGAGGAGGTCATTACCCGTCCGGCCCTCGAGGAGTTTATCACGCGGTATGCGTACCCGTCCCTGGGCGACGCGCCGGAGAGCGGAGCATGAAGGAGGTCGTCGGGTCCGACTGGAAAAAGGCCGAGCGCTGGAAGGGGATCATCCGGCCGTACCGGGCGGAGGACGTCGAACGGCTCCGGGGGTCGGTCCCGATCGAGTACACGATCGCGACGCTCGGCGCCCAGAGGCTGTGGCGGCTCCTCCAGAGCGAGCCGTATCTCCCGACGCTAGGGGCGATGAGCGGCACGCAGGCGGTCCAGATGGTCGCCGCCGGCCTCCCCGCGATCTACGCGAGCGGTTGGCAGGTGGCGGCCGACGCCAACGACGCGGCCCAGACCTACCCCGACCAGAGCCTCTATCCGGCGGACTCGATGCCGCACCTCGTACGCCGTATCAACAACGCCTTCCGACGCGAGGACGAGAAGCAACACGCTCTCGGGAAGGGCGACGTCTACTGGTACGCCCCGATCGTCGCCGACGGCGAAGCCGGCTTCGGCGGGAACCTCAACGTCTTCGAGCTCACGAAGGCCCTGATCGACGCGGGCGCCGCGGGACTTCACCTCGAGGACCAGCTGGCCTCGGTCAAGAAGTGCGGCCACATGGGCGGAAAGGTCCTCGTCCCCGCGCGCGAGTTCAACCAGAAGCTCTGGGCGGCTCGTCTCGCCGCCGACATCGCCGGAGTCCCGACGGTCGTGATCGCCCGCACCGACGCTCTCAGCGCGAAGCTCCTGACGAGCGACATCGACCCGCGCGACGAGCCGTTCCTGACCGGGAAGCGTACCCCCGAGGGATTCTTCGAGATCACCGGGGGCCTCGACATGGCGATCGCCCGCGGGCTCGCGTACGCGCCGTTCGCCGACCTCTTGTGGTTCGAGACCGCGGGGCCCGACCTCGACGAGGCGGAGCGGTTCGCGCGCGAGATCCACCGCGCGTTCCCGGGGAAGCCGCTCGCCTACAACTGCTCGCCGTCGTTCAACTGGCGCAAGAAGCTCTCGACGGACGTGATCGCGCAGTTCCAGTCGACGATCGGGGAGATGGGCTACAAGTTCCAGTTCGTGACCCTCGCCGGCTTCCACGCGCTCAACCTCTCGATGTTCCGGCTCGCGAAAGGCTACTCGCAGGCCGGCATGTCGGCGTACAGCGACCTCCAGGAGGAGGAGTTCCGCGCCGAGGAGGAAGGGTACGCCGCGGTGAAGCACCAGTCGTTCGTCGGCACCGGATACTTCGACGACGTGGCCCAGGTCCTT
Source organism: Thermoplasmata archaeon (assembly GCA_021798415.1). Classification (GTDB taxonomy): domain Archaea; phylum Thermoplasmatota; class Thermoplasmata; order Lutacidiplasmatales; family UBA184; genus Lutacidiplasma. The sequence goes on along the minus strand of JAJZGO010000026.1, from coordinate 7,485 downwards.
TCGGGCGGGTTGACCTCGACGCTCGCGATGGACGGCTCGACCGAGAAGGAGCAGTTCCAGGAGCCCCAGCCGCGTCGGGCGAGCGGAGAGGCGCCCGTACGGTCGGGTCGCTCCCGGTCGGCGTCGTCCAAGGTCAGCTGATCCGGCCGCGACGCCGCGCGGTCGTCGAGCCCCTGCGGTTTCGCCTCAACCCGACGGCCGCGTCTCTCCGGATTTGGGTTCCCGGCGGGGCCAGAGGCGTCGGGCCGCGACCCACAGCATGATCTCCGACGGGCCGTGGGCGATGCGGCCCGAGCGCACGTCGCGCCAGCGCTGCTCGTGCGGCAGCTCCTGGGAGTAGCCTCGCCCGCCGTGGAACTGGATCGCGTGGTCGATCGTGCGGAGCGCGACCTCCGTCGCCATCCACTTCGCGAGCGCCGCGTCTCGGTCGCTCTCGACCCCGCGGTCGAGGCGCTCGAGGACCCGGTCCGTGTAGAGCCATGACGCCTCGAGCTCCGCTCCGTCCGCGACCAGCGCGAACGCGACCGCCTCCTGGGCGGACAGCGGACGGCCGAAGACCTTCCGCTCCTCGACGAACCGGACGGTCTCCTCCCACGACGCCCGAGCCACGCCGAGGTAGATCGCCGCGAGGAGCGCGTGCTCCCGGGTGAGCTCGTGCTGCACGTAGTCGAACGCCGCTCCGACGTCGCCGATCCGCAGGCGACCGGGAAGGCGGACCCGGTCGTAGCGCACGGTCCCGCGGCGCTGCCACCGCTCGCCGAGGTCGCCGGCCGGGCTCTCGGCGTGGACCCCCGGAAGGTCGCGGGGCACGAGGAAAGCGGTGATCTCGCGCCGGGGGTCGGGTCCCGGCACGCGCGCGTAGACGATCGCCGCCTGGGCGTCCGTCGCGAACGCCGCCTCGCTCTTCGTGCCGCTGAGCAGGTAGTGGTCGCCGTCCGGCACGGCGGCCGCGCGGATCGCTCCCGCGTCCGAGCCGGCGCCCGGCTCGGTGATCTGGTTGCCGACGAGGGTCTCGCCGCGGACGATCGGGCGGAACCACTCCCGGACGAGGTCCGCCGAGCCGTGCTCGGCGAGGACCGAGGAGAACTCCGGCTGAAGGGAGAGCTTCGCGAACGTCGTCCCGGCGAGGTAGCCGAGATGGTAGAGCGCGACCCCGACCCGGCGCACGGGCCACCCACGGCCCCCGAGCTCGGACGGAACGTGGAGCCCGAGGAGGCCGGCCTCGCCGAGCGCCCGGTACTCGGGCCACGGGAACGCCGGGGCCCGGTCGAGCTCGCGGGAGCGTCGGGCGAGGTCGAGACGCCGCGCCACGCTGCGGAGCTCGTCGACGGACGGGTCCTCGGGCAGGGGCGGGAGTTCCGGCATCTAGACCTCCTCCGTCGAGGCATAGAACGGACGGGCGGACGAGGCCGGCCCCCCCGCCGGGGGGTGCTCGCCGACGACCCCGAGGCTCCGCAGACGTCCGACCTCGCCCGAGGAGTAGCCGAGGATCCCGGTGAGGACCGAGTCGTTGTCCTGGCCGAGCCACGGGGCGCCTCGCCACACGCCTCCCGGCGTCTGCGAGAACTTCGGGGCGACGCCCGCGCCCTTCACCCGACCGGCCACCGGGTCGTCCCACTCCACGAACATCCCTCGGTCCCGGTAGTGCGGGTCGCGAGCGATGTCGGCGATGTCCTGGACGCGGTTGATCGCGACGTCGTGCTCGCGACCGAGGCGTTCGAGCTCCTCGCGCGAGCGGCTCCCGCAGAACTCGGCGATCGCTCGGTCGACCGGTTCCCGGTGCGCGAGGCGGTAATCCCGATCGTCGAACGCCGGGTCGTCGAACCCGATCAGCGCCTTGAGCCGTGCCCAGGAGTCCGGGGTCGGCGCGGCGACGACCACAAAGCCGTCCGACGCGCGGTGCACGTCGTACGGATGGAGGCGGGCGTGCCCGGAACCGTAGCGACCCCGGACGACGCCGCGCATGAAGTAGTCGAGCGCGACGTTCTCGAGAAGGACGAAGAAGACCTCGTACTGGGCGACGTCGACCGACTGCCCCCGTCCGGTCCGCTGCGCGTGGATGTACCCCATGAGACCGGCCGTCGCCGACGCGAGGCCGGTCACGGTGTCGTTGATCGCCGTGCCGGCCCGCATCGGCGGCTCCGGGTCCGGGTTCCCCTGGAGCGCGAGATACCCGCTGTACGCCTGGGCGGTGAGGTCGTACGACGGGGCCGCCACGCGCTGCGGGTCGCCGGTCCGGCCGTAGCCCGAGACGTGGACGATCGTGAGCCGGGGGTTCGCGGCCCACACTTCGGGATCCGAGAGACCGAGACGGTCGTAGGTCCCGGGCCGGGACGACTCGATCCAGATGTCCGACTGCCGCAGGAGGTCGAGGAAGACCGCCCGTCCCTCGGGCCGTCGGACATCGAGACCGACCGAGAGCTTGTTGCGGGAGTACTGGACCCAGGACTCGGAGACGGCGTCCTCGGGCGAGGGCCCGGGCAAGAGCGGCCGAAGCGTTCGCGTCGCGTCGGCGTACGGGGGTTCGAACGGAGGGCCCTCGACGTGGACCACGCGGGCGCCGAACTCGCCGAGGTACGTCGCCGCCCACGGTCCCGCGACGAACCGGGCCGACTCGAGCACCCTAAGACCCGAGAGCGGGCCGTACGGCGGCACCACGGCGTCGGGGCTCGACTCGGGAGACACGCGACCCGAGCGGCCCGGTTCTCGATAACGGTCGAGGTTCACCGCGGAACCTCGGCGTCCAAATACGCTCGCCCGCTCGGCGCTCCGATGACCGAGGCCCCGTGGATCCGGTTCGAGGGCGAGAGGTTCCGCGACGAGCTCACGAACTTCAAGATGGCGCACCACCCGTTCAAGACCCATCCGTTCTTCGCCCGTCTCGAAAAGGGCGAGGTCCCGCTCCCGGTCGTGCGCGCGTGGGCGAAGCAGTTCTACCCGTGGCTCGCCTCGGTGCCGATCGCGATGGCCGAGCGGTTCGCGAACTGCTCGTGGGAGCCCGAGAACGACCGCTACCGCCGCATGATCCTCGACCAGCTCATCGAGGAGGCGGGGGACCCGAAGGGGAAGGCGCCCGGGCATCCGGAGCTCTGGCTCCGGTTCTGCGAGGGGCTCGGCCTCTCGCGCGAGGAGGTCCAGTCCGCGCCCCTCCTCCCGTCCACGATGGTCGCGATCGACGATTTCCTCTACACGAACCGGGTCAACAGCTTCTACGTCTCCGCGGCCGGGTCCTCCGAGCCCCCGAACGTCGAGCTCTGCGCGCGCCTCCTGCCCGCTTTCCGCACGCACTACAAGGTCGCCGAGTCGCACCTCGAGTACTACACCCTCCACGTCGTCGCCGACGTCGAGCACAGCGAGTGGATCGGCCAGATCGTGGCCGGCTTCGCCTCGACGCCCGCGATCCGCAAGCAGATGTGGGACCAGATGCTGCGCGGCTTCTCGATCCATGCCCTGCTCGTCGACGGAGCGACCGCGGCGAACGGCGACGGGGCCGCCCCGTCGAAGGCTAAATAGGGGAGGGGGGGTTCCCGGGAGCGATGACGGCAGGCTCGTGCCTCCCCGCGGCGATGCGGACGGACGGACGGCCCGCCGTGGCCTGGCTCTGGTGAACGGGAGGCGCCGGGAGGGCGCCGTCCCGGTCGTGCCCTGCACGTTCTCGGGCCGACGCCGTCTCGGTCGCCTCCTCGACGGGGTTTCCACGGAGAAGAACCGATGTACGGAAAAACGATCCGACTGAAGCGACTGTTCCCCGACCGACGGCGACGCCTGTTCTCGGTCCCGCTCGACCACCCGGTGTCGATGGGACCGATCGACGGCCTCGAGGAGCTCAAGCCGCTCGCCGAGGAGCTCCAGGACGGGGGCGCCGACCTCCTGATCGTCACGAAGGGCGCTGTCCGCGAGGTCGCGCCGATCCTCGCTCCGACGACGCTGCTCGGGGTCCACGTTTCGGCGTCGACGAGCCTCGGCACGACGTCGAACCGCAAGGTGCTCGTCGGCACCGCCGAAGAGGCGGTCAGCCTCGGCGCGGATGTCCTGTCGGTCCAGGTGAACTTCGGGATCCCCGAGGAGCCCGACATGCTCCGGGACCTCGGCATCGCCGCAGACCAGTGCCGCCAGCTCGGCCTCCCGCTCTTGTGCATGGCCTACGTGAAGTCGGGCAGCGGAGGGACCCCGGACGAGCTCCGCCACGCCGCCCGCGCCGCCGCCGACACCGGGGCGGACATCGTGAAGACGAGCTATCCCGGCTCGAGGGAGGAGTTCGCGAAGCTCTGCCGAACGACGCCGGTGCCCGTCCTCATCGGCGGAGGGGTTCGGCTCGACGACGAGTCAGCGTTCCTTAAGATCATCGCGGACAGCGTTGCCGCGGGCGCGGGAGGGATCTGCATCGGCCGCAACCTCTTCCAGCGACGGCCGGTCGGACCGCTCGCCCGCCGTATCGCCGCGGTCCTTCATTCCGAGGGGTGAACGGAGGGGTCGTGACGCGGGAACGGGTCGCGATCGCCCCGGTCGGTCGCGACGTCGCCGAGCGGGCGGCGGTCGTCGAGCGCGCCCGTCGCCGCGGCTTTGTGCGCTTCGTGGTCGACGCCGACGTCCCGTTCGACGCCCGGTCCGGCGAGGAGGTCGTGCGACGCAAGGACGACCGACTCGAGCGCCCGGGCGGAGCGGAGGTGCCGATCGTCCGGGTCTCGGGCCCCGAGGAGCTCGCGGCGGCTGTCGCTCGCGTCCCCTCGGCCGGGGCGCTCGCGATCGAGTGGACCGGCGACCGCGTGATCCCGCTCGAGAACGCGATCGCGGCGCGCGGGCGTCGTTTCGAGCTGTGGGCGTACGCGCGGACCGCGAGCGAGGTCCCGGGCGCGCTCGGGGCGCTCGAGCACGGCGCCGACCGCGTGATCGTCGAGGTCCGTTCGCCCCCGGAGGTCGATGCGCTCGAACGGGTCCTCGATAGCCCGCTGCCGACCGGTCTCGAGTGGACGCTCGTCCCGGTCCTGTCGGTCCGGCCGGTCGGGGTCGGCGACCGAGTGATCGTGGACACGACGTCGCTCCTCACGCCGGCGGAGGGCCTGCTGGTCGGCAGCGCCGCCGCGTTCCTCTACCACGTCGCGAGCGAGGCCGTCGGTTCGCAGTTCAGCCGACCCCGGCCGTTCCGGGTGAACGCGGGGGCCGCCCACTCCTACGTGCTGATGGCGGACGGGACGACCCGGTACCTGGCCGAGCTCGGCAGCGGGGACGCGGTCCTCGTGGCGGAGCCGAACGGACGCGCGCGGTCCGTGCGCGTCGGCCGCATCAAGATCGAGCGACGTCCGCTGGTCGCCGTGGTGGGCGACGAGGCGGGCGAGCGCCGGACGCTCTTCCTCCAGGAGGCGGAGACGGTCCGGGTCTCGACCGAGACCGGGCGGGTCGCCACCACGGACCTCGAGGCGGGCGCCCGAATCTTCGGCGTTCGTCTCCCGCCCGCCCGCCACCTTGGGCTCGCGATCGAGGAGACGATCGAGGAACGGTGAGCGCGCGCGTCCCGGCCCTGGTGGTCTCCCTGCCCGCGACCTCGGTCGCGCCGGCCCGGGCTCAGGCGGCCGTTGCGCTCGCGGCGGGCGCGGACCTCGCCGAGGTCCGGTTCGACCGCTGGTCGGCCGCGGAACGGAACTCGGCTTCCGAGCTCTTCCCCACCCCCCTTCCGCTGATCGCGACCTTGAGGTCGCGCGCCGAGGGCGGCGAAGGCCCGGACGATCCGGCCGAGAGGGCACGAATCCTTCTCGACCTGGCCCGGTGGCCGTTCCGGTGGATCGACGTCGAGGCCGCGCGGGACGGCCCGCTCCTCGCGCGCCTTCCCGGCCCGGCGGACCTCGGGCGTATCGTCTCGACGCACGTGGTCGGGGAGTTCGACGGCGGCGCCTGGGCCCGGCTCCTCCGCGAACCCGTCCCCGTCGGCTGCGTCCGCAAGGTCGTGGCCTCCGCGTCGATCGGCCGCTTGCTCGGGGAACTCCTGCCTCTCCTTCCCCCGGTCGAGGAGTCGCTGGTCGCGACGATGACGACCGGAGCGTCCGGACCGCTCCTGAGGGCCTGGGGGCAACGCCTCGGCCTCCCTTTCGTCTATGCATCGCTTCCCGAGGAGGGGCCCGGCGGCAGCGGGTCTCCCCCGGTGGAACCCGGCCAGATTCCGGTCGACCGGCTGAGGCGCTACTTCGCGGCGCCGGAAGCCGGACCGCTCTTCGGGATCGCCGGTCACCCGGTCGCCCACTCGCACAGCCCGTGGCTCCATTCGCGCTGGATGCGCGATTCGGAGCGGACGGGGATCTACGTGCCCCTCGACTTCTCGTCGGAGGCGGAGTTCGTGGAGGCCCTCGGCCCGCTCGCCGACCGGGGGTTCCGAGGGATCAACGTGACGCATCCGTTCAAGGAAGCGGCGCTCGCGGCCGCGAGCGACGTGCGCCCGGGCGCCGCCGCGTGCGGGGTCGCGAACTGCCTGACCCTGCACGGCGCCGAGGTCGAGGCCGAGAACACCGACCTCCTCGCCGTCCTCCGACGCCTCACGGAGCTCGCGGAGGGGGGCCGCTGGGACGGACGCTCGCTCACCGTTGTCGGCACAGGGGGTGCGGCGCGCGCCACGCTCGCCGCGGCCCGGACGCTCGGCGTCGAGCGCCGGGTCCTCGGCCGCGACCCGGTCTCGGCGGCGAACGTCGCCCGCGCGTTCGGTGCGACGGCGGTCTCTCCCGCCGACGCGCGGTCGGACGGCCTCGTCGTCCACGCGACGTCGGTCGGGCGGGCCGACGCCGGACGGCTCGAACTGCCCCTCGAGCGTCTCCTTCGGCCGGGCGGTCACCTTCTCGACTGGGTGTACGCGCCGGACCACGCGTCGGTCGCCGAAGTCGCCGGGCGCGCCGGGGCGAGCTACGAGGACGGGCGGCGCCTCTTGGTCTACCAAGCCGCCGCCAGCTTCGCGCGGTGGTGGGGCGAAGAGCCGGACGAGGAATCCTTCCGCGCGACGCTCGAGGAGGAGCGATGCACGGCCTAGGACGCGCGTCCGCCGCGATCACGATCGTCAACGCCCTCCCGTCGGGGATCGGCTGCGCGATCGGCATCGACCTCGAAGCGGTCGCCGAGGCCACGATCCTCCCGACGTTCGGCGAACCCGGCACGCCGACCGTCGCACCGGCCGACGGATCGTCGCCCCTCGTCGCCGAGGCCGTCCGGGAGGCGCTCCGGCAATTCACGAAGGACGGAAGCTCCTCCTGCGAGGTGGCCGTGCGGTCCGCGATCCCGGTCGCCCGGGGCCTGAAGAGCTCGAGCGCCGTCGCGAGCGCGGTCGTCCTCGCCGTCGCCCAGGCCGCGGGCTCCGCGCCGGCCGCGCGCCAGGTGGCACGGCTGTCCGCCGAGGTGTCGCGTCGCTCGGGCGTCAGCGCGACCGGAGCGTACGACGACGCCCTCGCGGGGTTGTCGACCGGGTTCGTCGTCACCGACAACGGCCGGGACGCGCTCGTGCGCCACCGA
>JAJZGO010000135.1 GCA_021798415.1 Thermoplasmata archaeon | reverse complement strand
GAACGACCTTCTCTCCGGGCCCCGAATTTTTTTCTACAGGCGCGGGTAAGGACCTCTATGGAATCGCTCGCGACGCGGGGCGTCGTCGGGCGGACGCCCCGCTCTTGACGAAGATCCGGACCCTGGCGACGCACGAGGTCGTCCGCTGGGTTTACCCTCGACCCCCTCGGGAAGGAAGCGAGGTCGGGCTCGCGGTCGGCACCGCGATCGATCGCGCCCTGAGCCGGTTCGGGCACGAGTTCCGGACCGGGCGACGCCCGACGGCGAGCGCCATGCGGGCCCTCGCCGAATCGGTCCTCGACGAGGAGCTCGAGGCCAACGCCGCCGAGCTCGGTCCCGCGGAGCGGGCCGTCGTGCTCACCCAGGTCGAGGGCGTTCTGGTCGCGTTCCGACGCAGCGAGCTCTTCGGGCTCGCCCGGCCCCGCACGCGGCTGATCGCCATCGGGACCGAGGTGGGGATCTACGCCCAGCCCGACTACTGGGACGGTCGGAGACGGTTCTTCGAAATGAAGAGCTACCGTGCGATCCCCCCACCGCCGGACGTCGCGCTCCAACTGAGGTTCTTCCAACTCGCCTTTCCCGGATTCGAGTCCTACCTCGTGTGCATCGACCGCCACCACGAACCAATCGAGACCACGTCGCTCGTCGTGCCGCCTCCCACTCCCGAGGAGGCGACGGACGCGCTCCGCCGGGCGTACGACCTCGGCCGGGAGCACGGCCAGGAGAAGGTCCTCGAGTACCTCGACGCCCCGACGGTGCGATATCCGGTGCCGGCACCTCCCCCGGACCTATGATCGGCGGCCCGCAACCTCCGGGCGACGCGGGCCCAAGGCCGATCGGCGCCCGGAGTCCCTGACATCGCCGAGTGTCACCGAAGGTCGCCTCCGACGATGACGCGGGCCGGGCCGGCCGCGCGGGCCCCGCGGTACGGCCAGGGCGGGGCGCGCCGACATAAGGAACCAAAGCTCACGCCCCGCCGAGCACGGACGTGGCCGCACCGACGTCTCTCCCGAATTCCCGAACCCTCCTCGTCCTCAGCTCGCTCGCCCACTTCGTCAACGACGGGACGACGTTCTTCGTGCCGGTCCTCGCCGCGCTGATGGTCCCGCTGCGGGGGTTCTCTCCGCTCGAGGTCACGGTCTTCTTCGTGCTCTACTACGTCAGCGCCTCGCTGCTCGGGCTCTTCATCGGCTGGTGGTCCGACCGGCACGGGCGCGCGGTCTCGCTCATGGGCCTCGGCGTCGGGCTCCTCGGCGCGGGCCTCTTCACGTTCTTCCTGGTGCTCGCGGGGTCCCTACCGGGCCCCTTCGAGTACCCCGTGACCCTGCTCGCGGGGGTGCTCACCGGGTTCGCGACCTCGTTCTACCATCCCCTCGGCGCCTCGCTGCTCCAGCGGTCGTTCGAACCGTCGGAGCGCGGTATGGCGCTCGGGATCAACGGAGCGATGGGGAGCCTCGGCCGCGCCCTGTTCCCGTTCCTCTTCTTCCTCGTGACGCTCGCGCTCGTCACCACGGATTCGATCCTCCTGTTCGTCGCCGTGGCGCTCGTCTCCGCCGTCGTGATCGCGTGGGGGACGCGGTCGGTCACCGCTCGCGCGAGCGACGGCCGGGGTCCCTCGACCGGTAGGGCCCGCGACGCGACCACGGGCGGGATCGTTCGGTTGACGGTCGTCGCGTTCGTCCGGTCCGTGGCGCTCCAGGGAGTGGCGGTATGGATCCCCACCTACCTCACCGTCGCCCGGAACGTCCCCGCGAGCGGCCAGCTCGGCCTCGCGGTCACGACGATGTACGTCGGCGGGATCCTGGGCCAGCCGCTCTTCGGCCTCGCGGCGGACCGGACCGACCGACGGCTCTTGATCGGGGGAAGCTCCGCGGGCGCGGCGCTCGCGACGCTCGGATACCTCTTTTCGACCGGCTGGACCGCCGACCTCCTTCTGTTCACGATCGGGTTCTTCACGTTCAGCGCGTTCCCGCTGTTGATGACGCTCTCGGCGGACTACGTGCCGGGCGGATCCTCCTCGCTCGCGAACGCCCTCGTCTTCGGGCTCGGGGCCGGAGGCGGAGGCGTCGTCGGTCCCCTGGTCGTGGGAGCGATGGCGTCCGGAGGGTACCGCTTCCTGGCCACGGGCCTCGAAGTCATGGCCGGGCTCGGCCTCGTGGCGGCCGTATGCGTGGTCTTCTTGCCGGCGGGCGGCCGGGGACGACCGCGCAGCCTCTTTGGCTAACGGCGGTCGATCGGGCCGACGGGCCACCCAGCCGCGGTTCGGACGCCGTGTCGGAGGGCCGGGGACGGACCCGTGGGGAACCGTGGACGGCCGAGATGTTGAGGCCCTCCGGTGGCTCCGGAGGCTCAAGCCAAAGCTCGACTGAGCGGCGTTCCTTGGGCGATACCGGGCGCGAATCGCGGTCCGGTCATTGGGCTCGAAGGTACCTCCTAGTTTCCCGAGCCTGTCAGGGGAGGGTGAAAGAAGCGGTGAATCGCGGTCGCTTGGTCGGGAGTAAGCGTCAGGCGCGATGTACCGAGTCTCCAATGCAGCTCGCAGTGACTCTCGTCCCTCCAACGTACGTCAGACCACGCAAAGGTCCGGGTCGCGAGTGGAAATTGTACGGTCAATCCGCGAGAGGAATAGCCTATTCGGACCGAGCCTGGGCGCAAGTGGGGCAGTCGGTGCGTATAGCCGAGGTCCAGCAGCGTTGGGGCGAGGAAGAGGGACGGGAAGAGCCAGTAGTTTCTTGTCGCGACGATCAATATGCTCTGCTCTCCGCCTGAGTCGCCCACCCATCCGATGTCGATGATGAGCGCGACAAAGAAGAGGACAGCGATGGCGCTGAGGAGGGCCAGACTCAGGAGCGAGAGCAGGAGGAATCTGCGTTTCCGAAGACGGTCACCGTCGACGAATTCGATTGACGATCCGGTGCCGGACGAGATCGACCCCGCGTCTCCTTGGGAGCCGGCGCCCGTGCTCATCGCGGTCCGCCTTCGACAGCGCTGGTCGGTGATAAACCCCGCGCGGCTTTGGGCTCTGGGGCGGGTTTCCGCCGGGACCCCCCATCGATAGGGGCCCCCTCCGTCTCGTCATCGACGTGGGGAGGTTGAGGCGCGCGACTTCCACCTCGGGGTCGGAACAGAGTCGCTCCACGGATTCGTAGCTCACCTCGATCCCCGAGAGAAGGGAGAACGCCACCGGGCCGAAGGACATCTGACGGTTTCTTTGCTAGTAGAGAATCTTGGGCAGGATCGGGGTCGCCTTCAGCTCGAGGGCGAGGGTAGAGGGCGGTCCCGGGAGAGGGGGACGGGCGAAGGCGCAGGCTTCTTGGAAGGAGCGGTCTACGTGGTCATCCGTCGGCCCGGGGCCACGGTCGGAGAGACCGCCGCCCGACGCGCCTCTCGGCGCGGCCCCTGACCGAACCCATCAGCGGAGCCGTTCACGAAAACTTGTCCCACCGCCCGGCCGAGACCAAGGTTTATCCCCTTCTGTGAGAGTTTAACGACGATCCTCTATGGCGACCCCATCCCCCGCTTCCGAGCCGAGCGTCCCGATCCCGCCCAACGCGCCCGCCGTGCCGCCTCCGGCGCCCGTGCGTCGACCGAACCGGGTCCCGCTCTACGTCGCGGTCGGGGCGGTCGCCGTCGTCGTCCTCCTCCTGCTTATCCTGGTCGCGGCGCCGATGCTCACGGGCTCCGGAAAGGGAGGCTCGACCCCCGTCGACATGACGTATGCCCACGCCAAGCCGATCGCGGACGCGGCGATGGCGAACTTCCGGGGCGGCGGCTGGGTCCCGGTCGTCGCGAGCGGGGTCGCCCCCGAGAACTCGACCGTCGTAGCGCTCAACGCGACCTCGGTCGCACCGTCGACCAACTGTACGCTCAACGCGAACGCCGGAGCGCCGTCCAGTCTCACCGTCCCCGCGTACAACGGGACCCGCACGTCGGGCGTCGCGCCGCTCTGGGACTTCATCTACAAGAACGTCACGGGAGTCGCCGCGATCGTCGTGGTCCTGAACGGCCAGGCGACCGTCATCGGGACGATCTCGGGCGGGGTGTGCGCGTCCCTCTTCGGCTTCCTCTCCCCCATTCCGTCCAACGTCATCGACAGCTCGCAGGTGGCCGCCGCCGTGGCGGGGGCGGCCGCCACGTTCCTCGCGAGCTAC
>JAJZGO010000134.1 GCA_021798415.1 Thermoplasmata archaeon | reverse complement strand
GGTCGTCCGCCCGGCCGCGGAGGTCCGCCGACGGGCCGTGGAGGCCCGCCGACCGGTCGCCGCCCGCCGCCCGCGGGAGGGACCTCCCGATGACGTTCATGGTCGTACGCGTCCGGGGCTCGATCCACGCCCGACATGACGTCACGGAGACCCTGCGCTACCTCCACCTCACCCGGGCGAACCACGCCACGGTCATCCCGGAGGAGCCGAGCTACCGCGGGATGCTGACCACCGTCCAGGGCTACGTCACGTGGGGCGAGGCGGACGCCGAGACGGTCGGGCTCTTGCTTGGCCAGCGCGGAGAAGCCACCGGCGGCGAGCGGATCACCGCCGAGAACGCCGCGACGCTCCTCGGTGGGAAGGACCTCGCGGAGGCGTCCCGGGCCGTGACCGACGCGGGGATCGTCAGCCTCCACGGGCTCAAGCCCCTCTTCCGCCTGAGAGCTCCGAAAGGGGGCTGGAAGTCGACGAAGAAGCCGTTCGTGCGCGGCGGGGCTCTCGGGTACCGGGGCCGGGCGGTCAACGACCTCGTACGGCGAATGGTGTAGGGGAGGACGCATGCCGAGTCGCACACGGAAGTTCCGGGGACTGCGCACCCACGGCCGGGGCATCAAGGCCGGCCGCGGTGCGGGCAAGCAGGGCGGACGGGGAAACGCCGGCCTGCACAAGTACAAGTTCAAGTCGATGCTGATCTACGCTCCCGACCACTTCGGACGCCACGGGTTCAAACGGCCCCCCGAGATCGTCGAGCGGCCGAGTGCGCTCAACGTCGGCGAACTCGACGCGTTCGTCCCCGCCCTCGAGGCGGCGGGAGCCCTCTCGCGCGACGGGACGACGTTCGTCGCCGACCTCTCGAAGGCGGGGGTCGAGCGGCTTCTCGGCGGTGGCGCGACCGCGCGCCCGTGGAAGGTCTTCGTCGCCCACGCCTCGAAGCACGCCCGAACGAAGGTCACGGTGCTCGCGAAGGCCCCCGGCGAACCGCCGGCCGCCGGCGTGCCGTAGACTATATAAATCGGCCATCGGCTCGGCGACCATCTCATGGCGGACGAGGAGATACCGCGGGACCCTCGCTGGGCCTTCCCGCTCCTCGTCATCGGCGTCATCGTCCTCTCGGTCGTCTGGTTCTGGGACCGACCGACCCCGATCGCCCTCGGGATCGTCGGCGCCGCGGTCGCGGCGGTCCTCGCGCTCCTCTACCTCGGCCTGAGCTACAACGGGTCGCGGTCGAAGCTCTACGGCCTCAAACCGGTCACGTCGAGGATGCCCGCGGTCTCCCAGCCGAAGGGCCACGTCCACTTCCGGACGAAGATGTTCTGGACGATCGGCATCCTGCTCCTCTACTTCCTCCTCACGAACATCTACCTCTTCGGGGTCGACCAGGCGACCGTCATCGACCTCTTCGCGAGCTACCGCGCGATCCTCGCGGGGGCGCAGGGCACGCTGATGCACCTCGGGATCGGCCCGATCGTCACGGGGTCGATCATCATGCAGCTGTTCACCGGCGCGAAGATCATCAACCTCGACCTCACCGACGACGAAGACAAGGGCATGTACCAGGGGGCCCAGAAGGTCGTCGTGATCGCGATGATCTTCATCGAGGCGGTCCCCCAGGTCTACGGCTACCTCACCCCGTCCGGCTCGCTCGTCTCGTCGCTCGGCGCGGCCTCACCGGGCAACGGTCTCATGCTCGCGAACCTGGTGATCGTCGCCCAGCTCGTCTTCGGAAGTTACCTCGTCTTCCTGATGGACGAGGTCGTCTCGAAGTGGGGGATCGGCAGCGGGATCTCCCTCTTCATCGCGGCGGGCGTCTCCCAGCAGATCATCCAAGGGACGCTCAACTGGGTCCCCCAGAACCCGTCGGCCGCGATCTCGGCGACCAACCCTCCGAGCGGGACGATCCCGAAGACGTTCTGGTTCCTCACCCACTACAGCGCCGGTGCGATGGCGAGCGGCGGCTGGGAACAGGTGCTTTTGCGCCAGCCGAACCCGATCGTCGCGCTCGTCGGCACGGCGGCGATCTTCTTCCTCGTCGCCTGGACCGAATCGACGCGCATCGAGCTCCCGCTCTCCCACGCCGAGGCGCGCGGCGCGCGCGGCCGCTACCCGCTGCGCCTGATCTACGCGTCGAACATCCCGGTCATCCTGATGAGCGCGCTCCTCGCGAACGTCTCGATGGTCTCGATCCTCCTCTGGACGAACCCGACCCTCGTCCACTTCCCGCTCCTCGGACACCAGTGGTGGATCGGGTCGTACCCCGCGAGCGCCGTGGCGGCCCAGGGGCTCGGCGTGAGCCAGACGACGCCGCTCGGAGGGGCGGCGTACTACCTCTCTACGGTCAACGGCCTCGAAGCGTGGCTTTTGCCGATCCTGAACTACCAGCAGTACCAGGGCTTCCTCGTCGGCCACTCCGTCTGGCAAGGGCTCGCCCACGTCGCCATCTACTTCGGCGCGATGGTCGGCGGGTCGATCCTCTTCGCGAAGTTCTGGATCCAGACGACCAACATGGGCCCCGAGGCCGTCGCCCGGCAGATCGAGGCGTCCGGCATGCAGATCCCGGGGTTCCGGCGCGAGCCCCGGGTGCTGCGTCGCGTGCTCGAACGGTACATCCCCGTGATCACCGTGATCTCGGGGGCTGCCGTCGGGGCCCTCGCGGCCGGCGCAGACCTCATCGGGACGCTGGGCAATGCGAGCGGCACGGGAGTCCTGCTCATGGTCGGGATCATCATCAACCTCTACGAGGCGATGGGGCGCGAGCAGCTCATGGAAATGAACCCGCTCCTCCGCCGGTTCCTCGGAGGCGAGAGCTAGTGAGCGACGACGCGGGTACGCCGCTTCCCTCGGCCGAGCCCGACGACGACGACGAGGAGGTCGAGGCGCCCGAGGACGCGGCCTCCGAGGCCCCCGAGGAGACGGCGCGCCCGGTCTCGACCGCCCCGCCCCGGCCGGCCTTCAAGTTGTCCACGTTCCTCTACGTCTTCCTCGGCATGCTCGGGCTTTGGATGCTGATCGACACCAACGCCCGCAACCAGATCGGAGGGGCCCTCGGCACGAGCCCGGTCCACTCGGGGCCGCTCTACCTCGCGATCGGCTTCTCGTCGAACTACCTCCTCCTCACGATGGCGCTCGCCGGCGCCGTCGAGATGCTCGTCACCGCGCTGGCCTACAACTTCACGACCGACTGGGTGAAGGCCGCGAAGATCCAGAAGTGGAGCAGCGCGTTCCGGAAGGTCCAGATGGAGGCGGTCCGCTCGGGGAAGAAGGACCGCATCGCGGCGCTCAAGCCCCACCAGGAGCGCCTCACGCGCCTCTCGAGCGAGGTCTCGATCGCGCAGTTCAAGGGGATGGCGATCACCTACTTCCTCCTCATCCTCATCTACACGTGGGTCGGCCTCGTGATCGCCGACGCGAACGTGGTGCAGCAGACGATCAGCCTCGGCGGCACGATCATCGACCTCACGTGCAACGTCGAGGGCTCGTCGTGCCATTCGGGCGGCCTCCCGATCCCGTGGTGGTTCCTCATCTTCAGCCTGTACACCGTCCCGTTCTCGATGATCTTCCGCCGGATCCTCAAGCACGTCTGGCTGCGGCGGTACGTGCAGAAGCAAGGTCTCTCCGGCTTGGCCGGGGGCTCGGCGTGACCCGGTCGGTCGTCACGATCGGGGGTCCGCCCGGCAGCGGGAAGTCGACGGCCGGCCGGCTCGCCGCCGAGCGCCTCGGTCTCGAGTACCGGTCCGCGGGCGAGGTCTTCCGCGCGCAAGCCCAACGGCGCGGGCTCGACGTCGAGGCGTTCGGTCGGTTCGCCGAGACGCACCCCGAGGTCGACCGCGACCTCGACACCGCGATGCAGTCGCTCGCGGTACCGGGCCGCCTGCTCGACGGCCGCATCCAGGGGGCGCTCTGCCGACGGCGCGGGGTCCCCGTCCACGACGTCGTCGTCACCGCGGCCGAGGACGAGCGGGTGCGCCGGGTCGCCGGCCGCGACCACCAGCCGCTCGCGGAGGCCGCCCGGCGCGTCCGCGAGCGCGAGGCGAGCGAGCGCGGGCGCTACCGTCAGCTCTACGGGATCGACCTCGAGACCGAGCGACCGGACCTCACGGTCGACTCGACGCACGCGACGCCCGACGAGGTCGCCACGACGATCGTCGAGTTCGTGC
>JAJZGO010000025.1 GCA_021798415.1 Thermoplasmata archaeon | reverse complement strand
GGGAGTTCGGCGGTCGAACCGAACTGACACCAGCCGACGGCGTCCGGGCCGTCGAAGACGAGCGCGGCGTGCGCCCGCCCTTCCCGGACGCGCGCCTCCTTCATCGCCCGGTACTCGGCGGCCGTGCGCTTCCCCTCGTCCGGCCCGAGATGGAACGAGATGCACCAGCACCCGCCGAAGATTCCGTTGTGCTTCTCTACCAGGCGCGCGAACGCGGGCCATGTGTCGGGGGCGAGCGGTCTTGAGGTAAAGCCCGAGGAACGCACCGAACGACCACGCTCCCCAGGACGTGTCGGCACCACCTTCGGGGCGCCGTGAGACTCTTTCGAGACCCGGGCCATCGAGGACTCTCCCCGTCTACTCGCGAGCGCCCGGAAGGCTCCCGACGAATGCGCGGAGGGCGGTGTCGAAGGCGTCCGGCCGGGAGAGGTTCAAGAGGTGGTCCGCTCCGGGAACGAGCTGCACCTTGGCGCCCTCGATCCCTCGCGCCAGGAAGTCCGCGCAGTGCGGCATCACGGGGTTGTCGCGGTCTCCGACCAGGATCCGCGTCGGGACCCGGATCTCCTTCAGCCGAGCCGCGGCGGGCCCTCCTTCGCGCGTTTCGTATCGGCCAGAACGCTCCTCGAAGACTTCCTTCGCATTGTCCCGGACCATCGTACGGAAGAGGTCGAGCGCGCTTCCGGTGAGCGAAGAGGCCCAGAGCTGCCGGAGGTGCTCGGTGGCCTCCTCGGGCTTTCCGGCGGCCCAAGCGTCGACCGCCGCCTTGGAGAGCCTCTCGTCGCGCTCGAACGTGGCTTTCCCTCCGGGAACGTGGTCGTAATCCATGCCCGAATACCCCGGGGCGATGAGCAATAGGGCTCCCACCTTGTCGGGGTGCTCCAGAGTCAGGTCGAGGGCGATCTTCCCCCCTGCGCTGGGGCCAACGATCAGCGGCCGCGCCAGGCCAAGATGGTCAAGGAGGGCCAAGAGGTCGCGGACGGGAGAATACTCCGAAGTCGCAGGCGTCGAGCCCCCGTACCCTCGGAGGTCGTAGCGCACCACGCGATGGTCGCGCGCCAGGAGCGGGAACTCGCGACCCCACATGCGTCGGTCCGCGATCCCCTCGTGAAGGAGTACGATCGGCCGACCGTGGCCGCCCACCTCGTAGGAGATCTTCCCGCCGGGGACGTCCAGGGTCTTCGTCACGACCGGATCGCTCATCGGCCCGGGAGCCGCTCCCCCCCTCATAAACAACCAGCAGGCATGATGAAACGGCTCGAGGAGGACGAGCCCGGCCGCCGAAGCCCCCGGAGTTCGCGAGGAGTTGAGCTGGGCCGAGACCCCTCGGGCCGAACGTCTCGGGGAAGCCGCTCAGATCCGAGCAGGTGACGCGTTCGGTTTCTGAACCCGAACCTCGGTGTGGCTTTCCTCGCGCCAGCGCTGACGAAACGCCGGAGGGTCGAGGCCAGGTTCAAGTCAGGGTTCCTCGCCGCAACCTGCTTCGAGCGGCAGGATCTGACCGTGAAGTCTCGGGATGGGCTCGAACCCGCTTGGGGCCCGGCACCGGTTTGCGAGGCTCCAGAGCCTCCCCAGGTCTCTACGACCGAAAGCGCGCGGAACCGATATCGGCGAAAGCGCCCCCTCCGACCCCGCCAAAGAGTAGGGTCCCTGCTTCGGCGAAGATCCCTCCAACCTTTCGGTCAGGCCCGGCGGAGCCAGTTCGCGAGCGGCAGGAGGCTGCGGTAGAGCGTCGCGCCCGCGTCGGTAAGCTCGTAGGCGTGAGGCGATCGGAGGTCCTTCGCGACCCGAACGCGTCGGACGAGCGCCTCCCGTTCCAGCGCCCGCAGTGTCGACGTGAGGGTCGCCGGGCTGACCCCGGGCAACGACCGCTGGATCGGGCCGAACCGCAGGGCGCCGTGGCGTCCGAGGAACGTCACGACGCAGATCGCCCACTTCTTGCCCACGATATCGATCATGCCGGCGGGCGGACAGGGACACTCGAGCGCTCGAGGGGTCGGGTTCACTTCGGGCGTACGTAGCGGACGGTTAAATCGCTTCAACCGTTGAAGTGGGGTACGGTGACCGAGGAGGGACGATCCGACGATGGTCCGCAGGATTCCGATCGCCGGGAGCCTCGTGGCCCCGCGAGCGCCGGAGGGGTCGGTGTGACCCCGGCCGACCGCACGGTGCTCTTCCTGTGCGTCGAGAACGCCTGCCGCTCCTTGATGGCCGAGGCGTTCTTCAACGCGGACCCTCCGCCCGGGTATCGGGCGGTCTCGGCCGGGACCCGGCCGTCGACCGCCCCGAACCCCCGTACGGGGCCGATGCTGCGAGAGGTCGGCGTGGAGCCGCCCGTCCACCCCCCGCGGCCCTTGACGCTCGAAATGGACGAGCGCGCGGACGTGCGGGTCACGATGGGGTGTCTCGACGACGCGAGCTGCCCCGCGCACCTGAAGACCCGCCCCCTCGTCGATTGGGCCCTGCCGGACCCGGCCCGGCTCGATGACGAGGGGTTCCGCCGGGTCCGCGACGAGATCCGGGAACGGGTCCGACTCCTCGGGCTCGAGCTGCGCGCCGCCGGCCCTCGCCCGGCGGCTTCCCGCTCCGTCCCCTATCGGCGGGTCCCATGAACGCCGACGAAGCGGGCGCGGCGGGTTCTGCGAACGCGACGCCGGTCCGGAAGCTCGACCCGGTCGACCGGTATCTTCCCGTCTGGGTCATTTCGGCGATGGCGGTCGGGCTCGCCCTCGGCCGGCTCTGGCCGGGAATCGGAACGGCCGTCGGGGCCTGGCAGGTCCAGTCGGTCTCGGTCCCGATCGCGATCGGTCTCCTATTGATGATGTATCCCATCCTCGCGCGGGTGCGGTACGGCCGTGTCCGCGAGGTCGCCCGCGGGTGGAAGCCCACGGTGTTCTCCCTCGTTCTCAACTGGATCGTCGGCCCCCTGTTCATGTTCGCGCTCGCCTGGCTGTGGCTGCCGGACGCGCCGGCCCTGAGGACCGGCGTGATCCTGGTCGGGCTCGCCCGGTGCATCGCCATGGTGCTCGTCTGGAACCAGCTCGCGGGCGGGGACGAGGAGTACGCCACCGTGCTCGTCGCGCTCAACGCGGTCTTCCAGATCCTCGCCTATGCCGGGCTGGCGGTCTTCTACCTCGAGGTGCTCCCCGCGGCCCTCCATCTGCCGCGGCAGGCGATCGCGGTCGATCCCACGACCGTCGCGCTGAGCGTCCTCGTCTTCCTCGGGGTCCCGCTCGCGGCGGCGCTCGCGAGCCGGGTCGGGCTCGGCCGCTGGAAGGGTCGCGCGTGGTACGACGGGCGCTTCGCCCCGAGCGTGAGCCGTCTCACCCTCTGGGGGCTCCTCTTCACGGTCGTGGTGATGTTCGCCATCCAAGGGCTCTCGATCACCACGCTGCCCCTGACCGTCCTGCGCGTCGTCGCGCCGCTGCTCGCCTATTTCCTCGGGATGTGGGCGCTCGCCTTCCTGGCCAGCCGGGGGTTCGGGTTCGGCTACGAGAAGTCGGTGACGCTCGCGTTCACGGCCGCGAGCAACGACTTCGAGCTCGCGATCGCGGTCGCCGTCGTCGTCTTCGGCGTCGCATCGGCCGAAGCGTTCGCGTCCGTCATCGGACCCCTGGTCGAGGTTCCGGTGCTCCTCTCCCTCGTCTACGTCGCGCGGGCCAGCCGGCCGTGGTTCTCGGCCCGACGCGTCGTCCCGACCGAGGCGTAGGACGACCGGCGTCGGTTCGGGAACTCGTCCGGCCGACTCGGCCCCGGCCCCCCTCAGGCGACGTAGGTGAGCCAGCTCTCGTACTGAGGGCTTCGGCCGCGGACCGCGTCGTCGTAGCGCTTCTGGAGGCGCTTCGTGATCGGGTACCGGCCGTTCCCGATCGGTCGCCCGTCGACCTCCCGGATCGGGGTGATCCCGGCGGCGGTCCCGCTGTAGAACAGCTCGTCCGCCGTGAACAGTTCCTCGCGCGTGAAGTCCGTGCGCAGGAACGACAGTCCCTCGTCCGCTACGAACCGCACCACGCTGTCCCGGGTGATCCCGCGCAGGATCCCCGAGCTCGCCGGCGGGCTCGACACGATGTCGTTCTTCACGCGGAAGATGTTCTCCCCCGGTCCCTCGGCGACCATCCCCTGCGAGTTCAGGAGGATCGCCTCGTCGTACCCGGCGACCACCGCCTCCATCTTCGCGAGCGCACTGTTCGCGTAGTTCGCGGCGCACTTCGCCTGCGGCGGTAGCGAACGCGAGTCCATCCGCACCCAGCTCGAGACGGTCGCTCGCACGCCGTGCTCGAGGCCCTCGGCCCCGAGGTAGGCTCCCCACTCCCACGCGGCGACCGCGACCTGGATCGGGCTCTTCGTCGGGTCGAGACCCATCTCCCCGTACCCGGAGAAGGCGACCGGACGCAGATACACCGCCGGCACGCCGTTCGCCCGGACCAGGTCGACGCACGCCCGCTCGACCTCGGCCGCCGAGTAGGGTAGCTTCATCCGGTAGACCTTGGCGCTGTTCGAGAACCGCTCGATGTGTTCCTTCAGCCGGAAGATCGCCGGCCCCTTGGGGGTGTCGTGGGACCGGATCCCCTCGAAGATCGAGTATCCGTAGTGAAGCCCGTGCGTGAGCACGTGGACCTTCGCGTCCGCCCAGTCGACGAGGCGTCCGTCCATCCAGATCTTCTTGAGCGCGCGGATCCCGACCATGTCGCCCCATGGGACCGGTCGCGATTTAGAGCTTCTCCGTGCCGGCCGTTTTCGCCCGCGACAACGGTCCGGGCGAGCGAGGCCGCTCGGCTCTTCCGCTCGTTCGTCCGCGGGATCCTCGCCCCGGACCGGGGCCGCTCTCCGGCGAGCCCCCCGGCTCCGGAACGGTGCGTCCTCACCGAAACGAGCTCGCCGGCCGCAGGGTCAACCCCAACTGACGCCCGCTTCATCAATTCTCCCCGGGCTCGTTCGGGTCGGTGAGGGCGATGATCGAGATCCGCTTCCACGGACGCGGGGGTCAGGGCACGGTCGTCGCCTCCGAGCTGCTCGCCCAGGCCGCCTTCCTGGACGGCAAGATCCCGCAGAGTTTCCCGTTCTTCGGTGTCGAGCGTCGGGGGGCGCCCGTGACGGCGTTCACGCGGATCGACGACCGCCCGATCCGCCTCCGGACGTCGATCACCCGGCCCGACGTCGTGGTCGTCCTGGACCCCGGCCTCCTGCGAACCACTCCGGTCACGGAGGGGTTGGCGCCGGGCGGCCTCCTCCTCGTGAACACGCCCCGGCGGGCGGAGGAGCTCGCCGCACCGCCCGGGGTCCGCCGGGCGAGCGTCGACGCGACCCGCATCGCGCTCGCCCACGGCCTCGGGACCGCGATGCTGCCGATCGTCAACACCGCCGTCCTCGGCGCGCTCGCGCGAGCGACCGGGGTCGTCACGCTCGAGGCGCTCGGACGGGCGGTCGAGCAGTTCGTTCCGGCGCGACCCGCCGAGAACCATCGGGCGGCCCGGGACGGATACCTCGGGGTTCGGAACGCCGACCCGGCAGCCGCGGCCCCGGTACCGGCCACGTTCGCCGTGCCCGCCCCGCTCGCCCACCCGGAGGGACCGGTCGCCTCGGTCTCGAGCGAGGTGATCCATACGGCGGCGTGGCGGACCTTCACGCCGGTGATCCATCTCGACCGGTGCACGAAGTGCAACTTCTGCTGGAAGTTCTGCCCCGACGCCGCGGTCGAACTCGGCGCGGACGGGTTCCCCCGGATCCGGCTCGAGTACTGCAAGGGCTGCGGGATCTGCGCCGCCGAGTGCCCGCCGAAGACGATCGAGATGGTCGCGGAGGCTTGAGGAGAGGAGGGCGAGGATGACGATGAAGGTGCTCTCGGGGAACTACGCCCAGTCGTACGCCGCCCTGCTCGCGCGCGCGCAGGTGATCTCGGCGTACCCGATCACGCCTCAGACGTCGATCGTCGAGAAGATCGCGGAGTTCGTCGCGTCGGGCGAGCTCGACGCGCAGTACGTGAAGGTCGAGTCGGAGCATAGCGCCCTCCAGGTCTGCGTCAGCGCGGCGGCGCTCGGCGCTCGGACGTACACCGCGACGTCGAGCCAAGGCCTCCTCTTGATGCACGAGCTCCTTCACTGGGCGTCCGGGATGCGGGCCCCGATCGTGATGGGGGTCGTGAACCGGGCCGTCGCGCCGCCGTGGAACATCGGGGCGGACCACGCCGACACCATGTCGCAGCGCGACACGGGCTGGGTGCAGTTCTACGCCGAGAGCAACCAGGAGGTCCTCGACACGGTCCTCGAGGCGTACCGCCTCGCCGAGCACCGCGACGTTCGCCTGCCGGTCATGGTCACCGAGGACGCGTTCTACCTCTCGCACACCGTCGAGCCGGTCGACGTGCCGGACCCGGCGACCGTGGACGCGTTCCTCCCCCGACGCGAGCCGCACGCGGTCCTGGCGCCGGGCCGAGCGACCCGGCTCGGGTCGTTCACCGGGCCGGACCACTACGTCGACTTCCGCCAGGACGTCGGGGCCGCGATGGAGCGGGTTCGCGAGGTGCTCCCGCGCGTCGAGCAGGAGTACCTCGCGCTCGTCGGGCGCGACCTCGGCGGGCCGCTGCCGACGTACCGGACCGAGGGCGCCGACGTGATCCTCGTGACGATGGGCACGTTGACGACGACCGCGCGCGGTGTCGTCGACGACCTGCGGGCGGAGGGGCGGAAGGTCGGGCTCGCCAAGCTGCGCGTCTTCCGACCGTTCCCCGACGACGAGCTCCGCGGGCTCGTACGGGACGTCGCCCGTATCGGCGTCGTCGACCGGTCGTTCACGTTCGGGCGGATGGGCCCGGCGGCGACCGAGGTCTCCGCCGCGCTCTACACCGCGGCGAACCGCCCGGAGCTCACGAGCTTCCTCGCCGGCATCGGCGGCCGGGACGTCACGCCGCACGAGGTGCGGCGGATGTTCGAGACGCTCCTCTCGGGCGAGGCGCCGGCGACGCACTGGGAGGATATCGAGGAGGAGGTGAAGGCCGATGGCTAAGCTCACGATCCCGGCCCAGGAGCTGATGTACTCGGGGCACGCGGCGTGCCCGGGGTGCGGCCCGGCGCTCGCGATGCGTCTCCTATTGAAGGGCCTCGGGCCCCGGACGATCCTCTCGATACCGGCGTGCTGCTGGACGGTCATCGCCACGCCGTACCCGACCACCGCGCTCGGCGTCGCGGTGCTCGACAACCCGATCGAGGCGACCGGGGCGTCGGTCTCGGGCCTGCGCGCCGCGGCCGACGCGATGCACCTCAAAGACGTCGAGGTCGTGGGCTTCGCGGGGGACGGCGGGACCGTCGACATCGGGCTCCAGTCGCTCAGCGGGATGCTCGAGCGGCGGACGAACGCGATCTACGTGATGTACGACAACGAGGCGTACATGAACACGGGCGTCCAGCGCAGCGGCGCGACCCCGCGGGGGGCGTGGACGACCACGACCCCGGTCGGGGAAGGCGTCCGTGGAAAGCCGGAGCCGAAGAAGGACGTGATGGCGATCGTCCTCGCCCATCGTCCGGCCTACGCGGCGACGCTGAACCCGAGCTTCCCGGAAGATTTCGACCGCAAGGTGGAGCGCGCCCGGTCGATCGAGGGACCCCGGTTCTTCCACATCTTCGCGCCTTGCCCACCGGGCTGGAAGTTCGACTCGGCGGAGACGATCGCCCTCGGTCGCCTCGCGACCGACTCGGGGATCTTCCCGCTCTACGAGGTCGTCGACGGCCGCCTGCGCATCACCCGCAAGACCGGCGAGCTGAAGCCGGTCACCGAGTACCTCGCCGCCCAGGGGCGGTTCCGCCACCTCGGTGCCGAGGACGCCGCCCGTCTCCAGTCCGAGGTCCGGGCCGAATGGGACCGCCTCCTCCGTCGCGAGCGCGACGACCTGAGCGGTTCCCACTGAGCGGAGCGAGCGGGGCCGCTGAGGCGTTCCGGGAGAGGGCCTAAATAGCCCGTCCTCCTCGGTGCGCCCGCAGCGGGGTAGGGTAGTCAGGAAAGCGGTCGGCTGTCGCCGCCCGTCCTGAAATCCCGACGGGCTCATAACCCGTAGATCCATGGTTCAAATCCATGCCCCGCTACTCTCCTCGGCGCGGGCCGGACGCGCTCGGCGCCGCCGGTCCGCATCCACCGCGTGGGGCCGTCGGGAGCTGCCGCACGCACCCATGAAACCCCGGGCCCTGCGCCGGTCGAAACGCGGCGCGGTGCCGGGCACCGGACCCGGTCGCCGGAACCCCCAGGTCGAGCAGTGGCAGCGGACCTGGTACATCCTGCGGCAGAACACCCTGGCGCTGATCGGCCTCGCGGTCCTGATCGGGCTCGTCGCGGTGGCGCTCTACGCCCTCACTCAACCGATCCCGTACTACCAGCTCACGCAGTACTGCGCGACGAACCAGCTGAACGGCTCCCCGAGCGACTGCCTTCCGGGGATTCCCGCGGTCTGCACGTTTCCGACCGGTTCGTTGCCGCCGGGTCCCGGCTGCTACCAGACCCCCGCCGGCTTCCCGTCGATCGTGGCCCCCACCCTATCGCTCGGGACGTTGTCGACGGGTCCGCTGCCGTTCGGCTCCCTGACCTTGAATCCCGGGATCCCGTACTTCTACAACATCTACACGGGGATCCTGCGCGGCTCCGACTGGTCGCTCCTGATCTCCGCGATCGTCGTCGGGAGCGGAGCGGCGATCGGGCTCACCCTCGGCGGGATCTCCGGCTACGCTGGCGGGGTCGTCGACGAGGTCGTGATGCGGATCGTCGACGTCTTCCTGAGCATCCCCGGGCTCCTGCTCATCATCATCTTCGTCGCGGTGCTCTATCCGGACTTCAAGTCGATCCTCGGCCTCTCGACCGCGAACACGCGTCTCGTCCTCCTCCTCATCGGGTTCGTGATCACCTGGTGGCCGTTCTACGCCCGCGTCGTTCGGGGGCAGGTCCTGGTCGTTCGGGAGCAGAAGTACGTCGAGGCCGCCCGCGCGAGCGGCGCCCGGCCGCTGACGATCCTGCGACGGCACATCCTCCCGAACAGCACCTACCCTGTCTGGATCCAGGTCTCCCTCGACGTCGGGACCGTCCCGCTCGCGATCGCGACCATCAACTTCCTCGGTTTCCAGCTCCTCCCGAGCCAGTACTTCCCCGAATGGGGCGCGCTCACGGCGCTCTCCGTCACCGACCTCACGGGGTTCCTCACGTCGTGCCAGGTCGGCGCGTGCGTGATCCCCTGGTGGCAGCTCGCGATCCCGGGCCTTGTCGTGTTCCTCTACACGATCTCGCTCAACTTCCTCTCGGACGGCCTTCGGGACGCCCTCGACCCCCGCCTACGGCGATAGGGGCGGCGCGGCGACCGGCGGTCGCTCGGCGAAGGCCGGCGCCGTGGGCCCACGACCCGTCGGCGCGGTCCGGGACCTACCCCTTGGGGGTGCGACGCCGCGGTGACTTCTTCCGTGGAGTCTCGTCGGGGGGGGAGGTTGCCGGGGACTCCGGCGCAGCGGGGGAGTCCGTCGACACAGCAGGCTCGGGCGGGGGAGGCGCCACGGCCGCCGGTTCCTCCGCGACGACCGGCGGAGCGCCGGAGGAGGGGGGAGGCGCTTCGGGAGCCGGGGGCGGGGTGGGCGTCGCCGGGGCGGCAACGGGCGCCGGCGGTGCGGGAGGGGTCATCGGTGCTGGGGGAGGCGGCGCCGCCGGCCGCGGAGCGATCGGGACGAACTCCCCCGGACGCCACGTGTGCGGCATTCTCAGGATCGACGGGTCCTTGAGGAAGAGGTCGGCGTGTCCGCAGCCGCGGCAGATGCGGGTGCCGAGCGAGAGCTCGCCGCGGGAACGGATCGACAGCGAGCCACCGCCGATCGAGCCGGTCTTGAGGTCGTTGACCCAGACGAAGTCGCTTCCGCCGCAGTTCGTGCAGGAGGGAGGCACGGTGGACACCTACGGGTCAACTTTAGACGGCGCCACCGTAAAAACCATTGCGGCGACCCGCGCGACCGTCGAACGTCTCGCGGACGGTCGGCGGGGCGCAACGGAGATGTATCGGTCGCCCCTTCGCTCCGCCGTGACGCCGGTCCCCCTCAACCGCATCACCGTGGCGCTCGACGGCTCGCCGAACTCGGCGGCCGCCTTCGACTACGCGATCGACCTCGCCAAACACTACGGCAGCAGCCTCGTCATCCTCGCGATCGCGCCGCTCGTCCCGGTGTACGTCACGTCCGGCGAACCGTACGTGCCCACGGCGGTGCCGGAGAGCGAGCTGGCCCGCTACCGCGAGATCGTCGAGACCGCGATCCGCACGGCCGAGTCCGCCGGGCTGACGAGCGTCACCGGGGTCTGCGACGAAGGGGTCATCGTGGACGAGATCCTCTCGCACCTCGAGGAACACCCGACCGACCTCCTCGTGGTCGGTTCGCGGGGGCTCTCCACCGCGCGTCGCATCCTCCTCGGAAGCGTGTCGACGGCCCTCGTCAACCACGCACCGTGCCCGGTGCTCGTGGTCCGGCCGGCGGCTACGACGCCCGCTCGATGACGGTGACCCGGGTCGGCACCGGCAGCTTGTGGGCCGCCTTGCGCAGGGCCTCGCGCGCGTCGGCAAGGTGCGCCGTCGTCGTATAGACGGTCAGCAGGGACGCACCGATCTCGGCGCGCACCGCGTGGCCGACGGGCTTGCCGAACGCGCCCCGCATGCCGGACGAGATACGGTCGGCGCCGGCCCCCATCGCCATCTTGTGCTCGCGCAGGATCTGGTGCGGGTAGCGTCGGACCTTGAGGTGGAACTGGTTCGGCGCCGCTTTTTCGAGGACGCGGACCGCGCTCACGCGGGCCGCCTCGAGCGCGATGTCGCGGACCTGGGCCGCCTCCTCGGTGTCGAGCGTCAGGCTGAGCGGGAACTCCTCGCGGAGGTTGCCGGTGTCGAACTGCGTGATGCGGCAGTTCGGAACTCCTCCCATGTACTCCCGGCGGGTGTAGACCTGGCCCTCGACCTTACGGTACATGCGGGCCGGTTTCCTCGTCATGGGCGCGGCGAAGACGGCCCTCTCGCTAAAAGGATTGCGGCGAGCGGGTGCCGGTCGCCGGTCCGAGGACCCGAGCGCCTCGTCCGGCGGCGCGCACCTCGACCGCACGCACGCCGGCCCGCGCGAGCCAGGCGACCGCCGCGCGGCGCGCGGCCGGGCCCTCGGGAAGAGCCACGAACGACCCGCCGAACATGGCCTGGGCGGCCCGCGTGTTCGTTCGCCGCAAGCCCCGCAGGACCGCGCGCAGGCGGGGCCCGGCAAGACCGACGCGGTCGGTGAACCGCTCGCTCAGATCGAAGAACGTCGCGGGGGATGGGTCGGCGACGAGCCTCTCCCAGCCCGAGCACGCTTCGGCGACCCGACGCAGGTGCCGAGGGTCGCCGAGGACGTCGGGGGACGGTATCGGGTCGCCGACCACCCCGACGAGGAGCGGCGGGACGAACGGGGCGTGGCGGACCTCGCCCCACGGGGGGACTCCGGGGCGGACCCGCACTTCGAGGCCGCCGCCCAGGATCGCCGCGACGCCCCCGAGACCGCCCCCTCCGAACAGGTCCGCGAGGTGGGCGGTCGCGAGCGCGTCGGCGCGCGGGTGACCGACGAGGCGCGACAGCGCGAGCGCCGTGGCCGTCGCCCCGGCCGCGCTCGTGCCGAACCCCTGACCGATGGGGAGGTCGTGCCGGAGGTGGACCGTCACGCTTCCGGGAACGGTCGCGGTGAGGCGGCGGGCGACCTCGAGCGAGATTCCGAGGGGCTCGGTCACGTCGCCCGTGACGCGGAGCCGTCGCGGGCCCGCCGGTCGGTGGACCGCGAGCGCCCGAACGCCGAGCTCGAGCACGACGCCGGCTCCGACGGAGCCGCGCTCCCGCGGGTCCCGCGCGTCGGTACGGGGCGCGAAGATGCCCGTGACGTGACCGGGGGCGAACGCCGCCGTTCGTCGCACGCGGTCGGACCTCATCGGCACCGTAGTGCCCGTCGGCGTAACGACTACTTATAAGCGGGCTTGTTCTAAGTTTGCTCGATTCGTCACGCCGGTGTCTACACAAGCAACCCCATGAGCGAACCGGAAGCTCCCGCGACCCCCCACGACGCGTTCGACCGGGTCAACTTCCTCGAGCTGCGGAACACCCAGCTCGCGGAGGCGATCAAGCGCGTCGAGAGCGAGCGCCACTACATGGAGGCCGAGATCCTCCGGCTCCAGCGGGAGGTCAAGCGCCTCAAGACCGAACTCGACCGCCTGCGCTACCCTCCGCTCATCGTCGGGAGCGTACGGGACGTCCTCACCGACGGCCGGGTGATCGTCAAGTCGTCGACCGGCCCGGACTTCGTGGTCAATTCCGCCGAGACCGTCGAGCACGGGAAGATCACCGTAGGGAGCCGCGTCGCGCTCAACAAGCAGACCCTCGCCGTGATGGGCGTCCTTCCGGCGTCGCTCGACCCGCTCGTGACCGCGAGCGAGATCGTCGACAAGCCGAACGTCACCTACCAGGACATCGGCGGGCTCTACGAGCAGGTCCGCGAGATCCGCGAGGCAGTCGAGTACCCGCTCCTGCGGTCCGACCTCTACAAGAAGGTCGGCGTCGACCCCCCGAAGGGCGTGCTCCTGATCGGTTCGCCCGGCACCGGCAAGACGATGATCGCGAAGGCGGTCGCGCACCACACGAACGCGACGTTCGTCCGGCTCGTCGGCAGCGAGCTCGTGCAGAAGTACATCGGCGAGGGCGCCCGCCTCGTCCGCGAGCTCTTCCAGCTCGCGCGCGAAAAGGCCCCGACGATCATCTTCATCGACGAGGTCGACTCGATCGGCGCGAAGCGCCTCGAGGTCGCGACCAGCGGGGACCGGGAGGTCCAGCGCACCCTCATGCAGCTCCTCGCCGAGATGGACGGGTTCGAGCCGCTGGCGAACGTCAAGATCATCGCGGCGACCAACCGACCGGACATCCTCGACGACGCGCTCCTGCGCCCCGGACGGTTCGACCGGATCATCGAGATCCCGGTACCGACGTTCGTCGGACGGGCGGAGATCTTCAAGATCCATTCCCGCGGTATGGCGATCCGGGAGACGGTCGACTTCGAGGCGCTCGCCTCCCGCTGCGAGGGCGCCACCGGGGCCGACATCCGGGCGATCTGCACCGAGGCCGGGATGTGGGCCATCCGCGAAGAGCGCGACAGCGTCACCGCGGCCGACTTCGACCGGGCGGTCGAGAAGGTCGTCGGCGAGGAAGAGCTCCGCAAGGAGTCCGTCACGATGTTCGCCTGAGCGGGGTCGCCCGAACCCCTCGAGCCTCGCGCGGGCCGTTCGGCCCGGGCGATCGATGCTCCCCGCGGTTACGGCGACGCCGCGGCGGAGCGCACGACGGCGCGGGCGAAGAGGCGCGGACCGGTGGGCACCGAAAGGTCGAGGAGGTACCCGACATCCCCCGGCGCACCGACGACCGGGCGGTCCGCCGTGACGCGCGCTCCCGTCGAGGAGAGCTCGTCGAGGGTCGTCGGTACGACCTGCAGGCCGAGCGCGAGGTGGAGCTGCGCGCCCGGCCCCGCATCCCCCCGGTAGTACCGGCACCGTTCGAACGGACCGAAGGCGACCGTGGCTCCGTCGACGAGCGACCCGTCGGGGGCCAGCGTCTGGCCGCGGGAGATCTCGTCGGCTTCGACGCCCTTCAGGGCGACGCCGACCCGCTCGCCCGAGTTCGCCTCCTTGCGGTCGATATCGTGGACCTGGAGGGAGCGGACCTCGACCGTCTTCGGCGTCGGGTAGAGCCGGAGCCGTTCGTGGGCTCGAAGGACGCCGCGACGGACCACTCCGAGAGCGACCGCTCCGACGCCCTTCACCGGGAAGGCGTGGTCGATCGGCACGCGGACCGGACCGTCGGCGGTGCGGGACTCGAGGCCATCGACCAGGTCGCGCAGACGAGGGAAGTCGAGCGGAACGCGGGGCACCGTCGCGAGCCGGCTTCCCTTGAAGGCGCGGCCGACCTCCGCGTCGCCGACCGACGCGCCGAGCACGACGGTCGTCGGAAGGTCGTGGAGCTCGACGGTCGCGATCGTCTCCGCGACGGGGCGGGAGAGCTCGGGCACGACGAGGAGGCAGTGGTCCGCCATCGCGAGCGCGGTGAGGAGCGGCGGGAACTTCTCGGGGAACTGGGTCGGCTCGACGAGCGTGATCGCCGCGTCGTCGTGGACGGTGTTGTAGAGCGTGAGGTCCGAGGCGGTGCCCTTCTTTCCGAGCTCCTTCGCGATGTCGGGCGCACCGACGATCGCGACGGTCACGCCCCGCGTCACGCGTCCTTCCCTCCCCCGCGGGCGCCGGTGACGGCGAGGACGATATCGCCGTCCCGTTCGTCGATGCGGACCGTGCTCCCGTCGCGGACTTCCCCCGCGAGGATCTTCGTCGTGAGGGGGTCGACGACGAGACGCTGGATCGTCCGTTTGAGGGGCCGGGCCCCGAACTGGGGGTCGAAGCCGACGTGCGCGAGACGCGCCTTCGCGGCGTCCGAGGCCGTGAGGCGGATCCGACGCTCCTTGAGCCGCGCCTCGACCTGGACGAGCTGGAGGTCGACGATGGCGGCGATCTCCCGCTCGGTGAGTCCGTGGAAGATGACGACCTCGTCCAGCCGATTCAGGAACTCGGGGCGGAAGCTCGCGCGCAGGACCGGTTCGAGCACCTTTCGTCGCGCGTCGTCGGTGGTCGCCTCGCCCAGGAGCTCCGAGCCGAGGTTGCTCGTCAGGATGACGAGCGTGTTGCGGAAGTCGACCGTCCGACCCTGTCCGTCCGTGAGGCGGCCGTCGTCCATCAGCTGGAGCAGGACGTTGACGACGTCGGCGTGCGCCTTCTCGACTTCGTCGAAGAGGATGACGGTGTACGGCCGCGTGCGCACCGCCTCCGTGAGCTGCCCGCCCTCCTCGTAGCCGACGTAGCCGGGGGGGGCGCCGACGAGGCGCGCGACCGTGTGCTTCTCCATGTACTCGCTCATGTCGACGCGAACGAGCGCCTTCTCGGAGTGGAAGAGGAACGCGGCGAGGGCCTTCGCGAGCTCGGTCTTCCCGACCCCGGTCGGACCGATGAAGAGGAACGTCCCGATCGGCCGGTTCGGGTCCCCGAGGCCGCTGCGCGAGCGGCGCACGGCCTTCGCCACCGCGGCGACCGCCTCGTCCTGGCCGACGACGCGCTCGCGGAGCGTCTCCTCCATGCGGAGGAGCCGGTCGGTCTCACCGGCGAGCATCCGGTTGACCGGTACCCCGCTCCACTTCGAGACGACGAGCGCGACGTCCTCCTCGCTGACCTCCTCGCGGAGGAGCGCATCGCCCGGTCGGCCCTCGGTCGCCCTCGTGAGCGCGTCGACCTGCTTCTGAAGGTCGGGCACGGTCCCGTAGCGCAGTCGCGCGGCCGCCTCGAGGTCGCCCGCCCGCTCGGCCTGAGCTTCGTCCGCCTTCGCACGGTCGAGCTCGGCCCGAAGGGCCCGGAGCCGCTCGACCTGCTCCTTCTCCTTCTTCCAGCGCGCCTGAAGCGCGGTCTCCCGCTCCTGAAGCCCCGAAAGCTCCTTCTCGAGCTGGCGGAGCCTCTCCTTGCTCGAGGGGTCCTTCTCCCGCTGGAGGGCGGTCCGCTCGATCTCGAGCTGGCGGATGCGGCGAGAGAGCTGGTCGAGCTCGCTCGGTCGGGAATCGAGCGTGAGCCGGACCATCGACGCGGCCTCGTCGACCGCGTCGATCGCCTTGTCGGGGAGGTGCCGGTCCGAGATGTAGCGAGCGGCGAGCGTCGCCGCCGCCACGAGCGCCGCGTCCCGGATGCGGACGCCGTGGTGGAGCTCGTAGCGCTCTTTGAGCCCGCGCAAGATCGAGATCGTGTCCTCGACCGAGGGTTCGGCGACCGGGACCGGCTGGAAGCGCCGCTCGAGGGCCGCGTCCTTCTCGATGTACTTGCGGTACTCCTGGGTGGTCGTGGCACCGATGCAGTGCAGGGTCCCGCGCGCGAGCGCCGGTTTGAGGAGGTTCGACGCATCGAGGGCCCCTCCCTCGGTCGCGCCGGCCCGCACGAGCGTGTGGAGCTCGTCGATGAACAGCAAGACCTGGCCCTCGGAGCGCTCGACCTCCTTGAGCACCGCCTTGAGGCGCTCTTCGAACTCCCCGCGGAACTTCGCTCCCGCGAGCAGACCGCCGAGGTCGAGCGCGACGATCCGCTTGTCCCGGAGGGAGTCGGGAACGTCGCGGGTCGCGATCCGGAGCGCTAGCCCTTCCACGACGGCGGTCTTCCCGACCCCCGGCTCGCCGATCAGGACCGGGTTGTTCTTCGTCCGGCGGGAAAGGATCTGGACGACCCGGCGGATCTCGTCATCGCGTCCGATCACCGGGTCGAGCTTGCGGTCGCGGGCGAGGGCGGTCAGGTCCTTGCCGTACTTCTCGAGCGCCTGGTACCGGGCCTCCTCGCCTCGGCTCTCGACCGGCTGGTCCGAGCCGCGCAACTCGCGCAGCGCCCCCTCGACGGCGGCACGGCGCACCCCGAACTCTTCGAGCACCTCCCGCGCGGGCGACGCGACCGAGAGCAAGCCGAGCAGGAGCTGGTCGACCGTCGTGTAGCGGTCGCGGCGCTCTTCCGCCTCGGCCTCGGCGGCGTCGAGGACCTGGGTGAGGCTCCGGGAGAGATACTGGTCGGACGGGGCCACGTGGTCGGCGGTCGGCAGAGCGCGGCTCCGGTCGTCGAGCCGGGCCCGGATCCGGTCGATCGGTACCTTCAGCATGGCCAGGAGCGCGGCGACGGGACCGTCCGCGGCCTCGAGGAGGCTCGCGAGCAGGTGCTCGGGCTCGACGGACGGGTGCCGCTGTTCGGCGGCGCGCTGGAACGCCTTTTCGAGCGAGGTCCGGGCGGCATCGGTCAGGCGGTCGAGATGCATCGACCGACCATCGGAGCGAGCCGATTTAAGGCCAACACCCGTGGCCGGAGTTCGTGGCCGACCTTGCGGTGAGACTGGGGGGGATCCCCCTGCGCAACCCGTTGCTGCTCGCCTCCGGCGTCTGGGGCGAGAGCGGCGACTCGCTCGCCGGCGCTTGGGCCGCCGGGGCGGGCGGCGTCATCACCAAGTCGATCGGGTCGGAGCCCCGTCGAGGGTATCCGAACCCGACCGTCGAGACGTACGACCGCTGGGGCCTCCTCAACGCGATGGGCCTTCCGAACCCGGGAATCGAGGAGTACCCGATCGAGATCGCGGCGGCCCGCGCGCAGGGAGCGACCGTCATCGGGTCGGTCTTCGGCGGCGACGCCGGCGAGTTCGCCCGCCTCGCCCGACGTATCGCCACGACCGGCGTGGTCGCGATCGAGCTCAACCTGAGCTGTCCGCACGCGGAGGGCTACGGGACGGAGGTCGGCAGCGACCCCGCCGATGTGGAGCGGATCGTTCGGGCGGTGACCTCGGAGGTGACGCTCCCCGTCATCGCGAAGATCACCCCGAACACCTCCGACCCGGCGGGCCTCGCGGCCGCGGCGGAGCGCGGAGGCGCCGCGGCGGTGAGCGCGATCAACACCCTGCGCGGGCTCGCGATCGACGTGCGCCTGCGGCGACCGGTGCTCGCGCACGGCCTCGGCGGGCTGAGCGGGGCGGCCATCAAGCCGGTCGGGCTGGCCTGCGTCTGGCAGATCTTCGAGCGCGTGAAGATCCCCGTGATCGGCGTCGGCGGGATCTCGAGCGCCGAGGACGTCCTCGAGTACGTCATGGCGGGTGCGCGCGCGGTCGAGATCGGGACGGCCGTGACGTTCGACGGCATCGGCGTCTTCGGCCGGATCGGCCGGGACCTTTCCGGCCGGCTCGACGAACTCGGCTTCGCCCGTCTCGAGGACGCGGTCGGCGCGGCTCATCCGTCCCGCGGACGACCCGCCGCC
>JAJZGO010000133.1 GCA_021798415.1 Thermoplasmata archaeon | reverse complement strand
GATCGTCCTCTCCGCCGCGCCGTCGGCCGCGACGCTCCGCCGCTTCGCGGTCGCGGAGGCGAAGCGCAGCTACGGGCGGCTCTCGGGCGTCCCCGTCGACGAGCTCGCGGAGGTCGCCCGACGCCTCGGCTTCTCCCTCGAACCGGCCGACGGGTCGGTCGCGTTCTCGCTCGTCGACTACGTCCGGCTCGCGACCCCGATCCGCGAAGCAGAGTTCCGGCTCGCGCGGCAAGCGGTCGCCCACGGTTCGGTGCGCGTGACCGCCGTGCGCGCCGCCCGCCTCCTCCAGGAGGCAGTGCGCGCCCGCCTCGCGGTCCCGCTCCCGCTCGGGGAGGAGGTCGTCCGGGCGGTGCGCGCCGGCGAGGTCGAGTTCCTCGCCGAGGTCGCCCTGCGGACCCCGGCTCCCGTCGCCCGGGTCGGCCTCGGGGGGGCCGGATGGCGCCCCGGCGCCTTCCCGCCGTGCATCCGCCGCATGCAGCGCACGCTCCAGGCGGGGGAGAACCTTTCCCACGCCGGCCGGTTCGGCCTCGCGGCGTTCCTCCACCGGGCCGGCGCCGACCCCGAGACGATCGTCGACGCGTACCGCGGCGCGCCGGATTTCGACGAGTCGATCACGCGCTACCAGGTCGAGCACATCACGCTCAAGGACGGGGGCCGGGGGTACGAACCGCCCGAGTGCGAGACGCTGCGCACGCACGGGCTCTGCGCGCGCGACGGGGACCCCCTCGCCGCCGCTCCGGCGGACCGGGCGCGGGACCCGCTCTGCTTCGAGGCGTACTTGCGCCACCCGCTCCAGTACTACCGGATCCGCGGGGGCGTCCTCCCCGACCGGGGCGAGGGAGCCGCGGACGCGGGAGTTACGCTTCCCGAAGACCGCGGTAGACCCGGCGCGCGCGGGCGAACGCCGTCCACTGGCCCGCGATGACGAAGTAGACGAACGCGACGTCGATCACCGTGAACGCGATGCCGCCGACGTGGAACCGGGACCACGGGGCGCCCGGCGCCCACGGCCACGGGAGCGACCAGTCGAACTCGAGGAACGCGGCGAGCGCGAGGACGACGAGCCGGTCGGCGCGGGAGAGGAGCCCCGCGTAGAGGCGCCCCTGGCCGACGGCCTGCGCCTGCGTGCCCATGTAGCTCGTGAGCAGAAGGCTCGCGAGCGCGAGGAACGCCACGATCGGGTTCGCGTACCCCGAGACCGCGATCCCGACGACGAGGATCACGTCCGCGTACCGGTCGAGAACGTGGTCGAGGAAGTCGCCCCGGACCGAGGAGCGGCCGGTCCGGCGGGCGACCTCGCCGTCGAGCACGTCGAACGTGCCGCCGAGGACGATCAGGACCGCCACCGCGAGGAAGAGGAGCGGGGTCGTCCACCGCACGAGGGCGGCGACCGCGGCGCCCGCGACCGTGAGGCCGAACGCGAGCCAGCTCAAGCGGTTGGGCGCCCAGCCGAGCCACGGACGCGCGAGACGCTCGAGGTACGGGGCGACCCGGGCGCGGTACCCCTCGAGCACCATCGGAGGTCGTTACGGCCCCCGGTCCAAAAGATGAGCGGTCACTTCGGGGTCGGAGAGCCAGTCGACCCGGCCATACGACGGCCGGCCGCGCCGCGCGAGGAGTCGGCCGACGTCTCGGGCGACCGCGCCGACCGTGCGGCCCGTCGTGTCGACCTCCCACACGCGCCGGCCGGGGCGGACCGCCTCCGCGAGGACGACGTCGAGCGCTTCGGCGAGGACGTTCTCGCGGCGCTCGAGTACCGTGCCCCGGCGCGCGAGGCGGAGGCGGCGGGCGAGCTCGCGGGGATGGCACCGGAGCACGACCACGTCGCGGACCGGCAGAAGGTGCGAAAGGTGTCCGACCACGACCCGAGCGTCCCCCCAGCCGTGGGAACGGCGGAGCGCGGCCCGCAGGCGAACGAGGTCGACCTCGAGTCCCCGCCGCGTCCGTCGCCCGGTGCCCGTGCGCTCCGCGAGTTCGGCGACCTCGACGGCGTGGGCCGACCGCCCCAGGCGCGCCGCGACGGAGCTCTTCCCCGTCCCCGGGGTCCCGGTGATCGCGAGCCGCCCGAGCATCGACCCTGCGCGCGTCAGGCGAACCGGAGCGTGCGGAAGGTCCGACGCCAGGCGAGGACCTCGGGGCCGACCCGTTCGCGCCGGACCCCGCCGCGCACGATCAGCTCGGCGAGGCGGGGCATGTCGTCCGGGGTGAGGCCCCACCGGGCGACCTCGGCCGTCCCGATGCGTCCGACGAGGTCGATCAGCAGCCGCTGCCGCTCGAGGCGGCGTGCGAGGGCCCCCGCGCCGACCCCCGTTTCGGCCCGCAGGCGCGGCCGGTCGAGGTGGAGCTGGTGCGACCGCGTGAACCCGTCCGCCTCGGCGACCAGCGGGACCTGGCGGTCGGAAAGCGCCCGGCCGAGCGCGCGGGCGTTGGCGACGACCGTCCGCGCGTACTCCGGGCCGACGCGTTCGAGCTCGAGCAGCGTCTGGGCGAGCCCGGCGATCCGGTTCCAGTGCGCGTTGTCGAAGACCCGCCAGACGAGAGCCGGGTCGATCTGGCCGAAGAGGTCCGCGCGGTCGGTCACGAGGAGCCCTCCCTGCGGCCCGGGGAACGACTTGTGCGTGCTGCCGAAGACGACGTCGGCCCCCTCGCGGAGGGGATCCTGGAACTCTCCGCCCGCGATCAGTCCGAGGACGTGGGAGGCGTCGTAGAGGACGAGGGCGTCGACGGCGTGGGCCGCTTCCGCGATCTCGCGGAGCGGATACGGGAACAAGAAGAAGCTCTGGCCGAGCAGGACCGCGTTCGGGCGCTCCTCTCGGATCGCCGCGACCGCCTCGTCGGCCGCGACGCGATGACCGGGCCCGTTCGCGGGCAGCGGGCGGACCGAGTACCCGAGGAGCGCCGGCACGAACCCGGGCGCGTAGCCGTCGTACCCGCCCTGGTCCGTGGGGATCGCGAGGAGCTTCGAGCGGGGCGGCAGGAGCGGGGCGAGGGCGGAGAGCGCGGCGAGGTGGCCCGAGAGCGGACGCGTGGTCGCGAACTTCGCCCGGAAGAGACGCGCGGCGGCGGCGTTCGCGAGCGACTCGATCCGGTCGGTGTAGCGCGTGCCGGTGTAGCTGTTGTCGACCGTCTCGCCGTCGACGGTGGCGGGGACCGGCAGGGTGTAGCGGCCCGAGAGGTCGCTCGCGAGGTAGCGTCGGGCGGTCGGCGAGACCGCGTTCTCGCTCGCGAGGAGGTTGAAGACGTCGCGTCCCCGCCAGCGGTCGTGGGCCCGGACGAGCCCCGCGAGCCGACGTTCCTCGTCAGTGACCGGTCGGCTCATCGTGGGCGGGTCCGCCCGGCCGGGGACCCTTCGCGAGCTTGCGTCGCTCCTGGTTGCCGCACCGGGGACAGACGAGGCCCTTCGGCGTCGGGGAGAGCAGCGCGTGGCAGGCCTGGCAGCGGGCGGAGACGACGCCGAGCGTGGCGGCGGCCGTGGTGAGCTTGACGGACGGTCCGGCCTGGAGGACGCGCGCGAGGAGGACGTCGCCGACGGCGAACTCCCCGGCGAACGACTCGGTGTAGCCTTCCTTCGCCTTCGAGATATGGACCGTGCCTTCGGGTGCGCCGGGGACCGTGCGTCGGCTCGTCGAGGTGGCGATGATCGTGCAGACCGCCATCGCGCTCTTGAGCTCGTCCACGTGCGCGTAGACGAGGTCGTCCTCGTGGATCTCGGGGATCGCGTTGCGCGCCTCGACGCGGACCGTGCGGTCGCGCGCGTCGACCACCGGCGTTCCGAGCACCGAGGCGTAGATCCGACCCCGGTTCTCGTAGGTGCCGTGGCCGGGCAGGAACTCTTCGGCGGCGCCGAGATAGTCGCCGGGCAGGACGAGGTTCGGGAGCTCGGAGGTGCTCATGGATCGTCTTCCGTGCGGATCGCCCAGCGGTCGACGGGCAGCATCACCGCCCGCCGACGGTGGTGCGGGAACGTCCGCGGCAACCGCCAGGCGACCGGCTGCGTCTCGAGGATCTGAGCGCCCCGCGCGACCACGCGGCCCGCTATAAAGGTTCGGGAATCCGCGAGCGCGAAGGCGTGGACCGATCGCGACGCGAGCGAAAGCGCCCGGTCCCAGAACGCTCGGTCGGCGCCGCGCCGCTGCGCTCCGAAGGGCGGGTTCATCAGCACGACCTCCGCGCCGCGGTCCCACGACCGGACGTCGCCGAC
>JAJZGO010000132.1 GCA_021798415.1 Thermoplasmata archaeon | reverse complement strand
GCCGAGGTACTCCTCGATCGCCCGGTACATGACGTCCGAGCGAAAGACCCGGACCGGCCCGTCCTCCCCTTCGGCCAGCGCGTCGGGGAGCACCGGAACGTTGAACGCGAGGACCGCGCGGTGCGTCGGGTCCTTGACCATCGCGATCCGGAGGATCGTCGCGCGGCCGACGGGCCCGACGGCCGCCTCGTGGACCGGGATCCCTTTCTCCCGGCACTCGAACGCGAGCGCCTCGAGGCCCCCGAGCGTATCGGCGAAGATCCCGACGCCGCTCAGCGCGACCTCGGCGACCGGCTGGCTCTCCCGGGCGAGCTCGGAGCGCACGGAGTCCCGTTCCTCGGGAGAGGCGACGACCTTGAGGAGCCCGCCCGGCATCGCCTCCTCGATCCCGGGGGCGGCGAGGTAGACCCCCGCCGCCGCCCCGACCCCGTCGACCGACTCGAGCCGCACGTGCTTCGAGCTCGCGGTCTTCGCCGGGAGGGGCCGGTAGATCCCGCGGACGTGGGTGACGAACGGGTCGGTCCGTCCCGTGACGACGATCTCGTTCCCCACCGCGAGGCGCCCGCGGTAGACGATCACGCTGCCGACCGGCCCGACCCCCTTCTGGTCGCTGCGCTCGAGGATCGTCGCCTCGCCGCCGTCGCCCGAGAGGGCGAGCTCGTGCTTCAGGAACCGCTGCGACAGCCCCACGAGGAGCGCGATCAGCTCGGGGACGCCGACCCCGCTCTTCGCGCTCAGGGGGACGATCCCGACGTTCCGGGTGAAGTCGCTCACGCGGTCGTACCGGTCGGCGCTGAACCCGAGCTGGACGACCTCCTCGGCGACCGCGTAGAGGCGCTGGTCGAGCGCCTTCTGGAAGTCGACCGTCCCCCGCGCGACCTGGTCGGCGAGCGGCGTCGGCCCGGTCGGCTTGCGCCATCCCGAGAGGAGGTCGATCTTCGTCAGCGCGATCGCGAACGGCGTCTTCTCGTGCCGGAGGATCTCGATCGATTCCTTCGTCTGGGGCATGACCCCCTCGCGGACGTCGACCACGAGGACCGCGATGTCCGCGAGCGCGCCGCCCCGGCGCCGCAGCGTCTCGAACGAACGGTGCCCGGGGGTATCAATAAAGAGCAGGCCCCGGACGGCCAGCTGATCGGTACGCAGGATCCCCTCGCAGAGCCGTCGCACGGTCGTCCCCGGGACCTCGATCGCGCCGATGTGCTGCGTGATCCCGCCGGCCTCCTTCGATGCCCGGACGCTGCCGGCGATCCGGTCGAGGAGCGTGGTCTTGCCGTGGTCGACGTGTCCCAGCAGGGAGACGATCGGCTCGCGCAGCGGCTCCACGCGGCGTCGAGCGGCCGGGGGCCCTTAGGTTTTCGGACGGGCGGGTCCGTCGGCGTCCGACGCGAGGGCCGCGCGGATCTCCTCGGCCGCGGCCTCGGGAGAGACGGGGTTGACGGCGATCCCGACGCCCACCTCGAAGCCGTCCGGTCGGACGAGGCGCGGGAGGACGTCGACGTGCCAGTGGTACGTCGCCGACTCCGCGCGGCCGCCCGCGAACGACCTCGCGACGAAGTTGTACGACGCGTCGGGAACGATCGCCCGGAGGGCCCGGAGGACCGCGGGGAGGAGCTCCGCGACGCTCCCGAGCTCTTGGTCGGTCGCTTCGGCCAGCGACCCCGAGTGGCGGTGGGGCACGAGCCGGACCTCGTACGGGTGCTCGGATGCGAACGGGGCGTACGCCGCGATCTCGGCGGTGTCGGCGATGACGCGCGTCGCGGCCCGACGCTCGTCGTCGAGGACGGTCTCGAAGAGGCAGCCGCCGCCCCGCGAGCGGGCGACGCGGGCCGCCGCTTCGGCCTCCTCCGCGAGCCGGGGCGGAACCTCGGGCAGCGCGACGATCTGGGCGTGGGGGTGGAAGAGGGTCCCGCCCGATTCGGGGCCCGAGTTCTCGAACGCGACCAGCGACGCGACCCCGGGCGTCGAGGAGAGGACCCGGAGACGCGCACGGACCATCGTCAGGACCTCGCGCGCCCGGTCCACCCCGAGGTACGGGAAGAGCGGGACGTGCTCGGGGCTCTCGACCACGACCTCGTGGTAACCGAACCCGGGCCGGCGGGCGAGCCCGGGGTCCGCGACCCCGTCGTGCGGGGAACCCGCGTCGGGCGCGAGCGTCGGGAACTTGTTCGGGATCGTGCGGACGGTCCAGCCGGGGCCGTTCGGCGCCCGGCCGGGGGTCCCGTACGCGGCGACCTCAGGCGGGGTCCACGATTCGTGGCCGGCGCAGAACGGGCAGTTCGACGCCGGGGACGGGGCGGCCGAGCCATACTCGTTCGGCCGGGCCATCCGGTTCTCGGCGATGACCGTCCAGCGGCCGGTGATGGGGTCCCGGCGAAACTCCGACACGAGCCTCGCCGTGGGATACCTCCGCCCGCTTAAGGCCGCTCGGCGGCCGCTAGGCGAGGTCGGTGAGGCGGCCCGCGACCAGCGGGACGACGAACTCGGCCGGTTCGATCCCGCCGTGGACCCCGAGGGAGGCGTGCGCTCGCACGGAAGCCCCGGGGATGCGGTAGGTGATCGAGGCCGGGCTCGGCACGAGCACGACGAAGTCCCCCAGTCGTTCGACGAGCTCGGGATGGAACGGAGGGGGCCCGAAGAGCCCGGCGTCGACCGCCGAGCGGACGGGCAGGATGCGGTGGCCCGGCGGGAGGCGCTCGGAGAGCGCCGCGTGCAACCGCTCGACCTCGCCGCGTCGGGCGGAGAAGAACCCGGCGCGGCGGTCGCCGGTCGGCGGCCGGGCCAGGAGGGTCGCGACCTCGGGCATCGTGTCGATCGCGATCTCGTGCGCCCGGTCCGTCGGGACCTGCCCGTGGTCGCTCGTCAAGAGGACCGTCGTCCGGCGCGCGCGCCCGGCGTCGAGCCCTCGTCGGGCCGCCGCGAGGATGTGCGCGACCTGCGCCGCCTCGAAGGCCGTGAACTCGGGCCTCGGGCCGCGAAGGTGCTGGACCGTGTCGAGCTCGTCCCAGTAGGCGAAAATGAGCGCGGGCGGCGCCGGGCGTCGAAGTAGCTCCGCGAGCCGGTGGGCGAAGTCGGCGGCCGTGCTGTAGCCGACGTAGTCGGCCCCGTCGTAGAGCATCCGGGTGAACGCGCTTCCCGCGAACTTGTCGCGCGAGAGCACCGTCCCCTCGATGCCCCGGCGGAAGATCGTCGGTACCCCCGAGACGGAGGCGGGCGACCACTCGGGCCCGGCGAGCGCGTCGGCCGCGGGCACGCCGAGCGGCGACATCCGCAGGATCTCGGCGACGGTCCCGAAGGCGGGGAGGTACATCCGGTGCCCCACGACCCCGTGGCGGCCGGGCGGTTCGGCGGACGAGAGGCTCGTGAGCGCGACGGTCGTCGTCGTCGGGAAGACGCTCGTGATCGGGCGGAGGCGAGCTCGCCAGGCGTGCGGGACCCCGTCGTCGGCCGAGCCGCGGCGAAGCGGCTCGAAGCCGAGGCCGTCGACCAGGAGCACCACCACCGGGCCCTCCGCGCGGCGTCCCTCGAAAGGGTCGAGGTCGTCGGCGAGGGGCGGAAGGAGCGGGACCGCGGGGGACGGCTCCCGGCCGAGCGCACCCACCGCGGAACTCGCGACGTTCGGCAGCGACCGTCCGCCGTACGCCGGCGTGGGGACCCCGGTCGCAGGGTGGACCTCGAGCAACCGCTCGACCTCGCGGTCGATCGACGCCTCGCTCGTCTCCACCGACCGTGTCCCCCTCTGCCGTGCGGGGGCCCGACCGGCTCCCCCTACTTATCCTCGGTCGCCGGCGACCCTGTCGGGTACTCGTCGAGGCGGGCCTGGCGGCCCGCCCGCTCGCTCAGCCGCTCGACCCGCACCGAAACCGTGCGGACGGACCGACGGCGGCCCTGCCGCTCGAGCGTCCAGAGCTCGCGCGCGAGGCGCACCGCGGCCGCTTCGAGCGCTCCCGGGCCTTCCTGCGCCGCCGAGAGCGCACGGCCGTGCTGGGAACGAGAGAAGTCGGCCCATCGGAGCGAGACGCCCGCGACGCCGTAGCGCAGGCCCTCGCGCTCGAGGGACGCGCCGAGCGACCCCGCGAGCGCCCGCA
Source organism: Thermoplasmata archaeon (assembly GCA_021798415.1). Taxonomy (GTDB): domain Archaea; phylum Thermoplasmatota; class Thermoplasmata; order Lutacidiplasmatales; family UBA184; genus Lutacidiplasma. The sequence goes on along the minus strand of JAJZGO010000132.1, from coordinate 138 downwards.
CGGCCGGCTCGACGTCCTCCCAACGGTCGACGTCGGCGGCGAACGTGTGGTCGGTCGAACGGACGCGCGGGCCCGCGGGAGCGTCGGAGGACTCGATCGGTCGGCCTCGGGCGAGGGCGACCAGCTCGCGGCCGAGCG
>JAJZGO010000002.1 GCA_021798415.1 Thermoplasmata archaeon | reverse complement strand
CATCGTGTTCATCATCTACGCGCTCGTCCGGTTCTCGGGCGGCCGCAACGACGCGGGCGCGGGAGTGGCGAAGCTCCTCGTCTCCCATACTCCCGACGATAAGCCCCCGTTCATCGACGCCACCGGCGCCCACGCCGGAGCCCTCCTCGGCGATGTGAAGCACGACCCGTTCCAGTCGGGGGGCCTCGAGACGCCGCCGCACGACCGCGTCGAGGTCGGGGCGATCCACAAGGCGAACGGCGGGGTCCTGTTCCTGGACGAGATCAACCTCCTCAAGATCGAGAGCCAGCACTCGCTTCTCACCGCGCTCCAGGAGCGCAAGTTCCCGATCGTCGGCCAGTCCGAGCGGTCGGCGGGCGCGATGGTCAAGACCGAGCCCGTCCCGGCCGACTTCGTTCTCGTGGCGGCGGGGAACGTGGACAGCGTCCAGACGATGCACCCGGCGCTGCGCTCGCGCATCCGCGGGTACGGCTACGAGCTCTACGTCAAGACGACGATGCCCGACACTCCCGACAACCGGATGAAGCTCGTCCGGTTCATCGCCCAGGAAGTCGTGAAGGACAAGAAGATCCCCCACTTCGACCTCGGCGCGATCACGGAGGTGATCCGCGAGGCCCAGCGTCGGTCGGGCCGCTCGGGGCAGCTCACGCTGCGCCTGCGCGAGCTCGGCGGTCTCGTGCGCGTCGCGGGGGACATCGCGCTGTCCGAGGGGGTCTCGATCGTCCAAGCCGAGCAGGTCGTGCGGGCGAAGCGAGCGAGCCGCTCGCTCGAGCAGCAGATCGCCGACCGGTACATCGAGCGCCGCAAGGAGTACCGGATGTTCTCGGTCGAGGGGGCGGCGGTCGGCGTCGTCAACGGGCTCGCCGCGATCAACGCCCAGACCGGCATGGCCGAGTTCTCCGGGATCGTCCTTCCGATCGTGGCCGAGGTGACGCCGGCGCAGACCCGCAACGGCGGGGTGGTGGTCGCCACGGGCAAGCTCGGCGAGATCGCTCGCGAGGCGGTCCAGAACGTGAGCGCGCTCATCAAGAAGTACACGGGAGAGGACATCTCGCGCTACGACATCCACATCCAGTTCGTCGGCACGTCGGACGGGGTCGAGGGCGACAGTGCCTCGGTATCGATCGCGACCGCGGTCATCAGCGCGCTCGAAGGGGTCCCCGTCGACCAGTCGGTCGCGATGACCGGCTCGCTGTCCGTCCGCGGCCAGGTCCTGCCCGTCGGCGGGGTCACCGCGAAGGTCGAAGCGGCGGCCGACTCGGGCATCAAGCGCGTGCTCGTCCCCGAGGACAACCTCGATGACCTCGTGCTCGAGGCGAAGTATCGCGGCATGGTCGAAGTGATCCCGGTGCGCACGCTGCGGGACGTCCTCAAGTACGCGCTCGTCGGCCAGGGGAGCCAGAAGGAGTCGCTTCTCGAACGCCTCTCCGCGATGGTCCGGGCCACGAGCCGCACCCCCGAGGAGATCCCGGCCTCCGCGACCCCAGCACCACCCTCCACGGGGCGACCGACCGGCTCGTGAGAGGCTCGTTCCGGATCCCGGTCCACCCCCCCCTCGCGACGCGTTCCGCCACCCTTCCCGTGGAGGGCGACGAGGACCGGTTCGTCGACCGGGAGTGCTTCGAGTTCAACCAGCTTCTGCGGCCCGCCTGGAACGACCGACGCTGCGAGCACTGCCGTCACTACCTGACCGCCCGCTGCCCGCACATCGACGAGTTCCTGGACGACGTGGAAGATTTGACCCCGGAGTGATATCGGCTCTCCGTGCGCGGGCTCCTCGTCGGCCGGTTCCAGCCGTTCCACGGGGGCCACCTCGGTCTGGTCCGGGCGATCCTCGCCCGTCGGCCCGACGACCGCCTGCTCGTGGGGATCGGGAGCGCCGAGGAGTCGTACACCTGGAAGAACCCGTTCACGGCCGGCGAGCGGTACGAGATGATCTCCCGCGCGCTCGCGGAGGCGAAGCTCGACGGCGTCGAGATCGTACCGGTGCCGGACATCGGCCGCCACGCCCTCTGGGTCCGCTACCTCGAAGGGCTCCTCCCGCACTTCGACCGGGTCTACACCAACAACCCGCTCACGCGCCTCCTGTTCGAGAAGGCGGGGTACGATGTCGAGGGCCTCCCCCTCCTCGACCGACGCCGCTTCGAGGGCGAGAACCTGCGCCGGCGGCTCGCGGGCGGCCGCGGCTGGAAGGAGCTCGTCCCGCCGGCGGTGGCCCGGTACCTGGCGAGCCTCGAAGCCCCCGCCCGCCTCAGGATCCTGCGGCAGGGCCAGGGCCGCTCCGCCGCGGGACGGTTCCTTTGACCGACGGCGGCGAACCCGCGACGCCCCACCGCCCGCGACGCGCACGGTTCGAACCGCTGCCGTCCTGGGTGGGGCCGACGACCCGCCTCGTCCACGGCGCGCGCCGTCCCGACTACAACGCGGGCGCGGTGGTGCCGCCGATCTACCAGACGTCGACGTTCCACTGGCCCGCCGACCGCTCCGAAGCGTCGGAGAAAGGACGGGCCTACCTCTACACCCGCATCGAGAACCCGACGCTCGAGCTCCCCGCCGAGATCGTCCGCCAGCTCGAGGGCGGCGAAGCCGCCCGACTCTTCGGCTCCGGCATGGGCGCCATCACCGCGTGCGTCCTCTCGCTCCTCAAGAGCGGCGACGAGGTCGTCGCTCTCGAGGGCCTCTACGGCGGCACGACGGACCTCCTCACGGACCTGTTGCCGCGTTACGGGGTCCGGGTCCGCGAGGTCGGCGCGTCGGAGGCCCGCGAGCCCGAGAAGGTCGTCTCGGACGCGACCCGGCTCGTGGTGGTGGAGAGCCCGACGAACCCGCTCCTCGAAGTCCACGACCTCGCCCGGTGGTCGGAAACCGCCGACCGGGTCGGGGCCGTCCTGCTCGTCGACAACACGTTCGCGACGCCCATCAACCAGAACCCGATCGCGCTCGGCGCCGACCTCGTCGTCCACAGCGCCACCAAGTACCTGGGCGGGCACTCCGACCTCCTCGCCGGGGTCGTCGTCGGCGCCGAACGCCTCGTCGAACGGGTCGACGCGAAAGGGTACTTCGGGGCGTCCGTCGACCCGTTCGCCGCGTACCTGCTCGGGCGGGGGCTCAAGACTCTCGCGCTGAGGGTCGCGCGGCAGAACGAGAACGGCCGAAGGGTGGCGGAGTCCGTGCGCGACCACCCCGCGGTCCGCCGAGTTCACTACCCCGGCTGGGCGAGCGCGGAGGAGGAGTCGATCGCCGCCCGCCAGATGCGCGGCCGCAGCGGGATGGTCTCCCTCTCGCTGCGCGGCGGGGCGGCGACGGCCGAGCGGTTCCTCTCCCGGCTGCGGTTCGTCCATGTCGCGGCGAGCCTGGGCGGGGTCGAGAGCCTCGCGAGCGTACCGGGGCTCACGTCGCATCGACACCTGCCGGCCGACGAGCTCGCCCGCCGGGGGATCGACGCGGGGCTCGTACGGCTCTCCTTGGGCATCGAGGACACCGAAGACCTCGTCCGGGACGTCACCGAGGCTCTGGACGCCGTTCGGTGACCCGCCCTCCCGCGACGTAGGTCAAGCTCGACCGCTCGTGGGCGAGCCGCGTGAACCGGTTCCGGCGACCCGCGACGCGGGCGGCCTGGGCCGGTTCGCCCCATCCCGACGCGCCGTCGGTGCGGGCCGGCGCGTCTCGGGCGACACGGCCGACCTCGGCGGGTCCCGAGGGCCCCTCGAGCATATGGCCCGCCTCCCTGCGACCCCTGCGCCGCAGAGATTAAGGGCCGGGCCGCCGGTGGCCGCCGAGACATCGGGCGGAGATGACCATCGACTCCGGCGACGTGGCTTGGGTCCTGACGGCGACTGGGCTCGTGATGCTCATGACGCCGGCGCTCGGGTTCTTCTACGGCGGCCTCGTCCGTCGCAAGAACCTCGTGTCCACGATCGTCCAGACGATGATCATCTTCGCCGTCGTGAGCCTGGTCTGGGCACTCTGGGCGTACAGCCTCTCCTTCGGTCCCAATGTCGACGGAGTGATCGGCAACCTCTCCAACGTCGGACTGAACGGGGTGGGTGCCGCCCCGAACCCCTTCTACGCCTCCACGATCCCCGCGCTGCTCTACTTCGCCTTCCAGCTCAAGTTCGCGGCGATCACTCCGGCGCTGATCATCGGCGCATTCGCGGAGCGGATTCGCTTCAAGGCCCTGCTCATCTACGTCGTCCTCTGGACGACGCTCATCTACGCGCCGGTCGCCCACTGGGTGTGGGGCGACGGAGGCTGGCTGAGGGACCTCGGGGTTCTCGACTTCGCCGGCGGGCTCGTCGTCCACACCACGGCTGGAGTCTCGGCGATCACCGCGGCCCTCGTCATCGGCCGGAGGGAGGAGACGGACCGGGCGAAGAGCGCCCGGCCGAACAACGTTCCCTACGTCATGCTCGGAGCGGCGTTGCTGTGGTTCGGATGGTTCGGGTTCAACGGAGGCAGCGCGCTGGCCGCGAACGAGCTCGCCGTCTCCGCGCTCGTGGACACGAACCTCGCCGCGGCGGCCGCGGCCGTGACCTGGATGATCGTCGACTGGACCTTCAAGGGAAAGCCGTCGGCCGTTGGGATGTCGATCGGGGCCGTGGTGGGGCTGGTCGCGATCACCCCGGCCGCCGGGTTCGTGACCCCGATGGTGGCGATCCTGATCGGTGCAAGCGGGGCGATCCTTGCGAATTTCGTCACCAACCTGCGCGCCCGCAGCCGCCTCGACGATTCGCTCGACGTCTTCGCTTGCCACGGGGTCGGTGGGATGTGGGGCGTCCTCGCGACCGGGCTCGCCGCTACGGTCGCGATCAACGCGTCCGGCGCGAACGGCCTCTTCTACGGTAACCCGCACCTGTTCCTCGTGGAGCTCTTCGCGGTCGCCGTAGTGGGCGCGTTCTCGTTCGTCGGCTCGTATCTCCTCCTGCGCGCGATCAACCTCATCACACCGATCCGGGTCCGCCCCGAGGAGGAAGAGGCCGGGCTCGACCTCAGCCAGCACGGCGAGGAGGCGTACACGATGGGACCCCGGGGGCGCACCGAGCCCGAAGTCTGACGATCCGAGCGGCCCGACGAGCCGGCGACCGAGGCTCGGGGCCACGTGGCTCCGGCACGTCGGTGCGGGGGGGGTTCCCCGGTACGTTGATGAGCCGAAGGCGTTCGAATCTATGAAGCACCTCGCCGAACAGACTCTCGGACACTCGGCCGTCCGCGAGTCCCGGACTTTGTCGTGTACCGGCTTCCGAACGGGGACAAGTTTGAGATCTTCGGTCCGAAATGTCCCTCGCGCCGGAACAGTTTGCTCGCAACGAGGTCGTGTGCGGCTTCCGAGTGGACGACATCGACCGGGCCCGGGAAGAGCTAGAAGCCGCTGGGATCGAGCTTCTCGGTCCGGTCCATAGGGACAGACCCGGTGGGTACGCATGGCAGCACTTTCGGATGCCCGATGGTAAGGTATTCGAGATCACGTACGAACCGGGTCCGACGTAGCACGTACGACGCGACCCCCAGGTCCTTCTACCGTCAGAAAGTGAACCGTGGCCGTGCGTCGTGAGCGCGGGTCATGCTTCCGGGATAGCCCCTTCGGGAATGGCTGGCCCTCGACTCGGGGGGATTCCCAGAGTCTTACGGATGTACCCTTCGTCAAAGATGTCGCTCAAAGGGCGGGCAGTTCGGTCAGCGAACACCTCGTCCGCATACCACCTCGAACCGAACCGCACCATCGTCACGAGGATCGGCACCACATCCGCCCCCTTGGTCGTCAACTCCCATCGGACGTACCCCTGCCGACTCTCTGCGCGCACGATGAATCCGGCGTGCTCGAGTTCTGATAGCCGCATGGTGAGGAGCCGCTTCGAGAGCCCCGGCATGGCCCGGATCATCGCGTTGAAACGGTTGGCTCGAAAAAGTGCAATCGAAGTGAGCACCAAGAAGGCCCACTCACGACCAAGGACCTTGAGGCTGGCCTGAACCGGGCACGAAAGGAACTCGACTTTCATCGGGGGGGGCTGATAGCGGGATCTCTTCGTCGTCATCGCCGCCCCACTTTCATTCCCCTACCCGATTAAATCGCACCGTGATAATGCGTTGGCCGGAGGATCTTCCCGTGGCGGCCAAGACGAAGAGATCGGTGAGCCATCATTATTTCATTCGAGCGGCGCCCGACTCGGTGTTTCGAGCCCTCACCGATGCCAAGTGGCTGACCCGGTGGCTCTGCGATCGGGCGGCGTTTTCTCCCAAGAAGGGGGGCAAGTACTTGCTGGCGTGGAACGACGGACCAACCCACACGGGGAGCATCGTCGCTTTCCGAGAGGGTCAGAGGGTCGCCCTCGCGTGGACGTGGCCGGGCGTGGAGTTGCACGGCACGGTGCTCTCGCTTTCCGTCACGGCGAAAGACGGGGGGACCGTCCTCAACGTCGAGCACACCGGATTCCCTCGTATGGAGAAATGGACGGAACTCTACGGCAGTGCCGAGTGGGGTTGGACCTACTTCGCGATGAACCTCAAGTCCGTCCTCGAGCACCGACACGACCTTCGATCGGCTTCGGATGGATGAGGTTGGCCATGCCGAACCACCGAAGGATCATACTGAGCATGTACATGACTCTCGATGGGTTCAACGAGTTTCCGGTCTACCCAGGATCGGGAGACCCGCCCGCCTCGGTGGAAGACCCGATTTCCACCGAGATGTGGGTCAAGAGGTGGGGGTCCGTCGATACCCTCCTGTTCGACCGCCGAACGTACGAGGAGTGGGCGGAGTTCTGGCCCACCTCCAAACGAACGCCGGGCGAGCATCCGTGGTACCGGCAGATGTCGGAGTTTGCGGAGAAGGCTCAGAAGGCGGTCCTCTCGGACTCGCGGGTGCCCGCCACGTGGAAGAATTCAAGGGTCCTGGCCGGCGACGTGGGCGCCTCCGTCGCTCGTCTGAGAGAGGAAGACGGCAAGAATGTGGTCGTGGTCGCGCCCGACCTGGGAAGGGAGCTTATGCGCCGGGGCCTCATCGACGAGTACCTGTTCGCGATCTGTCCGGTCATCTTGGGGAAGGGCCGCCAGTTCTTTGGCGAGATGGAGGGCCAGCAGACGCTGCGGCTCGTCGAAGCCAAGCACTTCAAGGGCGGCGAGCTGTTCCTCCACTACGAGACAGCGAGATAGGAATGCCCCGATTTCACGGAGCGTGAATCCCCCGCTCAGAAGTATCATGCAACGCCGGACGGATTCCCACGCGGCGCCTCGAAATTGGATAGAAACCGTGGTCCGTCCTCGGAGCCCAAGTTCGATAGCAGCACTTCGAGCGTGCCACCACGGTCCGCTTTCACGGGAGAGAACCGGACCCGCCCGCGGGTACGATGCGCTCCCCCCCGGCAGGTCGTTACGGCCGATTCCTCGTGTGGGCCTCCGTACCGGCAGAGAGGTGACCTCGCGGTCACGTGCTCCGGGCTCCTCCCGTGCCGTGGATCGGTTCGGTGCGATGACGGGAGGATTCGGCCCACTCGCCCGTCTTATAGTTGAGCTCGAATGCCTCGACAGCCGCCGACGAGGTTGAGCCGATGGCGATGGACCACGTGAACGCGTACGCCCTGACCGCCCGCGACGTGAAGGGGTGCGCAGAGTTCTATCGCGACAAGCTAGGTTTGAAGCTGGAGGAACTCTCGGACGGTTTCGCGTACTTGAAGTTCGGCGACAAAGCCGGGCCGGGACTCGCGCTCGTCTCCGCCGAGGGCCTTGCTCGGGAGATTCCCAAAGAGCGCGTGCGACCCGGGGAGAGCCTCCTTCAACGGAACTACCTCGCGGTCTTCTTGGACGATGCGGACCGTGCCTACGAGGAGCTCCGCAAGAAGGGGGTTCGGTTCCTTCAGCCGCCAGACACCCGCCCGAACGGACAGCGCTTCGCGTTCTTCGAGGACCCGGAAGGGAACCTCTGGGAGATCTCTCACTTTCCGAAGGAGTAGCAAGACCTGCAACACCGGTCGGCGAGAAGGACGGTTCGATGACGGGTCGAAGAGCTAGGGCGCCGAGCCCGAAAGGAGCGCCTTCGCGGCGGAGCGTCAGCGAAGCCGACTTGGCCGGGGCGTGGATTCAATGGCTCGTGGAGACCCGTAGGGACTACCTGGAGAAACTGCTCGGGCTTCCGAGAGAGGAACGCGTCCGGGACCGGGGCGCATCCTTCCCTTCGATCCAAGACATCTTCCTCCACATCCTCGACAACAACATCTGGTGGCTGGAAAGCGTTCCCGGGGATCGTCAGGAATCGCATCCCGAGGTGAAGGGAGCCCTGTCCCCGAAGGAGATCCGAAGGGTGGTCGGTCACGTCGCCCGGGCCAGTCGGGCCCTCGCGAGGTCGTTGACCCCAGCCCGACTCAATCGGAGCTTCGTGATCCGGGGAGTTCAGGGGAACGGAACGCCCTTCGAGATGAGGGCGAACCTTCGTACGATCCTCTGGCACGTGGTGGAGGAAGAGCTCCAGCACCGGGGCGAAATGAACGCGCTCTTCTGGCAGATGGATATCGACGCGCCGACTCGCGCCTGGTTCAGCAGCACGCTGGCCGAGTGATTCGGGCGTCCTCGATCGATCCCAACCGCGAGGCGGTCCTTCGCCGATATACCTCCGCCGGGACGATCTCGGCGTATCGCTCGCACCCCCTGGGCCCGTTCTCCGTCAGCAGATCCACCGTAGTGGTGGCTACCTATCGCTTGACTCGAACGTGGGCGCACATCGCCCTGTGCTCCCAACACTGCATGACCTCAGGACCCCGTCCGGCTTTCCACAAACCCTTTCACTGAGAGGCGGGTCCCGTGGCGTCCGCAGCTACACCGGATATGGGCGGGAAGGTTCGTCCTCGCGTGATTCGCACGCTGAAAAAGGACGGGAGCGGGCTTCGAACGGGGCCGACGGGGGAAGTAGGTACCGTCTATCACGGCTCAGGGTTCGAGGTCGTTTGGGTCCGAAAGCAGCGGGAGGCGCTCGACCCTAACTGGTTCGAATCACCCCGAGTCGATCTTTTGGTCGTGGTTCAGGGCCGGCTCCGCGTCGAGTTCCTCGAGAAGCGCCAACGGTCGCAAGTACTCGGGGTTGGTGATGTGCTCGTTCTGCCGGCCCGGGCGAAGTGCAGAGCCTATCGGTGGCCGAGGAGATCTCGTCGCGCGACTGTCTTTCTGGCGGTCTACCCCGACGGTAGCGGCCGGTCGAGCTCGGCTCCACGGCGCCGGGGCCGAGGAAAGGGCTTGCGAGTAGATTCCGCTTGACCCATCTCAGTCAGAAGGCCGCCATGCACGCGGTGCGTCGGACCCGCCGACTTCCTTCGCGGGGGATGGTTCCACGCTCGGTCCGAGTAACCTGTTCCTATCGTGCGTGAGGAGCTACGAGAACGCCGTCGTGACAACACCTGGGCGACCGGTGCGGGCATCCCGATGTGCCCCCTACCTAGCTAGCCTATCCGCTGGATGAGTGGCCCTAGTGGCCGCTGCGGCGGGAAACACCGAACGAACCGGGCCGGTGGGCGACGGGGGATGCCCCCGGCGTGCTCGCCGGCTCGCGGGAGATCGGACGTAGTGACAACCTACCCGCGACTCCGAGTTGGGAGCATCTAGACGAGGCCCCTCTTCCAGATCGACGGCACTTTTGATGCAAATGCCACCGAGTCCGCTCCAAGGAACGCGGCGAGGCGATCCAGCTCCTCTCGAATCGCGGTGGCGACGGCCGGGGCCGTCGGTGCGCCCGGCTCCGCGAACAGCGCGTTGACCCGTAACCGTCGCGCCGGCTTGTCCAAGCGGGCGTCCATGCGCCCGATCAACCGCTCTCCCCGTAGGATGGGAAGCACCCACATTCCGAACCGCCGCCTTGCCTTCGGGAGAAACTGCTCGCGGACGTAGTCGAAGGTGAACAACCGTCTGCCCCGAGCCTGGTTGTAGATCATGTTGTCGAAGGGGGGAAGGACCGCGATCCGCGGCGAGAACTTGCCTCGGGTCAGGTCATCGAGCAGGGCCACGTCGTCCGCGTGGACAAAGCGCTCGTCACGGTCGGCCAGCCCCTCGATCCCCACGCGGTGGACTCGGGAGTCGGCCACGAGAGTCTCCAGGGTCGATCGAATATCCCGGTAGCAGCCCCGGATGAAGTAGTAGTGGATCTCCTTCGCCGTCGACACTCCAAGCCCTCTCAGGGCCCGCTGGGCCGCCTCCAAATCGGCCTCCTCCTCGGAGAGCACCTCGCGGTTGACCCATGACGGGAGGAAGGCGTCGGGCAGCCCCCACAGATTCTGGTTACCAGCGTGCCCGACTACCATCACCTCGCCCGACATGAGGAGGTGCCAGAGCATCTCGGAGACCGCGCTCGAAGGCTCCCAGTCCCCGGCGACCCTCTTGGTCCGTGCGTGGTCGCTGAACTGGGTCAACTGCATCGGACCGCCTTGCAGGTCCGCGAGAACCCTCCGTCGAAGTTCCGCGTGCTTTGCGAGGAACGCTCGGGCGCGGACGCGTTGGGCTCCCCAAGAGTCGGAGAGGGACTCGGGATACCTCCGCATGAGGGAGGAGTAGACGGGGTAGTCTTCGGTCGCTACGACGCTGGCGAAGGGGATCCAGTGCTGGAGGAGGCGCCTCTCGGTCCATAACAGCCGGTCCAGTTCGGCAAGCCGGAACGACCCGACTCGCGCCCATAGCGAGAGGATGTGGGAGGGGGCCACGACGCTGACCGGATCCCACTGGACGTACGGCAAGTCGCGAACGGTCTCCACAATCCGCTCGGCCGTGGCCCGCCCGGGACGCTTGCCGGCGAGGTGCTGCTTGGTGACGGCGAGCCGCCGAGCCGCTTGAAGGGAGATTCGAATCGGAGCCGAGGTCATCGACCTTCGTACCCATTGCTCGGAACCTTAGTAGCACTTACGACGCGACCCCCGGGTCCGTGTACCGTCAAAGAGTGAACGGTGGATGTGCGTCGAAAGTCCTCGGAGAGGGGACGTCGGAGCCGTCCGGTCAAGGTGGCGCGCGCGGCCCCGACCGCCCACCGGGCGCCTCGTCGAAAGGAGAATCCCAGGCTTCTCGGAAGGCCCCGGACGGTATCGCGTGGTCCTTTTGCCGAAGCGCCCTTCCCCCCTTTCGTGGACAACCTCGACCTCTCGATGCTCCGGGCGATGTACCCCGATCGAAGGTGGTCGGTGTGGGGGATCGATCCCCGCGTCACCGTCCAGGAGATCGCCCGGTCCGTCGGCCTCGGTCGCAACGCGGCCCGGCTTCGCCTTCGCCGTTGGCGCGAAGAAGGCTTCTGGCATGGGGTCGACGTCTGGCCCAATCCGAGATTGTTCGGTGTGGGCGTGGCCCGATTTGAACTGCTGCTCACGGAGACGCAGGACGCCGACGAGGTGCTGGGGAGGGTGGGCGCATTGGAGGGAGCCCTTCGCGCGTACACGGGCTACGGAGACGAACGGTCGCCCCACCCCGGGACCTCGGTCTCGATCCTGTGCGTCGATGAGCACCCGAGGCCCCGCCGGGACCGCCGTATCGAGAGCCTCCGTCGATTATCACCGGATCGCGAGGTGCGGGGACCGTTCGTGATGCGTCCGCCGACATCCACGATCGGAGCGGACCGCTTGGATTGGCGGATCATCCTCGCAGCCCGACGCTCCCCCAGCCACTCGGTCCGGAAGCTCGCGACGACCATCGGCCAGCCCGAACGACGAGTGCGCCGGCACTGGGACGCCTTGGTCGAGGGTCGGGCCATCTTGTATATCCCCAACATAGATTGGTCGCGGTCCCCGAGCATCGTGTTGCACATCACGTGCGATTCGGCCAGCGCTCGGTCGGAAGTGGAACATTCGGTCGAGCTGCTGCATCCTGACCTCCTACCCCTCGACACCGACCCCGCCGTCTACGGGGGTCGGCACGAACAGCTCGGGAACCTCGTGGTGGTCCGCATTCCGGTAGAGTCCGCGGCGGCCGTCCAGCAGGCCATCGCCCGGGTGCTCGCGATCCCCCACGTTCGTAGGGTCTCACCGGATTACCCCCTGAGAGCCCGCTCGTACGGGGCATGGTTCGACGCGCGCCTCGAAGCGATCAGCGGCGACGGTACCTCTTCGAACGACCGGCGGCGGTGAGGGTCCACCGCGAATGGGCCCGTGGGGGAGCCGTGTCCGATTTGCCGTGTATCACGAGCACGCGGTTCTTCTTCCGGGGCTCCGTGCGGAGCTCCGGCGCCCGAGGCGCTGGGAGCAGGGAAATGGGATCGCAGGAGACCAAGGAGGTTATGGAGAGATACTTGAACGGTCACGACCCCGGGGCGGTCGCGCCCGATGCCGAGTTCACGGTAATGGGCACGGGCCAGCGGGCCCGGGGACGAGTTGAGATCGAGGGGCTGCTCGAGTTCTTCTACCACCGCGCGTTTCAGGCGACGGCGGAGGCGAAGAACCTCGTGATCGAGGGAGACAGAGCGATCCTGGAGGCGGACTTCGTGGGGCGCCATGTGGGCGATTTCGGCGACCTCAAGGCCAGCGGGAAGTCGGTACGCGTGCCGCTCTGTGTCGCGTACGAGCTCCGGCAGGGGAAGATCCGAACCGCCCACGTCTACTTTGAGACCGACTCTCTTCGCAAACAGATCGGTGTCGGTTGAACTGGGCCTCCCGGGGGGCCGTTCGCTAGAACGCGTCCGGAAACGGAACCCGGTGCCTGGAGTCACAAAGCGGGCCGGGAGCAATCGTCCGGTCCCGCTGGTGGGTTGAGGAAACCGAGCCCCTTTTTCCCGCCCCTACGGTTGATGCCGGTCGCCACGCGGGCCCTACGGGCGGGAACGAAGTCCCCGTCCGTCCGGAGTGCGTGGGTGCGCCACTATGTCCCTGGCCGGGGCTGTCCGCGGCCCCTTCCGTGCGCTCCTCGCGTTCGACCCCCGAACGCTCGCGACGGTTTCAGAGGCTCGAGGGGGCGGGGAAGGTGGAGCCTATCAAATACCATGCGCTCGTCGAAGCGAGCATGGGGAGAGGGGGTAGCGGGACCTCGGTGTCGCTGTCCCAGTTCCACGAACTGGCCAAGTACTACGACGCCCTCAACGATTGGAAGGACTACCAGGGCGAATCCCGCCGTCTCGAGGCCATCGCTCGCCGCTTTGGACGCAAGGGAAAGACGACTTGGCTCGATGTCGCGTGCGGTACCGGGCGGCACCTCGAGTTCCTGCGGCGGAGACACGCCGTCGTTGGCGTGGACGGGAGCCGGGAGATGCTCCGGCCAGCGCGGAGCCGTTTGCCCGGAGTTCGGCTGGTCCGCGGCGATATGCGTTCTTTTCGCCTCGGGCGTCGATTTGACGTCGTGAGCTGTCTCTTCAGCGCGATCGGTCACCTCGGCACGAAGGAAGACGTGCGAAGAACCTTCGCCAATTTCGCGCGCCACCTGGACCCTGGCGGAGTCGCGATCGTGGAACCATGGTTCGACCCCTCGGCGTTTCACCCTGGCACAGTCCATCTTCGGAAGACCGAGTCGCCCGACTTGACTGCGGTCCGAATGGCGTACTCGATCCGGCGGGGGAATCGTTCGACGATCCAGTGGCACTTCCTCATCGGGAGGCCCGGTCAAGGGGTCCGTTACTACCGTGCGACCGATGTCGGATTGCTGCTCACACGCTACGAGCTCCTTCAGTGTATGCGGTCCGCCGGGCTCCGACCGCACTTCCTGTCCCGCGGGTTGATGCCCGGTCGCGGGCTGCTCGTCGGGGTCAAAGTCGGGAAGGGGTAGGATGCGTAGTCAGTGCCTCCCTCCCGGTCGGCACCGACCTGAGACGAAGTTTAGGTCGGAGCGCCTACTACGCCGGTGCGAGCCGGGTCGACCTCAAGCACCTCTCCGGGCACGAATCGGTCGACAGGGCCGCACGCTACGTCGGCTGGGACGGGGCCCAGGGGTACGCCACGGTCGGCAGATTCGAATCCGCGACGGCCGAGGCTCTGACGGCCGGGGCGTGAGCCAAGCTTATGAAAACTCGGGCAAGGACCCTGACGGTTGCCACTGTAGCTCAGCCGGCAGAGCGGCTGATTCGTAATCAGCAGGTCGGGGGTTCAAGTCCCTCCAGTGGCTTCGGGAATCGACGGAGCCTCACCCGCATCGGCCATGGGGCTGCGAGCCGGCCGTCGCGCGACAGAACGATGGTCCTGCGACGTCATTCAAGGTTCGTCCGATGGGGCCGTTCGGGTGGATCGTTCCAGGTTTCGGACGATCTTCGCGAGGGCGGTCGACATGACCTTACGTTCCTCGGCCGTCAATCCGGCGCTGGTCGCGCGCCTGAACTGTCGTGTCGCATCCTCGATGGGTCGCTTGACCGCGCGACCTCGATCGGTCAAATAGAGGTGTACGCGGCGTCGGTCGACCGAGTCCCTTCGTCTCGTGATGAGCCCCGAGGCTACCATGTGGGACGACATCTTCACGACGGTAGGAGCCGCGACCCCTAGCTTCCGCGCGATCTCGACGGGCGTGAGCCCATCTTCCGCGTACAGGGCCCAGAGGACGCGGTTCTGCCCGCCACGACCTCCGTATTGTTTCATGATCTCGTCCACGGCGGACCGGGACAGCTTCGCCACGCGGACGAAATCGTCCCAGAAATCCGGAGGCGCCACGAGAGTCCCGCTCACCACCTACCGCACGAATCCTTAAATCCATCCCTAACATTAGCTGGCTAATGATTAGCCGTGCATTGGATCGGTCGGACCCGATTCTCGTCACGGGAGCCACCGGTAAAGTCGGCTCGCACCTGGTTCCTCGACTCCTGAACCACGGTCTTCCTGTCCGGGCCCTCATCCGACCCGGACCCAGGGTCCAGGAACTTCGAGCCCTGGGAACGGAAATCGCGGAGGGGGACTTGCTCCGGGCGGAGTCCCTGGGCCCGGCCTTGAACGGGGTGAAAACCGTGGTTCATCTCGCCGCGTTCTTCCGGGGCGCTACGCCCGAGCAGGCACGTGAGGTGAACGTGGTGGGTACCGAGCGTTTGGCGGCAGCTGCCCAACAGGCGGGAGTCGAGAAGATCATCTTCGCCAGTACCAGCAACGTCTATCCGCCCGGACTGAAGCGTCCGGCCCGAGAAGGCGATTCCCCGGGTCCGGAGCCTCCCTCCCATCCTTATCCCGCCTCGAAAGTGGAGGCCGAGGCGAAGTTGACGGACTTGGGTCGTGACCAGGGCGTGGGAGTCTACGTCCTCCGCCTCGGGTTCGTGTACGGTGAGGGCGACCGGCACGTTTGGGAGATGATACCTCACGTGGCCCGATGGAATCCGGCGCGGCGAATGCACTCCGTTCACCATGCCGATGTAGGCCAAGCCGTGATTCGGGCACTCTATCGGGAGCCCCGTGCCGGGGGTGTCTACAACATCGCTGACGACGCTCCCATCACACTCCTTGAGTTGACGAGACTTGCCCAAGCTCCGGAGCCGACCCCCGATAGATTCGACCTGCCCTGGGATCCCTGGGAGGGTCTGCTGGACACGCGTCGGGCCCGTGAGGAATTGGGTTTCCTACCGCTCTACCCGTCATGCTACTCGGCCCGGGACGCGGGAACTTTCTAGGGTCCGGCTGATCTCGGGAGCGCAAATGGCGTTCGGGAGATGAAAGGGCGGGGAGGAACGCGTCGGGCGGCCGAGCGGGCTGCGCCGACCCAGCTTCGGAAACCCTCCGTTCCCTAAGGGTGGATTACCTCGACCGGGTCTTCCGCGGCGCCAAGGGATTCGAACCGAACGACAAAACCCTCCAGTGGCGGGCCACTTCGGGTGGTGACCCTCCCGGCTTCGACGGGGGGAGGGGACGACCCGCCGAGCCTACGTTGCCTACTTCGTGGACGACACGGGCCGGGAATGCTCGGAGCTCACGAACGAGGACGTTCCCTTTCTGGGACCCCTAAGGCGCAACCGTGGGGCTGGCGGATCGGCCGCTTCGAGGGTTCCGAGGGCAACTTCCGGGCGGTCCCCCACTTCCCTAGGAACTAGGGGCCGGTCCGAGGGCATCGATGGACACGGACGGGGCGTCGTCTCGGCGCGCCTCCGGTCGTCGCCGTCCTTTGCGAGAATCGCCCGGACCGACAGCTTTTCAAGGTGCGCCCGCGCGTTCCTAGAGACGGCACTCTCATGGTGTCGTTCGCTGCCCTCCCGCCTCGGCGCCCGCCGCGTCTGTACCGCACGGCCCGCGCATTCGCCCGGCTGTCGGCCGTTGTGCTCGTCCTCCTTTTGGTCTTTTTGGGGACCGTAGCGTACTCCGCATCCGAGCTCGTGCGCCAGAGCCCTCAGACGGGAGGGTTCTCCGCCGGGCTCGCGGCGAACGGCACCATGGCGGTCACCGGGGCGGTCAGCGTGTCGAACCCCGGATTCTACCCGGTCGGAGGCTTCTCCATGAGCCTGCGGATCTCCAACGGTTCGGGAGCCTATCTCGGGACCGTAACGACCGCTTCGGTCGACCTCGTCCCGGGAGGAGTGACGACGGTGCCGGTCGCGCTCTACCTGCCGATCACGTCGGGCGGCCCCGCCGAGTCGCTCCTGGTGAGCGACCAGTACCTGGTCGTCGGGGTCTGGGGGAACGCGACGTACGCCTACCTGTTCCCGATCTCGGTGCATGCGGAGGAGAACCGCTCGTGGGGCGCCCCGTTCTCGAACCTGCGGGTGGGGGTCGGCACGCCGACCCTGGTCAACGGGTCGGTGAGCGTGCCGGTCACCGTCAGCTTCACGAACCACGCCTCGTTCGCGGAAGTCGGGACCCTCTCGCTCGTCGTGCGCGATGCGGGAGGTGCGACGTGCGGGTCGGCCTCGTTCCCCCTGGACGTCGTGCCCGGGGCGTACTACTACTCCACTCAGCCCGTCCTCTTGTCGAGCGGGTGCTCCGTGTCGGGGGGGACCGCGGTAGTGACGTTCTCGGGGCCGGCGGGCACGATCGTCCTTCCTCCGCAGGCGATCCCATGAGCGTCGCCGTTCCCGCGGGGTTCCTCCCGTCGTACCACCGGATCCCGTCGCTCGGCTACCGCATCCTCGCCGGAGCCGCCCGTCTGGTCCTGTTGCTCATCGCGCTGGTCGGAGTGCCCGCCGCGTCCCTCGCGTACCTCGACTCCCTCGGGATCTCGCTGCCGGTCCCGATCCCCACCGTGGTCGCCGCCGGGGTCGCGATCGCGGTGCTGTCGACCGTGCGCGCCATCGCCCGTCCCACACGGGCGTACGGCCCCCTCTCGGTCGCAACGTCCGCCGTGACGATCGCCTACCTTCTCGTCCTCCGGCTCGCCTCGCCGTACCGCCTGGCCGCCCCGAGCCACTCGCTCGCGATCTCGGTCGGCTACGCGACCTTCCTCGACCTCGTCCTCCTCGTGCCCGCGCTCGCGCTCGTCTCGGGGATCGTCACGACGGTCGAGGACGCCCGCTCGCCGGGCGAGCGGCTCCCCTACGACTACCCGGCGTAAGGGCGACCGACGGCGATTACGCGCCCGCGACCTTGACCTCGACGACCCGCACCGGAGTGCGGGGCCGGTCGTTCCCGTCGCGCGGGACCGCGGCGATCTTCTCCGCCACGTCCTGACCGCCGCGGACCTTGCCGAAGACGGCGTGGTGGTTGTCGAGCCAGCTCGTCGCGGCGAGCGTGATGAAGAACTGGCTGCCGCCCGTGTTCGGGCCGGCGTTCGCCATCGAGATCACGCCGGGACCGTCATGCCGCAGGGAGGGGTGGAACTCGTCCGGGATCTCGTACCCCGGCCCGCCGGTCCCGTCGCCTTTGGGACATCCGCCCTGGATCATGAACCCCGGGATCACGCGGTGGAACGTGAGGCCCGTGTAGAAGCCCTTGCGGACGAGGGTCAGGAAGTTCTCCACGGTCTTCGGGGCGCGGTCGCGAAACAGCTCGAGGCGGATGTCGCCGACGGTCGTCCTCAGGGTGACGGTGGGGTTCGCCATGGGGATGCGACCGTGCGACGGACTAAAAGCGGCGCGGGGCCGCTCGACCCACCCTTTATGAGGGAGCGGGAGGCTATTTGCACCCGGATCGGCGGCCGGGCCGCCGGACTTCGTCGATGAACCGGTCGATCGCGCTCGTGGGCGTGGGGCTCATCCTCGTGGGCTTCGCCCTGATCTCCTCGCCGATCGTCCTCTTTGGGCACGAAACGTTCAACCTCGAACAGGAGGCCGGCATCCTCCTGGTGCCGGTCAGCCTGCTGGTCGTGCTGATCGGGGGCGTCCAGCCGAACCCGGAGCGAACGACCGTCGGCGGGACGTTCGGAAACCCCGAGGTCCAAGTGCGCCGGCCCCCGGCCCCGAAGCCGGTCGAAGCGGCCCGGGCGCTGGGCTACAGTCTTCGCGAGCCGGTCTCGTGCCGCCACTGCCGAACGATGATCGCGTTCGACCTCGCGCTCTGCCCGCGGTGCGCGCGCCCGCGCGAGTGTCGAAGCTGCGCCCGCACCCTCGGGACGGTGGACGACCGAACGGACTGCCCGGGGTGCCACCGGATCGAGGCGTTCTGCAACTGTCCGAGACTCACCCGACCCACCGAGGCCGGTCCGGTCCCCTACGCTCGGCCCCGCCGGGGGTGACCCCATCCCCGACGACCCTCAGGTCCCGCGCGGCGTCGTCCCGTTCGACCCGCGGACGGTCGAGCTCCACTTTGACGGAGCGTGCGACCCGCCGAAGGGCGGCGGCGTCGCGACCTGGGGGTACACGGTCGAGGGAGGGGGGTTCCATCACGAGGAGTGCGGGCTCGCGGTACGGCCGTTCTCCCCGCACTCGACCAACAACGTGGCCGAGTACGTCGCCGCGATCCGAGCGCTCGAGTGGCTCGCGGAGCACGGCTACCGCGGGGCGGTGCGCGCGTACGGCGACAGCCAGCTTGTCGTGCGCCAGATGGACGGCTCGTACCGGGTCCGAGCGGAGCACCTGCGGGCGTACCACGACCGCCTGCGCCAGCTCACGAGATCGTTCACTTCGGTCGAGTTCGAGTGGGTCCCGCGCGAGCGGAACGAACGGGCCGACGAGCTCTCGAAACGGGCGCTCGAAGAGGCCAGCGCGGACACGAAGCGATACCGGCCGGAGTCCCCGGTCGAGGTGGCGACGGACGACGAACCGCCCGGTCCGGACGGGGCTTAGCCGTTCCAGCGGACCGTATAGACGAGCGTTCGGCCCTCGATCGCCGCCCGGGCGCGCGCGGAGTCGACGTACGTCGCGAACGCGGCGGCCGCTTCGAGCGAGAGCTTCGGTCGCATCCCGTAACCTCGAGGGCTTCCCTGGCCGAGGATGACCGGTGGAGGGGCGGGCCCTGCGGGGACGACCGGCGGCTTCCGACCCTCTATCGCCACGACCCCTCGGTACCGGTGGCGGAACGTTCGGGGGTCAGGGCGTCTCGGCACGGAAGTGCCGCGAGAGGGCAGTACTCTTCGCCGAACCCCATCGCCCCCAGGGGCAGCGCCGCGAGGATTCCCAGCCCTTCCTGTCTGTCCGACACGGTCCTCGGGCGCGTGTCAGACGCACGTCATACATAAAGCCCGAAGTTGGACACGAAGCAGAGGGGTTCCGGGGGGCTCCCACGTCAGGGATCGAGAGCCGACGTACGGCGGACGCGCGGTCGCGGTCGGCCCCGCCGGTTCATCCCGTCGAGTAAAAAGGGCAGGTCGGTCTGCCGGGGTCGATGGCGCTGTCGACCGGCTCCGAGATCGAGCGACTCCTCGAACGCGCCGAGAGCCGGTTGCTGGAGATGTCGATCGACGCCCAGCGGGCCGAGTGGATCTATTCGACCTACATCACCCCCGACAGCGAGGCCTTGTCCGCGCGCGCGTACGCGCGGCTCATCGCGACCACCGTCGACCTCGCCAAGGAGACGACCCGGCTCCCGCCCGCCGACGCCTCGTCTCCCGACGCTCGGAAGGTCAAGCTGCTGCGCCTGATGCTGACGCTGGTCGCCCCCTCCGACGCGGCCGACTCGGAGGAGCTCACCCGGCTCGTCGCGACGATGCAGGGGAAGTACGCGAAGGGTCGGCACGTGCCCAAGGGCGCGACCGATTCGGCCGACCTCCAGGGCCTTTCGCACATCCTTCTCGAGAGCCGCGACCCCGACGTGCTCGAGGACGCGTGGACCGGCTGGCACCGGGTCGGTCGCGCGATGCGCCCGGAGTTCGTGCGGTACGTCGACCTCGCGAACCGAGGCGCGCGGGAGCTCGGGTTCGAGGACACGGGAGCGATGTGGCGGTCGAAGTACGACATGGAGCCGGCCGCGTTCTCCCGGGAGGTCGACCGCCTCTGGGAGGAGGTCCGCCCGCTCTACGTGGCCCTCCACTCCTACGTCCGGCGGCGGTTGCGCGACACATTCGGACCGGACCGGGTGCCCGAAAGTGGACCGATCCCCGCCCACCTTCTCGGCAACATGTGGGCGCAGTCGTGGGAGGGGATCTATCCCCTTCTCGCGCCGAGGGAGACGCGGCCGGCGATCGACCTCACGAAGATCCTCCTCGAGCGGAAGACGACCCCCGTGGAGATGGTCCGCTACGCCGAGCGGTTCTTCGTGTCGCTCGGTTTCGACCCGCTGCCGGCCTCGTTCTGGGAGCGGTCGATGCTCGTGCGGCCGCGCGACCGCGAGGTCGTCTGCCACGCGAGCGCGTGGGACGTCGACTTCGCGGACGACCTGCGCATCAAGATGTGCATCGAGGCGACCGGCGAGGACTTCCGCACGATCCACCACGAGCTCGGGCACAACTACTACCAGCGGGCCTACGCGCGCCAGCCGTTCCTCTTCCGGGACAGCGCCCACGACGGCTTCCACGAGGCGGTCGGCGACACGATCTCGCTCTCGGTCACTCCCGAGTACCTCGCGCGGATCGGGCTCGTGGACGAGACCTCTCCGCCGGACGACGACATCGGGCTCCTTCTCCACCGCGCGCTCGAAAAGGTCGCGTTCCTTCCCTTCGGCCTGAGCGTCGACGCGTGGCGGTGGGACGTCTTCTCGGGCGCGGTCCCGCCCGAGCAGTACAACCGGGCCTGGTGGGAGATCCGACGGCGCTACCAGGGGGTCGCGCCGCCGGGCGAGCGGACCGAGGGCGAGTTCGACCCGGGCGCCAAGTACCACGTGCCCGCGAACGTCCCGTACATGCGCTACTTCCTCGCGCACATCCTCCAGTTCCAGTTCCACCGGGCGCTCGCGCGGGAGATGGGGGCGACCGGCCCGCTCCACCGGACCTCGATCTACGGCTCGCTCGCCGCCGGACGACGATTGCGAACGATGCTCGAGATGGGGCAGAGCGAGGAATGGCCGTCCGCCCTCGAGGCGATCGCGGGCGAACGGACGATGAGCGCGCGAGGTCTCCTCGAATACTTCGCCCCGCTCAAGCGCTGGCTGGACGAACAGAACCGCGATGCCCCCTCGGGCTGGTGAACGACGGGGCCGGTCGGCCCCGTCGCCGGGAGCCGCTGCCGCGCCCCGCCTCGCCGCGGAGCTCGCCCGGACGCTCGCCAAGGCGCCGAGGCGACCCGCCCACCCGGCGCTGCGCGCGTACCTTGGCTCTCCGCTCCCCGTCCGGGGCGTCCGGGCCCCCGAGATTCGCCGGATCGCCCGGGAGTTCTGGCGCCGCGCGGAGCCGCCGAACCGCGGGACGTTGCGGGACGTCCTCCGGGCGCTCTGGGCCGGCCGTTGGTTCGAGGAACGGGCCGTCGCGATCGAGATCCTCGTGCGGGCCGGTATCGGCCGCGCCGATCACGCGACGTGGAGGCTCGCCGACCGGTTCGTCGACACCGCGAGCGGCTGGGCCCTCTCCGATAGCCTCGCCTCGGGACCGATATCGCGGGGGCTCGCGGCCGACCCCCGTCGCTTCCGGGAGATCCTCGGCTGGACCGGGTCGCCGAACCTCTGGCGACGGAGGGCCGCGGCCTACGCGATGAACGGGCTCGTCCGCTCCGGCGAGCTCGACCGGCCGTTCGTCCTTCTCGACCGCCTCGCCCGAGATCCCGAGCGGTGGGTCCAGCGGGCCGTGGGGACGTGGCTCCGGGAGTGCGGGAAGGTCGACGGACCTCGGACGGAGCGCTTCCTCTTCGCGCACGTTCGTGACCTCGCGCCGGTGGCGATCACCGTCGCGACCGAGCGATCGTCGCCGAAGCTGCGGGCCGCGCTTCGCGACGCGCACGCGCGGCCCCGGTCGTCGGGTCCCCGGCGGCGAGAGTATTAGCCCCGGGGCGCGCTCGGGGCCCCCGCATGCTGCTCCACTCGGGCGAGCATCTCGTGCGCAGCGCGTACGCGGTCCTCGACGGCGGAGGCCCCGCCTTCCCGGGGCGCCGCCCGGGCGTTCTCTACCTCACGAACCGCCGGCTCGTGTTCGAGTCCCGCATCTCCCGCGGGTTCGTCCGGGACCTCGTCTCGGATCGCGAGACCGAGATCGTGCTCGACGTCCCGCTCGAGGAGCTCCGGCACCTGTCGATCCGCCCGGGCCGGATCCGAGGGCCCCGCCTCGTCCTCGACCTCGCGCGCGGGCGGCCGGCGTTCGACCTCCTCGAGCCCGGGGAGTGGGCCGGATCGATCGCGGACGCGCGGCGCGCGGTGCCCGTGCGGCCGGGCCCCGACGCATCGGGCCCCGGTATCGGCGAGCGCCCGGTCGTCAAGGTACGCTGCCGCTACTGCGGCAACCTCGGTCAGGAGTCGGACCGCCGATGCCCGTTCTGCGGCGCGCCCCTGTAGCCTTCGGTCCGGTCAGACGGGGAGCTCGCGGAACAGTCGGTCGAACCCGGTCCTCACCCAGTGGGCGGCCGTGGCGCTCGAGACGACCACGGTCGCGAGCGCGAGGCCGATGCGGATCGCGGGGTCGACGCTCGGCTGGGCGATGACGAGGGCGCCGGGAACGACGATCGCAAAAAGAACCACCATGCCGGACCCCATCGCCGCGAGCATGGCGGCGGGTCGCAGGTACTGGGGTCGCGGCCGGTCCTGGAAGTCCGAGAACCGTGCGGCGAACACGAGCCCCCAGAGCGCGAGCGCGACGGTGGCACCCCCGGCCAGGAGGACCGTCCCGCCGACCGCGACCGGCGCAAGGTGAACGACGAGACCGACCAGCACGGAAACCCCGGCCGCGACGAGGAGGGCCGGCAGAAGGACCGCGACGACCTTCGCGCGGGCGACGTTCCGCGGGGCGATCGGTAGCGCGTAGAGGAATTGGAGGGACCGTCGTTCCTGCCCGACCGAGGTCGCCGAGACGAGGAGCGCGAAGAACCCGGCGGCCCAGCCGACCCAGACGACCGAGCCCTCCGCCCCTAGGAACGGTCCTTCGACGAACACGAGGACGACCAGGACGATCGGGAGCACCAGCATGGGAAGCATCTCGCGTCGGCGCGTGAGCCCGCGGAGGTCCTTGGCGACCAGCGCGGCCTCGTTGGGCGCCAGGCCGAGGGCGGCGAGGCCCCGGTGGCCCGAGGGAGACCGGCGAGGCTCGAAGCGGACCTCGACCGCGGACGGCACCCAGAAACGGACCCGGAGTCGAGCGGCGGCGTAGAGGAGGGCCGCGACGAAAAGGACCTGCCCGAGCGCGTAGGCGAGCGCCACGAGCACCGCGCCCTGGGTCCAGAGGAGGAGCGCCTCGGTCGACCACAGGAACGGGACGAGCGCGCTCGCGTAGGCGACGGACGAGAGCGCGTGGAGGCTCGCGAAGAGGAAGACCGGGTTCACGAGGAGTTGGATCGCGAGGATGACGACGGCCAGCACGAGGGCCCGCAGGACGAGCGTCAGGCGGCCCCCGCGGCCGAGTCGGACCGACCCGGCTCGCTGACTGACCGACCGAACCATCTCGACCAGGAGGGCCCCTTCGAAGAGCGCGAGGACGCTCAGGGCCGCCGTCAGCGCGAACGTGGACATCGTTCCCGCCGCGAGAGCGATCGACAGGAGCCCCCCGAGAATGACCGCGACCCCGAACGAGTAGGTGTAGGCGATCGCGCTCGCCGAGGCGGCGACGTACTCGGCGGCGGTGAGAGGAAGCCAGTTCGCCGCGTCGCTTCCCGAGAACTTCGCGGTCGCGGTCAGTTCGAACATCACGCCGGCGACCAGCACCACGGAGGCGGAGAGCAGCGGAAAGTACGGGACGATCTGGTTCGCGACCGCGGCGAGCGTCGCGGCGGGCAGCCTCGCGGAGGCGAGGACGAACTCGGCGAGCGAGAAGGCGACGAGGAACGCCGCCACGTCCACGACCGCCAGGAGGACCGGCCGCCCGAGGAAGCTCTTGGGATCGGAGGTGCTGCGGCCGCTGCGCAGTTGCGAGACGACGAGGACCTCGGAAAGCCGACGGACCCGGTGCAGATCCATGCGAGCCTACCGGACGAGCCCCTTCACCACGTCCGTGAGGTCGTCGGTGCCGGTGAGCGCGAGGAAGACGTCCTCCAGTCCCGAGCCCGGGAGGCCCGCGCGTTCGCGCAGCGTCCCGACGGTGCCGCTCGCGAGCACCGCGCCGCGGTGGAGGATCACGACGCGGTCGCAGATCGCCTCGGCGATCTCGAGCACGTGGGTGCTGAACAGGACACCGACCCCCTCGGAGGCCGCGAGGTTCGCCAGCACGTCCTTCGTGACGCGGGCGGAGCGGGGGTCGAGGCCGTTCAGCGGCTCGTCGAGCACCAGCAGGCGGGGGTGATGGGCGAGCGCGGCGATGAGCGCGATCTTCTGCTTCATACCTTGGGAGTAGCCGCTGATGAGGCTGTCCTCGTGGCCGGCGAGCTCGAGCCCGACGAGGAACTGAGGGAGGCGTTCCTGGCGGACCGCGAGAGAAAGACCGTACATGTCGGCGACGAAGTCAAGGTACTCCGCGCCGGTCAGGAACTCGTACAGGGCCGGTGACTCCGGCACGTAGCCGATGTCGCGCTTCGCCTCGACCGGGTCCTCCCGGACCTCCCGTCCGAAGAGGCGGATCTCGCCCGCGTCCGGCCTGATCAGTCCGAGGACCGCTTTCATGGTGGTCGACTTCCCGGCCCCGTTGGGGCCGAGGAGCCCGACGATCTGGCCCGCGGGCACGTCGAAGCTCACGTCCACGAGCGCGCGCACGGGGCCGTAGGACTTCGATACGTGTCGGACCTCGAGCGCCGGGGCCCGCGGGGTCGACGGAAGGGCTCCGACCACCCGGTCGGACGTCTCAAGAGCGGACATCGAGCGCCCGAGGTCACTCCCCGCCCGCCTTTAGCTCGCCCCGGGGACCGCGTCGGACTCCGACCGATCCCACCGACGAGGGATTAAGAGCGGGCAACCCCCTACGCGGCCCGGAGGCGCTGGTTCGCGGGGCCACGCGGGCGTCCGACTCCGATGATCTCCGCCGTGGTTCTTGCGGCAGGTGCCTCGACGCGGATGGGCGCGCCGAAACCCTTGGTCGAGCTCGACGGTCGACCGCTCCTGGCCCACGTCCTGGACGCGGTGCGGGCCAGCGACGTCGGGGAGACGGTCGTGGTGCTGGGGTTCGAAGCCGACCGGGTCCGGAGCGCGGTACCGCTCGGCGAAGCCCGGGTCGTCGTGAACCCGAGGTTCCGCGACGGGATGAGCAGTTCGCTGCGCGCGGGCGTCGCCGCGCTCGACCCGTCGTCCCGGGCGTTCTTCGTCGTCCTCGGCGACGCCCCGTTCGTCCGTTCGTCGACGTACGCCGCGCTGCGCGCCGCGCGGGCGCGCACCGGGGCCCGCATCGTCCTTCCCACGTACCGCGGGGTCCGGGGCAATCCGGTGCTGATCGACCGGACGCTCGAGACCGAGGTCGACCGGATCTCGGGCGACCGAGGGTGCCGGGCCCTCCATCAGCGGCATCCCGAGGAGACCGTGGAGGTTCCGGTCGACGACCCCGGGGTCGTGGTCGACCTCGACACTCCCGACGACCTCGCCCGGGTCGAGGCCGCCCTCTCCCGGGGAGCGGACCTCGCGGAGGTCGCGGCCGCGCTCGACTCGAACCGACCCCTTGGGTCGGGGATGACGAAGGCCCGACGACGGACCCGCGGGCGCGACGACGTGCTCGGCCTCGTCGCGGAGCTCGAGCGGCGCCGGGAACCGTTCTGCCTCGCGATCGTGACCCGCGTGACGGCGCCGACCTCGGGAAAGCCCGGGTTCAAGGCGGTCGTGCGGGAGAACGGGACGATCGATGGGTGGATCGGGGGAAGCTGCTCGCGGCACGCGCTCGTGGCCGAGTCGCGAGCCGCTCTCGCGGACGGCCAGCCGCGCCTTCTGCGCCTCCGGCCGGGGGCCGAGCCGGCGCCCCCGCCGTCGTCCGGCGTCGTCGACCGGATCTTGCAGTGCCAGAGCGGAGGAGCCATGGACATCTACCTTGAGCCGCACGGTGCGTCGCCCCAGCTGATCGTCGTCGGGGAGTCCGCGGTCGCCGAAGGCCTCTCGGCGCTCGGGCGGCTCTTGGGGTACCGCGTGGTCGTGGCCGGCCCCGGGCTCGATCCCGCCCGCTTCCCCGACGCCGACGAGGTCGTCGCCGACGTCGCCGACCTCGCCGCGAAGGCCGACCCCACGAGCTACGCCGTCGTGGCGACGATGGCCGAGTACGACGGCCTCGCCCTCGAGGCACTCGTCCGGTCGCCGGCGCCCTACGTGGCGCTCGTGGCGAGTCGGCGCCGCGCCGGGATCCTGCTCGAGGAGCTGCGCACCCACGGCGTCCCCTCCGACGCTCTCGCCCGGGTCCGCGCCCCCGCGGGTCTCGATATCGGCGCCCGGACCCCCGAGGAGATCGCGCTCAGCATCCTCGCCGAGATCGTCGAACGTCGTCGAGGGACCGTCCCACCGCCCGCCACGTCGGAGCCGGGTCTCGGGGGCTCGACGACCGCGGTCGATCCGGTCTGCCACATGGAGGTCGACCCGGCGACGACATCGCTCAGGTTGGAGCGCTCCGGCACGACGTACTACTTTTGCGCGGAGAGCTGCCTGCGACGATTCACCGAGCATCCCGAGGAGTTCCTCGCCCGCTAGGAGCTCGGGGACGAGACGACGGAGCGCGGGTCAGTTCTCGGCCCAGCCGAACAGGGGGGCCGGAGACCCTTGCCGCCGAAGGAAGGTGATCGGCCCCGGAGCGCCGGGGGTCGGGCGTAGCGCCTCCACGGCGTGAACGAGCAACTCGTACGCCGCGTCCTCGGTCTCGGCCGGTTCTTCGTCGGGCGCACCGCTCGGCCGATAGACGCGCAGCGTGCCGCGGTCGATGCCGAGGAGCACGTGGCCCGATCCGTCCCGCCGGGCCCAGGAGAGCAGCCGGCCGTCCGGCCGCTCGACCACGCCGACCCAGCGCAGGGCGCCGAACCATCGCCCGGCCAGGCGTCCGAGCAGCATTTCGGCCGAGGTTCCGACCGGGAGGTCGACCTGGGCGACGGGTCGAAGGTCCGAGGTCATCTCGTCGACCGAGCGTTCGACCCCCTCAAGGGCCCGGTAACCCCCGTCCACACGCTCGACCAGCCCCTCCCGCTCGAGGCGGCGCAGCGACCTCGCGAGCGACTCCGGGTGAGCGCCCAGCACGCGCCGTAGCCCGCTGAACGCCATGCGGCCCGGCAGGCCCTGGAGGGCGTCGAGCACCCGGTCGTCGAGCCGTCCGCTCGACGCGAGGGTGCGCTCGTCCGCTCGGAGGCCCATCGGTGGGAAAAGGCACGACCGGGGATTTAGGCCCGCGGTAACGGGAGCGTTACTGGTTGGGTCCGCCGGCCGTGACGCGTCCGCTCCCGCCGGCCGAGGGACGTGTGACCGAGACGGGCCCGACCCGCTCAATATCCTCGGCCGCGCGCTGCCTCGTTCGGGACGGAAACCGTCCCGAGGAAGGCACGATGTCGGAAGGATGCGAAGAGGGAATGGCGGGACGAGCGAACTACGGTCCGTGGGTCTGGTCGGCCTACCGGGCCTACCACGAGCTGCTTCGCGACAAGATCAAGAAGCGGTTCGACGCCCAGGAGGGGCCGTGGATGGACCAGGTCGCCGACCTGCTGGTCCAGATCGTCAACGCCCGCTGGGACGGCGGGCGGAAGAAGGAGAAGGAAGAGGGCGAGCTGTTCGCGAAGCTCGAGCACCTCCTTTCGGAGTGAGCGCGATGTCGGTCGGTTCCCCGCTCGGCCCCTTGCCGCATCCGCCGGTGGGGCCGGAGCCGATGCTGCCCCGGCCCCGGTCGACGTAGGCGGCGCGGATGCTCCACGGCGACCTCGAGGAGCGGATCGTCTCCGCGGTCGAGACGATCGGCCCGTGCGTCGCGGGCGTGGAGAGCGTCCGCCCCGACCGACGTCCCCGGGCGAACCCATTCGGCCCGTCGGCGAACGCGACCGGCGTGGTCCTCGATCGGACCGGGTTCGTCGTCACCAACCAGCACGTCGTTGACGGGGCGACCGAGGTACGGGTCCGGCTCGCGGACGGCAGGGACCTCGCCGCCGAGGTCCTCGGAGGGGACGCGGTCACCGACGTCGCCCTCGTCAAGGTCGACGCGGTGGACGCCCCGGCGGCGCCGCTCGGCAGGTCGTCCGCGCTTCGGGTCGGCCAGGTCGTGCTCGCGGTCGGGCACGCGCTCGGGCTCCCGGGCGGCCCGACGGTATCGACGGGCGTGGTGAGCGCGCTCGGCCGTCCCCTGCCGGGATCCGATTTCATCTTCGAGGGCCTGATCCAGACGGACGCCGCCATCAATCCCGGGAACAGCGGCGGCCCGCTCGTCGACCTCGGCGGCACCGTGATCGGTCTCAACACCGCGATGATGCCGTTCGCCCAGGGCGTCGGGTTCGCGATCCCGATCGATGCCGTTCGTCGGATCGCCGACGAGCTGCGGCGGAGCGGGCGGGTCGTCCGTTCTTGGGTCGGGGTCGTCGTCGCCGAGCTCGGGCCGGCCCTCGCCCGGGCGACCGCTCTCCCCGCCGGGTCGGGGGTCTGGGTCGACGAGGTCGTCCCCCGATCCCCCGCGCACCGCGCCGGGCTGAAGCGGGGAGACGTGCTCGTCCGCGTCGGGCCGTTCGAGGTCCGTTCCGTCCGTGACCTCCTCGAAGCGCTCGCGAAGTTCCCCGTGGGCTCGGACGTCGAGGTGGGGCTCTCCCGCCGGGGCGTCCCCTCGAGCGTGAGCGTCCCGCTCGCCGAGGCGCCCGGCCCGCGCGTGCCCCGTCTCTAGCCGGCGGTCCGTCCGCACCGGGCCACGGGGGAAGTCGCTACGGCGTCGGGGCACCCTTCGCGTGGAGGATCTGCCAGACCTTCCACGGATGGATCGGGATGTCGATGTGCTCGACACCGTACGGCTGGAGCGCGTCGACGACCGCGTTGACGATCGCCGGCGGGGCGCCGACCGTCGCCGACTCCCCGACGCCCTTCGCGCCGAGCGGGTGGTGGGGGCTCGGTGTCACGGTCTTCGCGGTCTCCCAGTTCGGCGTCTCGACCGCGGTCGGCACGAGATAGTCCATGAACGAGCCGCCGTGGATGTTCCCGTTCTCGTCGTACTGGATCTCCTCGAGCAGCGCCGGAGCGAACCCCATCGTGAGGCCCCCGTGGATCTGCCCGTCGACGATCATGGGGTTGATGATCGTACCGCAGTCGTCGACCGCGACGAACCGGCGGACCTTCACCTGGCCCGTCTCCTTGTCGATGTCGACCACACAGATGTAGCTCCCGAACGGATAGGTCATGTTCGGCGGGTCGTAGTAGTCGACGGCCTCGAGCCCCGCTTCGACGCCGGGGGGGTGGTTCGTGTACGCGGCGAAGGCGACCTCCTGCATCGTCTTCGACTTCGTCGGGACGCCCTTGACGCGGAACGCGAAGTCCTTCCACTCGACGTCGTCGGGGCTGACCTCGAGGAGGTGCGCCGCGATCCGACGGCCCTTCTCCCGGATCTTCCGCGCCGCGATGGCGGCGGCCGCCCCCGCGGTGGGGGTGCTGCGGCTCGCGTAGGTGCCGAGCCCGTACGGGGCGGTGTCGGTGTCGCCTTCCTCGACCCGGATGTCGTCGGCCGGGATCCCGAGCTCCTCGGCGAGAATCTGCGCGTACGTCGTCTCGTGGCCCTGGCCCTGAGACTTCGTCCCGAAGCGGGCGAGCACCTTCCCGGTCGGGTGGATGCGGACCTCGGCCGAGTCGAACATCTTGATGCCGAGGATGTCGAACGTGGCGCTCGGCCCCGCGCCGACGATCTCGGTGAAGCTCGAGATGCCGATCCCCATCAGCTCGCCCTTGCGGCGCTTCTCCGCCTGCTCGCGCCGGAGGCCCGCGTAGTCGATGATCTCCATCGCTTTCGCGAGCGCGGCACCGTAGTTTCCGCTGTCGTAGGTCCAGCCGAGAGCGGAGCGGTAGGGGAACGCCTCGGGCGGGATGAAGTTCTTCAGCCTCAGCTCGGCCGGGTCGACCCGCAGGCGGTGCGCGAGGATGTCCATCATCCGTTCGATCGTGTAGACCGCCTCGGTGACGCGGAACGAGCAACGGTAGGCGATCCCGCCCGGCGGCTTGTTCGTGTACGCGGCGTCGACCTCGACGAACGCCTGCGCGAACGGATAGGAGCCCGTGATGATGTGAAAGAGGCCCGCGGGGAACTTCGACGGGTTCGCCGCCGCGTCCGTGTAGCCGTGGTCGGCGAGCGTCTTGACGCGCAGCGCCGTCACCGTTCCGTCGCGCTCGGCCGCCACCTCCGCGTGGATGTGGTAGTCCCGGGCGAACGAGTCGGCCTGGAGGTTCTCCGACCGGTCCTCGATCCATTTCACCGGTCGGCCGGTCTTGATCGATGCGACCGACGCGAGGACGTAGCCCGGATAGACCGGCACCTTCCCGCCGAACCCGCCCCCGATGTCGGGGGAGATGACGCGGATGTTCTGCTCGGGGAGACCCGTCACGAGCGCGAAGACCGTGCGGATCGCGTGCGGCGCCTGAGTCGTCATCCAGATGGTGAACCGGCCCGAGACGGGGTCCATCTGTGCGATGCACCCGCACGTCTCCATCGACGAGACGTGGATCCGCGGGATGTACAGGTCCTGGGCCACGCTCACGGGCGCGGCGGCGAACGCCCGGTCGGTACCCGCCCGGTCGCCGGTCTCCCAATGCCAGATGTGGTTCGACGCTTCCTTGCGGTCGGTCCGGATCACCGGCGCGCCCGGCGCGATCGCCTTGAACGGGTCCGTCACGACCGGGAGCGGCTCGTAGTCGACCTCGACCGCGGCGGCCCCGTCGGCGGCGGCGTAGCGGCTGTCGGCGACGACCCCGACGACCTCTTGGGCTTGGTACATGACGGTGTCCGTGGGCAGCACCATCTGCTTATCGGACATGAGGGTCGGCATCCACGCGAGGCCGGCGGCCTCGAGGTCCTTGCCCGTGATCACCGCGAGGACGCCGGGGACCTTGAGCGCCTTGTCGGTGCGGATCGCCGTGATCTTGGCGTGCGCGTACGGGCTGCGGGCGATATCGAGGTAGAGCATCCCGGGGAGCTTGAAGTCGTCAATGTAGCTCCCCTTGCCCCGAACGAACCGCCCGTCCTCCTTGCGGAGGATCGACTGGCCGATCCCGCCCTTCACGCTGGGAACCTGCGCGCTCACGGCTTGCCTCCCGGCGCCGAGCTCGCGGATTGCATCTTCTTGCCCGCGAGCTGGATCGCCTTCACGATGTTCACGTAGCCCGTGCACCGGCAGAGATTGCCCCGGATCGCGTCCCGGGTCTCGGCGTCCGTCGGGTTCGGGTTTCGCGCGAGGAGCGCGGTCGCGGTCATCATCATGCCGGGCGTGCAGAACCCGCACTGGAGCCCGTGCGCCTCGACAAACGCCTCCTGGACCGGAGAAAGCTTCCCGTCGACCTCGAGGCCCTCGACGGTACGGACCTCGCGTCCGCTCACCTGGACCGCCAGGACGGTGCACGACTTCACCGGCTTGCCGTCGAGGTGGACGGTGCACGCCCCGCAGTGGGAGGTGTCGCAGCCGATGTGGGTCCCGGTGAGCCCGAGGACCTCGCGCAGGAAGTGGACCAGGAGGGTCCGCGGCTCGACCTCGGCGACGACCGACCGACCGTTGACGGTGACCTGGATCCGAGAGGTCGGGCCGCCGGCCGAGGTAAGGGAAGCCGCCGGGGCGACGGGTCGAGCGCTCGTCGCCATCTAGCTGCCTCCCTTCGCGCGGGCGAGCGCCCGTTCGAGCGCCCGACGCACGAGGACGCCGGCCATCGCGCGCTTGTACGCAACCGGCCCGCGGAGGTCCCCGGAGGGATCCGTCGCCGCCTCCGCGAGCCGCGCCGCGTTCGCGAGGTGGGTCTCGCTCAGGACCTCCCCGACGAGCGCGGCCGCGGCCGCCGTCGCCGGGACGACCGTGGGGCCGACGCCGGTGAGGGCGAGACCGGCGGTCTCGATACGGCCCGCGCCGTCGACGACCAGGTTCGCCGCCGCACCGGCGATCGCGAAATCGCCGACCCGCTTTTCGATCTTCTGGTAGGCGTTGCCTTGGTGGGACCGCGCCTTCGGGATCCGGACCTCGGTGAGGATCTCGGTCGGTTCGAGCGCCGTGACGAAGGTGTCGCGGTAGAACTCGGCGGCCGGGATCTCGCGCGGGCCGGTCGGCCCCGTCACGGCGAGCACCGCGCCGAGCGCGAGGATGCAGGCCGGGAGGTCGTTGCCGGGGTCTCCGTGGCAGACGTTCCCACCGACGGTGCCGAGGTTGCGGACGAGCGGGTCCGCGATCTCCTGGGCTGCGTCCGTAAGGATCGGGTACGACTTCCTCAGGAGCGCCGAGTCGAGCAGATCCCCGGTCCGCGTGGTCGCACCGATCCGGAGGTAGCCGTCCTCCTCCCGGAGGTACGCCAGGTTCGGGATCCGGTTGATGTCGACGAGCGCCTTCGGCTCCGCCAATCGGAGCTTCATGAGCGGGATCAGGCTATGCCCTCCGGCGAGCACCTTCGCCTCGCCGTCGAACCGGCGAAGGAGGGCCACGGCCTCGTCCACGGAACTCGGGGCATAGTACTCGAACTGCGGCGGGATCATCCGACCACCCGGGGCTTCGCCCCGGAGTCCCAACGGCTCGTGCGCTATAGTCCTTGCGAAACCGACTCACGGGGGGAGGGTCCCGGGCCCCCCGGGGCCCGATATGGGCCGGTAAAACCGCTTAAAGGGGGCCGCTGATAGGTCGGGAGGATGCTGTCGGACGCGTACGGCCGCGAGGTCACCGACATCCGCATCAGCGTCACCAAGCGCTGCAACTTCGGTTGCGTCTACTGCCACGACGAGGGTCTCGGCCCCGTCGACCGCCCCCGAACGCCCCACGGCGAGGAGATGACCGCCCTCGAGATCGAGCGGCTGGTCCGCGTCGCGCGCGAGTTCGGCATTCGGTCGGTGAAGTTCACCGGTGGCGAACCGCTCGTTCGTCTCGACCTCGAGGAGATCGTCGGCCGGACCGTGCGCGAGATCCCCGACGTGTCGCTCACGACCAACGGCTCGATGCTCGAGGGACGGGCCGAGGGGCTACGGGATGCGGGTCTCAAGCGCGTGAACGTCTCGGTCGACTCGATCGACCCCGAGCAGTTCCGCTCGATCCGCAAGGGCTCGCTCGCGCCGGTCCTCCGCGGGATCCGGGAGTCGCTGCGGGTCGGCCTGAAGCCGGTGAAGCTCAACATGGTCGTCTTTCGCCCGACCCTCGCGAACATCCCCCGGATGGTCGAATACGTCGGCGAGACCGACGGGCTCAAGCTCCAGTTGATCCAGTTCATGCCCGAGCTCGTCACCCATCCCGAGTGGATGGTCGACATCCAGTCGGTGAAGCGCTGGCTCGAGGAGCACGCGACCCGGGTCCTCGTCCGGGAGATGCACCATCGGCGCATCTACGTCTTCCGGGAAGCGGAAGTCGAGGTCGTCGACCCGGTCTTCAACCCCGAGTTCTGCTCCCATTGCCACCGGATCCGCGTGACCCACCGGGGCGAGCTCAAAGGTTGCCTGAACCGCAACGACGACCTCGTCGCGACGCGGGGGCTCGACGACGATGGCCTGCGCTCGGCGTTCCGTCAGGTCGTCGCGACGCGCGTCCCGTACTACGGTGGGTACGTGACCGACTTCCCGCCGCGCACCCCGGCGCCGGAGCCGACCCCGGGCGCGACGACGCGGATCTCGGCATGACGGTACCGACCGATCGGCCCGACTTCGCGCGTTCGGTCGACGCGGTTCTCGAAGCCCTCTCGCGCGAACGGTACGTGATCGACCGCGGTCTCGCGACCGCGGTTTACCTCGCGGTCCGGCTCGAAAAGCCGCTGCTGATCGAAGGAGAGCCGGGGTGCGGCAAGACCGAGATCGCGAAGGCCCTCGCGGCGGCCTCCGGCGCGGAGCTGATCCGTCTCCAGTGCTACGAGGGCCTCGACGCGTCCGCCTCGCTCTACGAGTGGGACTACCCGCGCCAGCTGCTCGCGATCCGGCTCCACGAACGGGACCGCACGACCGCCGAGGTCGAGACGGAGATCTACAGCGAGCGGTTCCTGCTCCGCCGCCCGCTCCTCCGCGCGCTCGACGGCGCCGGCCCCGCCCGCCCCGTCCTCCTCATCGACGAGCTCGACCGCGCCGACGAGGAGTTCGAGGGCCTCCTTCTCGAGGTCCTCTCGGAGTTCCAGGTGACGGTCCCCGAGCTCGGCACGATCCGGGCGAAACGCGTCCCGCTCGTGATCCTCACCTCGAACCGGACGCGCGAGCTCGGCGATGCGATCAAGCGTCGGTGCCTGTACGCCTACATCGGCTACCCGACCCCCGAGAAGGAGGTCGAGATCCTCCGCCAACGTCTCCCCGAACTCCCGGCGGCGCTCGCCGGCGAGATCACCCGTTTCGTCCAGCGTCTGCGAGCGGAGGACGGCCTCGCCAAGCGGCCGGGCGTCGCCGAGACCCTCGACTGGGCGGCGGCCCTTCTGGCCCTGGGCGAACGATCGCTGCGCGCGCCGACCGTGGCCGAGACCCTCGGCCTCTTGCTCAAGGACGCGCGGGACCTCGAAGGCTACCGGGCCGGGCGGGTCGCCGAGCTCCTCGCGCTCCCATGAACGAGCCCCCCGGCGGGTCCGTGGTGGGCTCCCGCTTCTTCGGCCGGCTCCAGGGGTTCCTCGACCGCCTGCGCGCCGAGGGGGTTGCGGTCGGGGTCGCTGCCGGCGTCGACCTCGGCCGGGCGCTCCGCACCCTGCCGATCCTCGACCGTGCCTCGGTCCTTGAGGGGTGCCGGGCGACCCTCGCGAAGTCGCCCGGCGACCTCGAGCGGATCGACCGGGTGTTCGACGCCT
Source organism: Thermoplasmata archaeon (assembly GCA_021798415.1). Classification (GTDB taxonomy): domain Archaea; phylum Thermoplasmatota; class Thermoplasmata; order Lutacidiplasmatales; family UBA184; genus Lutacidiplasma. The sequence goes on along the minus strand of JAJZGO010000002.1, from coordinate 29,629 downwards.
ACTGGACGGCGCACGGCCCCCCGCCGGTGCCGCCGCCATCGGACGCGGGCCCGAGGCCGCGCGACCGAGTTCCGCGTCGCCGGATCGGTGGCGTTCCCCCGGGAACCTCGCCGAGCGAGTCCGAGGGGCGGACGCGCGTCGAGGGCCGGTACAGTCCCGACGCCCCCGGCACGGGGCACGCGCTCGCCCCGGTGCCGGCGCCCGAGCTGAGACGCGCGCGCGCCGGGGCCCGACGGTTCCGTCGGTCGGTCGCGACGCTCCCCGGACGACGTTGGCAGTCGTCGCCGGACGGCGCGATCGACCTAAGGCGGACAGCCCGCTCGGCGGCCCGCACGGCCGGAGAGTGGGTTCGGCTCGGTCGGAGGTCCCGCGCGCCCCGCCGCGCCGACCTGGTCGTGCTCTGGGACGTCAGCGGGTCGATGCGCGAGCACACGGGAACCCTCTGCGCGCTCGTCCATTCGCTCGCCCGCTCGGTGCTCCGGACCCGCGTCTACGCCTTCGGCAACGAGATCGAGGAGGTCACGTCCATGTTCCGGGGTCTCTCGTACGAGCGCTCGATCCCGGGCCTCGCCGACCGACTCGCCGCCGCAGGGGGCGGCACGCGGATCGCGCGGTGCCTGGGGGAGTTCCGACGGCACTGGGGGGCGACCGTGCGGGCGACCACGACCGTCCTCGTCCTCAGCGACGGCTGGGACCTCGACGCCTCGCTTGACCTCGCCCGCGAGCTCGAGCGGCTCAAGGCGCGCGCGCGGCGTCTCGTCTGGCTGAGCCCGTATGCCGCCGACCCGGGGTTCCGTCCCGAGACGGCCGCGCTCAAGGCCGCGCTCCCCCACGTCGACCTCCTCGTGGGCCCCGCGGACTTTCCCCGGTCGCACGGCCCCGCGCGCGTCCGGGTCGTCCCGGCCGCGTTCTCGTGACCCCGGTGCGGCGACGGTGAGCGGACCCTACGAAGTGGCGTTCGGGTTCGTCCTCGGGCTCTCCTTGGCCGGACCGCCGGGACCGATGAACGCCCTCATCGCGTCCGAGTCGGTGCGCGCGTGGCGTCGAGGGGCGGTCACGGGTCTCGGCGCGATGAGCGCCGACGCGGTCCTCGGGGCGGTCGTCTACGCCGTCGGGAGCGCTTTTGGCCTCCGAGAGTTCGTGCGGGCGATCTACGTCATCGGCGCGGTCGTGACGGCCGCTTTCGGCGTTCGCCTCCTCGCGCGGCGGGCCGAGGAGCCGACGCGCGAGGTGCCTCCGGTCCGAACGTACACGGCGGCGCTCGCGATGGGGCTGTCGAACCCGTTCCAGATCCTCTGGTGGCTCACGTCGGGCCTCGCGTTCGCCTACCTCGGCGGTGCGCCGCTCTTCCTCGGGCTATTTGGCGCGATCGCGACCTGGATCGTCGCGTTCCCCTGGGTGGTCCACCGGGGGACCCGGAAGGCGCCGAGCGCCGGACGATGGGTCGCGCTCGCCTCGGGCGTGATCATGCTCGCGTTCGCCGCGTACTTCGTCTTCCTCGCGCTCTAGCGGCGGTCGGGCCGGCCCCGTCAACGGGCGCGCAGACGGTCCGTGTACTGTGCGCGGAGCTTCGCGACCTTCGGGGCGATGATGAGCTGGCAGTACCCCTTCTCCGGGTTGCGTCGGAAGTAGTCGCGATGGTACGCTTCGGCCGGGAAGAACACCGTGAACGGGACGATCTCGGTGACGACCTTCCTCCGCCACAGGCCCTGGCCGACCAGCTCGCGCACCACCGCCTCCGTCGCCTCCTTCTGGGCGGTGTCGCGGTAGAAGACCGCCGACCGGTATTGTGAGCCGACATCGTTCCCCTGCCGGTTCGGGGTCGTCGGGTCGTGGGTCGTGAAGAAGATCCCGAGCAGGTCGTGGAGCCGGATCTCGCGCGGGTCGAACGTGACCTCGACCGCCTCGGCGTGGCCGGTGCGGCCCGTGCAGACCTCCTCGTACGTCGGGTGGGGCACGGTGCCGCCTGTGTAGCCGGGCACGACCTCGTGCACGCCCTTCAGTTCGGAGAAGACCGCCTCCGTGCACCAGAAGCAGCCTCCGGCGAGCGTGATCGTCGACCGTTCGGGTGCGGGAGCCGCCGCGGTCGTCATGCGGCGCTCGCGACCCTCCCCAACTTCGGGATCGTCCCCGCGAGGACGAGCGCCGGGGCGGCGACCGCGAGGATCGGCACGATCAGAAGGAGGAACTGGACGCCGTCGAACGGCGCCATCAGGGCGAGCGTCGGGGCGATCAGGAGAACGAGAAGACCGAGGTAGAAGAACGCGCCGAGCCGCAGGGCCGGCTCGTCAAAGCGGTTCCCCGCGAACGCGAGCCCCACGACGATCCCGATCCCGCCGACCCACCCGAAGACGAACCCGAGGACGGCGGTATACGCCCCGAGCGGCTGGTTCGTCTCGAGGCAGGAGAGCGACCGGGTGGGCTGACCATGGATGCAGCCCGCGACCGCGGCTGACGAGCCCGCCAGGACCGTCGCGGTTACGAGAAGGAGGAGGAACCCGACGGAGCCGACGAGGCAGAGGACCGTCGCGAGCGCGAACTCCCCCTCGACCCGACGCAAGGCGGCAAAGCCTCGGCGGTAGAGGAAGAGGGAGAGCAGGTACAGGACGGCCCCCCCGAGGACGAGCAGGCCGACGATCTGGAAGAGAGCCGTTCCGAGCGAGAAGAGGCTCCCCGGGGCGTAGACGCTCAGGAAGATCGCGGTCGAGGGAAGGACGATCGTGATCGCCCCGGCGAAGAGCCCGAGCCACGCGCCGAGGGCGATGCGGTAGACGCCGCGCTCCTCGGCGACGGACCATCGCGGTTGGGCGGGGGGCATCGGCCGCAGCTCCTCTCTTGGCCCGAGGCACCGTGCACCGGAATATCTACTCTCGGTCGGCCGCCGTGAGGGGCCGCCCCGAGCACCCCCACGACAAGTAGATACGCGTTCGTCGGGTCGGTCGGGCGTGCGCTCCCACGAGTTCTCCGAGCGCGTGCACGAGCTCGCGGCCCGGCGGCGCCCGTTCGCGATGGCGACGGTGGTCCGGACCGAAGGGTCTACGCTCGCCCGCCGCGGGTTCAAGCTCCTGATCGCCCACGACGGGACGATCGCCGGAGGGACGTTCGGCGGGGGATGTCCCGAGGGCCCGATCGTCGCGGTCGCCGAGGAGGCGATGCGGACCGGCGAGAGCCGCCTCGTCCGGGTCCACCTCGTGGACGCGAAGGGTTCCCTCGCGGGCATGACGACGGACCCGGGACCGGACGAGATCTACGTCGAGACCGACTGCGGCGGAACGCTCGAGGTCCACGTCGAGCCGATGATGCCCTCGGAGCGACTCGTCCTCGTCGGTCAGGGCGGGCGGGACGACGTCGAGGAGTCTCTCGTGCGCTTCGGCCGGGACCTCGAATTCGAGGTCGTGGTCGTCGACCCCGCGCCCCGGTTGTCGACGGCCCCGGACCGGCTCCTCACCACCGGCGTTCCCGACCCCGTCGCCCTCGCGCTCGGTGACCGCGACTCGGTCGTCGTGCTCACGAAGGGCGAGCGGGACGTGGCGGTCCTCTCGGCTCTGTCGGGGACTCCGCTGCGGTTCGTCGGGCTTCTCGCGAGTCGCCATCGCGCGGAGAAGGACCGGGAGCAGCTGCGCGCCCGCGGCGTGGGCGAGGAGTTCGTTGCGTCGCTCCGGGCGCCCGTCGGGGTCGACATCGGGGCCCGAACACCGAGCGAGATCGCGCTGTCGATCCTCGCCGAGGTCGTGGCGGCCAAGTACGGTCACGGCGCGGCCGGCGGCTCGGGCCGGCGCGACGAGCACTCCCGCGCGGGGCCCACCGACTGAGTCCCGCCGCGGCTCGCGGACCTAGCGACGGACCGCGAACTGGACATCCGTCCGGGCGTACACCTTCGGGTCGCGCCAGGGGTCCCCGTCGTAGACCTCACGGTAGCCGCCGACCGACCGGACCTTGCCGTCGCGGCGTCGCCAGCGCAGCCAGTCGACGAGCGCGTGGTACACGACCTCGGAGGAGACCACGTCGGGATCAAAGACGACGCTGGCCACCGAGGTCGCCGGGATCGTCTTGAGCCGAATCGGCGCGGTCGGCACGGCCGTCCCTCGGACCTCGATCGCCACCTCCCACGTCCGCTCGGCCGGCTCGCGGAAGATCCACTTGCCGGTCCGGAGGTGGCGGTCGCGGGTCCACGCCAGGAGCGTATCGAATTTCTGCTGGATCCGCCGGTCGCTCCACGGTCCCTTCCAGGTGATGTAAGCGACTCGGTAGGCCGGGCTCTTCTTGAAGGCAAACTCGACCGTCATGGGGGGCCTGCGCCGGCCCACACACCGGCCGTCCGCAAGAAGCCTGCGGTGACCGGCTGCGATGCGCGGCCGACCCCCCTCTACGGGGGACTGGCCTCGAGCCGCTGGCGGGCCCGGTCGAAGAGCCCCATCGTCTTCTTGTCGACCGTCGAGCGGACGATGCGGTCCCCGACCGTGGCGAGAGGACCCGAGAACGCAAGGTCGGCGGTCCACCGCACTGTCGTGACCCCGTTCGACTCGTCGAGGCCCGTCGCGAGGGTCGCGTCGAGGCCGCTGCCGAGACCCGCCCCGTGGATGGCCGCGACGACGCGGCTGGGGCGCTCCAGGCCCCGGTACTCGCCCGAGAAGCGGAACGTGCCGCGGATGAACGCGACGCCCGTGGTCACGGTGCCGGAGAAGTGCGTCCGGTCGGCAACCTCGACCGTATGGGGGTCATCGAGACAACCGATGAGCTCGCGAGCGTCCGTGAAGAAGGCGAAGACGCTCTCACGGTCCCGACGCACTTGGAAGCTCCCCTCGACGATCACCGGACCTCCCGCACCGTATCTGGTCCCGAAAGACAATCTCGCCGGAAGATGAGGCTTCCTTGACGCTCGACCCGAACCCCGCGAGCGAACTCCCCCGACCCGGGTCGGTCGCCGAGGCGGGGGCTAGAGGCCGGGCAGGGCGCGGAACTCGCGACCGGCCTACGGGGCCGGCGGGGAGACCACCCGTCCCTCGACCGTGATCGCGGGGGAAGGTTGCGGAGGATGCCAGGCGACGGCCAGGATCCCGCCGGTCAGCGCAAGGAAGAACCCCACGATCAGGCCACCGAACGCGAACGGGATGCTCACAAAGGCGAACAGGATGACCACGATCCCGAGGAGTGTGTGGGCCGACGGGAGCGCGAGCATCAGGATCCCCACGAGAAACGTGAGGAACCCGACCACCAGCCCGAGGAGGAAGAGGCCGCTGAAGACGCCCAGGACGGCCGCGAGGACGCCCCCGATGAACGCGAGGACCGCACCGCCCGCCATGATGAAGAGCCCGCCGAGGATCGTGAGCGCCCCGGCCGCGATCGGTCGCGCCATGGCTCTCCCTACGGCGTCCGTGTGTCAAATATTCGTCGGGAGCATGGTCGCGCTCCGGCCCGCGCTCCGTCGTCCGCCGTCGAGCGAGGGGGGGGTCCGTTGGACTGCGGGTCGGTGGGGTCGACCGAACGAAGCACGCGGCGAACTGGATGGAGTGGGCTCGAAGTCGTCATCGACGAATAGCCGGACGAGGTACTTTTCACGGTCCATGCGCGAAGGTCCGGTCAACCGAAGCCGGGCCCGCGCATCGTCGCTCTGCACACGGCTTCGAGGACCCGATCGGAGCGTCCTCCCTCCGGGGGCCGCTCCTGCGTGGCTCGGGGATGCGACCCGGCCCTCCCCTTCAACTTTATCTCTTGGGAAGCGGTCCCACAAAGCGTGCCGCCCCGTTGGATCTCCGAGCGACGGACGATCAAGGTCCTGCTCGAGCCCCAGGGGGCGATTTTCGCGGTCACGATGAAGACCTATTCCTATCTCTTCATCGCGTCGAAGCGGTTCATCGGGCTAAAGAAGATCCGGACCCGCGACCGGGTCGTCGCGCGGGCCGGGTACAGCACGCCGAAGGTCCTTTCGCTCATCTCGGAGCTCTACCCTCACGGACCGTGAACCGGGCCGGCACCGGTGGTGAGGACCGCCCGCGAGCGGACCCCCGTGACCATCTTCTCCTCACGGCGGGGACCGGCCCGTCGGTGCCTCTGCTGTTCGTGGAGGACGCCGACTCCGTCTACGTGATACCGAGCGATTCGCCCGCGGCGTGGTTTTCGGCGGCGGTTCGCGAGGGAGGATGCCGGATCCGTTTCCCGAACGGACGGGAGATGTCCTCGCTGGTGGCGATCGTCCGTAGTCCGGAAGCTCTCGAGCAGATCCGGAGTCTGTTTGAATCCAAGTACGGAGCGGTCGTCTGGACGGAGCATTTCGACAGGATGCGCGAGGCGCTCCAGGTTTTCTCCGGTGTGGCACCGAGAACCTCGACCACGGCCGACCGGATCCGCGGCGAGTTTGATGCGGTGTCTTGGGGATACGATGGGGCCCTGGCCCGGAAGCCAATCGATCGCTACCTGAAGGACCGGGTTGTCGCGATCGCCACGAGTTCGCTCTCGGGCTCCGATCCCATCCTCGAGATCGGCTCCGGCACGGGTTACCACACGCTCCCTCTGCTCGCGGCCGGACATCGGGTCACCGCGATCGATCTCTCGGAGGGCATGCTCGATCGTTTGCGGCTTTCCGCCGACCGACGCGGCTACGGGGACCGGCTCGAGACTCGAACCGCGAGACTCGCCGACCTGGAAACCGACCTCCGAGACATCCCGGACGGAAACTTCGCGGCGGCATTCTCGGCGTTCGGAGCGTTCAATCTCGAACCGGACGTAGGAGTGGCGGCCCTCCGGAGGCTCCTCCGCCCCGGCGGCAAGCTCCTGTTCACCTCGCTCAATCGGCCCGGCGTGGTCCCGTTCTTCTGGGACCTCGCCCTCGGTCGCCCCCGCGCGGCCATCAATCGCACCCGCCACGAAGTCCCTCCCGGCGGAATCCGCTATCCGCTCGCGCTGCACCTGCGGACCCCGCGGGAGTGGGACCGCGCCCTCTCGGAAGGATTCCGCCGGAGCTCGACCGGTTCCGTATCGGTCCTCGCCCCGCCGTTCGACTCCGACCGCATCGTCCGGCTCCTCGGGAAGAGCGGCTCGGAGAAAGTCCGTCGATGGGATGCCTTCCTGGCGGACCGGCGGTACTCCTGGGCGGCCTCCGAGTGGGTGTCGCTGTTGTACACTCGACTCTAGAGGTCGTCGCCCCGCGCTTCGCCGTGAGCGGACGAAGACGCGGGATGCTCCGCCGCGTTACCGAGGGCTATTTGGCCGCCCCCGGGTTCCGTCTCCCAGCCGATGCCATCTGGTCCCGTTCCCGCACTAGCTCGGGCTCTCTCCTCGAGGGCTGGGACGTTCCTCCTAGGGGGCCTGCTCCTGCGAGAGCTGTTCTCGTTCTGGACGGGACACCCCTACGACTTCGAGGTTTGGATCCGAACCGGCTACCAGGTCTCCCGAGGGGCGAACCCGTACAACGGGTTCTTGCCCGCGGTCCCCGGTGTCAGCTTCTCCTACACTTCGGCGAGCATCTCCTCGGCGTCGTACCTGCCGTTGTGGCCGCTGACGCTCGGAGGGCTCTACCGGCTGTGGGACTTCGTCGGTGGAGGGAACCGCTTCGTCCTCTACTTCCTTCTGAAGCAACCCGGGATCCTGGCGGACGTCGGGACCGCCTACATTCTCTACCGGCTCGCCCTTCGATGGGCGTTCGACGAGCGGGCCGCTCTGGGTCTCCTCGTCTTCTGGTCGTTCTTCTCGTATGCGGTAATCATCACGGCGATTTGGGGGCAGTTCGACTCGATCGTAGTTCTGGTGCTCCTCGGCACGCTGTGGTTCCGAGGGTCGTTGTCGCGGAACGTTCTCTACGGCATCGGGATTTTCGCGAAGTGGGTCACCGTCATCTTCCTGCCTCTCGAGTTCCTGCGCGAGCGCCGCTTCCGTCGCCTCGCGATGCTGACCGCGCTCGCAGTGCCGGCCGCGCTCACCGCACTCGCCTTCGCCGCCGAAGGGTGGTCGATCGCATTCCTCGGACCCGTGTCCGGCTCCCAAGTTCACGGCGGAGGGCTCGGCATGAACCTCGCCTTCCTCCTCAGCCTACCCTACGTGGTCTCCGTCCTCTCCCTCGTGCCCGGCTTCTACACCCTGGTCCAGTACGCCTGGATACCCGGCGTGATCGTCGCCGGATGGGCCGCGGCGAGATGGGTGAGCGAAAACGACGCCCGGTCGGAGCTTCGAGCCCTGATGCTGATCGTCACCGCCTTTCTCTTGCTTCGGTGGGGTCTCTACGAGCAGTACATGCTCTTCCTGTTCGCTCCGGCTGCTCTGGACGCCGCGACCTTCCACCCCGGTCGGAGGGCACTTCTGTGGTTCACGGTGGCCCTTTCCATGCTATACCTGCTGGTGAACAACGATCTTGGGATGCGCTTTCTTGCCCCGGCCGACCCGGGGATTCTCACCTTCACCACGTCGATCGATCAGAGCGGCGGTTGGGGAGCGGCCCGGACTTTCGCGCTCGCGGCCCTTGCCGTCATGGTGACCGTCACGCTGGTCCAGTGGATCGTTGCCATCTACCGAGACGAAGGCCATCCCCGCCCGTGGATCTTCGTCGTGGGGTCCCGGGCTCGACCTTGAGCCCCCCCGAAGGCAGGGCCGTGAACGGGTACGGGGCTCGGGGACCGCTCGCCGGGTTGCGCGTCCTCGAGCTCACCCAACGGTTCGCCCCGGCCCTCGGGGGCGTGGAACGGTATGTGGAGCGGCTTGCGAAGGAACTCACGAGCGCAGGGGCCCGCGTAGAGGTCTCCACCTCGGACCTTGCGCGCGACCAGCCCATGACCCGCGGTCAGTTCTCTCCGGGCTCGGGCCCGGTCGCGGTTCGAAGACATCGGGCGTATCTCGCGGCCCCGATGCCTCACGGTTCCGGTGTCGTCGTGCCCGGGATGGTCCTCGACGCGCTCCGCTCGCCCGTTGATGTCGTGCACGCCCACGCGTTCGGTCACTTTCCTCTGTGGGTCGGCGCGCTCACCCAGGCACTTCGAGGAACTCCGCTCGTCGTCACGACGCACTCGGACCCCGGGTCCGGAACTCCGGTCGCCAGGGTCTGGTCCCGATACGTGGTTCGAACCTCCGTCCGAAGTGCGGACCGGATCGTGGCCCTAAGCCGCCTCGAGCGGGATTGGCTCGCCGGCCTCGGGGCTCCTCGCGAGCGGATCCGTGTGATCCCGCCCGGGATCGATGTCGGAGAGTTCGCAGCGTTGCCGGCGCGCTTGAAACCTGCGGAGGAGCCGGTGATACTATTCGTGGGCCGACTCAGCGCCCAGCAGAAGGGCCTCGGGACTCTCGTACGGGCGTTCGCCAAGGTCCCTCGAGGGTTCCGTTCCCGCCTCCGATTGGTCGGGGCGGACTGGGGGGGTCTCGACTCCACGCTGGCGTTGGCCCGATCGCTCGGGGTATCGGACCGCATGGAGGCGCTGGGCGCCGTCTCGCGCGAGCGCCTCGTCGAGGAGTACGCCTCCGCGGAGCTCCTCGTGCTCCCCTCACGATTCGATTCCTTTCCCGTGGTCGTGCTCGAGGCAATGGCGGCCGGGCTACCGGTCGTGGCCACGCGGGTCGGAGGCGTCCCCGAGGCCGTGGAGGAGGGAAGGAGCGGCCTACTGGTGCCTCCCGAGGATCCCGCGGCGCTCGCCGAGGGGATCCGGACCGTCCTCGCGGACCCGGAGCTTCGGGTGCGCTTCGGCGCCGCAGGGCGCGAGCGTGCCGCCCGGTTCGATTGGTCGGTCGTGGCGGCGGAATACGTTCAGCTCTTTCGGGAAGTCTCGCCCCGGGCCCCCTCGACTGGGAACGGAGGGGCGTAACTGAGTTTCGAAGGTCCTCCCCTCTCCTCCGTTGGAGTCCCGGGAGGCGGACTTCCCGGACGCTCCGGCAGGCCCCGAGCCCGATGCCGGGCCGTCCCGGCCATTCCCCCGGCTTCGCACGCGGTTGTCGTCATGGCATAGAGCCGCCGAGGGCACGTCGCCGAGGCGCTCGACTCGGCGCTTCAGTGCTCCGACCCGCCCGAGGAGTTGGTGGCCGTCGCCAAGTTTTCCGTCTTGTGACAAGTTGGGCAAACTTCCGGCTTACCCTGGACGTGTGACCTCGATCCCCAAGTGGGGGAGAGAGGAGAGATGGCCGTAGAGCTCCCTCCCCAGGAACTGCTCGTGCGTTCGGGGCTCGACGGCCCGCGTCCGAGGCGGCCGCCGGGCCCGGCTTCCGGGGTCCCGCTCACGTCGGGGCCTCCCACCGCCGGACCCCCTCGGGGACATAGCGGAGGTCGAGGACGGCTCCCCGGATCGTTCCCCGATACCCGCACGCACAAGAGACCGGTGGGCCATCGCCGCTCCCGGGGGAGAACGGAGTCCGGCATCGAGGACACGCGAGGATCCGTTCGAGGTCGGGGAGCGACGCTCCGGGCCGTTGGTCCTTTTCCAGCACGGCGAACCGGGCGGGAAAGGCCGGCGCCCGGCCGAGGGCGCTCCCGAGCCGGACGAACACGCCCGCGGGGACGCGTCGCATCAGGTAGTACTCCTCCAGGCCCGAGACGACCTCGCTGACCGGCCGGAACCCGACCGCCCGTACGGTCCGCTCGAACTCGCGGCGGCTCGCGACGTACACCGGGAACGGTTCGGGGTCGAGCGTGACGGGCCCTCGGGCGAACGTGGTCGACCGGAATCGCGTGCGGGGGGACGGATGGATCGCGCGTTGGATGTCGTTGACGAGCGTCCCGAGCGTGGGCTTCGGGTTGTACGAGACGAGGAATCGGCCTCCGCCCCGGAGGACGCGGCCGACCTCGGCCAGGGCGGCCACCGGATCCGAGAGGTGGTGGTAGACCCGGACCATCGACGCGCTCGTGAACGCCCCGTCCACGAACGGCAGGTGGTAGATGTTCGCCGCGACGCGCAGGGGCCGACTCGACCCGGCTCTCGCGGGCAGACCGTTCAGGCTCTCGACGTCGAAGTCGGTGGCGACGACCTCTCCGCCGAGCTCGGTGAGGGCGCTGAGGAGCCGCCCGAAGCCCGTGCCCAGCTCGAGGATCCGTCGTCGGTCCGCCGAGCCCAGCTGGCGCGAGACGATCGCCCGCTCCACCTCGGTGACCCTTTCCCGACCCCGCCATTGCGCCGCGAAGTCGAACCGCGCGTAGTCGCTGACGGACTCGTGCGCGTCGCCGTTCGTCATCGGGCGGACGGGAGCGCCGACGGATACGTTACCCCCGTCGATGCCTCCGACGGCTCGCGCCCTTCCACGTACTGGGAACGGAGAGCCTCGAATCGACGGGAAACGAAGGCGATGCGTCCCAATCGCGTCACCGTCCGGAAGGCCCCGGTCTCGTTGGAACGATTCCGCGCGTTCCTCCAGAGACCGGCCAATTGAAGGTACGTCGCGAGGAGAGGGTAGACGACCGCGTCCGCGACCCGGAGCGCGATCGGCGCGGGGAGGGAATCGGGGTCGTCGGAAGGTCGAGCGCGGACCGCATACAATCGCGGGATCTCGGTGGCCATCCACGGGCAGCGGGCGAGGAGTCCCTGATAGTAGGACGCTCCCAGGATAGGCTTCGCCGAGAGCGCGTCGCGGGCCGTCAGGAAGTCACGGCGTTCGGTCAGTGCCTCGGCGGCCGTCGAGTCCTCGATCGTGTAATTGAAGCACGCGACCGGTCCGAACCCGCGGCCCCGACGCCACCGCTCGATCCGCAGGGCCAGGTACGTGTAGCCCAGGAACCACCAAAGCGCCCCCTTTCGAACGACCACGAACAGGTCCAGGTCGTCCTCCGGCTGCGGCTCGCCGTAGGCGACCGAGCCGGTGACGGAGACGCAGCGAACCCAATTGCGGGTCGGTCGAAGCGGTCCGTTGAACAGCCCGAGCGCGTGGCGAAGGGACGCCTCTCCTCGGGTCCGCCGCTCGTCCTGCCCGACCGTGGTCGCGCGTGGGGCAAGGACCAGGTCACCGTCCACTCGCGCGAGGCTGGGATGGCCTTCCAGCCAGCCCCGAGTGTCCCCCGGCGTAAAGGGCCCGTCGGGAGGGAGGAGGGAGATGAGGTCCGGCAGCGCGATGCCCGTCCCGAATCGCGCCGCCACGTCCACCAAGGTCGCTACCCGCAGCTCGAGAGGCGGGGCGGTCAGTCCCCTCGCGTTGTGCGAGAGACGAGCGCGCGAGAGCGAGCGAGGGGCGGTTCGCGGAGCCGGGGGTCGGATCCGCTGCCAGCGGACGTGGTCCTTCGGCGGGGGCAGTCGGTCCCAGAAGGAGAGGGTAGCCGCCGCGAGCTCGAGGGCCGTCAGCGCCACGAACCGTCGCCAGCCCCGGGTCTGACGGCGCGCCGATCGCTGGACCACCCTCGCCACCGCGCCCGGCGTAGACCGCGCGTGTCCCACGAGGGTGCTCGGCCGTCGACCGAGGGCCGCGGTGACCTGGGAGTTCCCGACGTGGATCCGCCGGCGCTGGTGGAGGTGGTCCGTGAGTCGCGTCGGGATCGCGATCTGCACGCGGGCCCCGGGCGCGTAGAGTCGTCGCCCTCCGTGCTGCGCCAGCCAGACCCCGAAGTACGAGCCGTCGTTGACGATCCCCTCCGGAAGCGGCGGGTGAGGGTCGAGGCTGACGAGGAGAAGCTCGTCGGAGAGGTGAGCTCCTCCGCCTTCCGACGCGAGGTGGAGATGGAACTCGTGATGGAGGTCCCACATCAATCGCAGTAGCGGGGCCATGCGACCCGGGGCGTCGGGGGACACGACGGGGCGGGCCATGACGGCGTAGGGAGGGGAGTGCCCTCGTGCGCGCCGAAGGAGTTCGGCTACGGCTCCCGGCGCCGCCTCGGCGTCCGAGTTCAGGAGCACCACCGCGTGGCCCCGGGCGCGGTGGAAGATCTCGCGAAGGGCCCGCGCCTTTCCGGTCCGCTCCGGCTCGACGACGACCATGACCCTCGGGTCGCGGGCGGCCACTCCCCGGGCGATCTCGACCGTTCGGTCCGTGCAGCCGCTCGCGACGACCCAGATCTGCCCCCAGCGGACCCCGTCCGGAAGGTCTTGGGCCAGGAGCGACTCCAGAGCCCGCTGGATGTGGGCCTCTTCGTTGTAGGCTACGACTCCCCCCGCGAGCTCGAGGCGAGCCTCCGTACCCCCATCGCCCGCCCGCCGGGCCGCGCCTCCCCCGTCGACGACTCCTGGGCCTTCGCTCAATCTATCCCTCCGGTGCCGCCACGTTTCCCGAAGACCCCTGGCCCATCAGGCCTCACTTGGGCGAGCGCCGCGAACGTCGCCAGAGAGCGAGGCCGGAACCGACTCCGACCACGACCACCACGGCGCCGAGGACGATGAGCACGGTCGGTGTAAAGAGAGTCGATGATCCGTTCGACGGAGCGGCGACCGACGAGACCAGAATCCCGTGCATCCCGGACTGGAAATGCCCGGGGATCTCGCAGACGAACTCATACGTTCCGACCGACGGCGCCGTGAAGTTCGCGTACGCTCGGGCCCCCGGGGTTCCCGGCAGGCTGAGGTTCACGAGGGGTGGGTGGGCATTGAAGAACTCGAAGAGCTGGGCGGGCGTGTCGTTCGCAGGGATCGTGAAGTTCGCGACGGGCGACAGGACGAAAGTGTGGGGGATCGACGCCTCCTGGATCACGACGAGTTGAACGAGGGCACCCGGGACGACATCCAGCACGTCCGGCGTGAATTTGAGCGTCGAGGTTACCTGCACGCTGATGGCAGTCGTGGTCGCCGGCGCAAGCTCCTGGGGACCTCTCGGCGTCGTGGGATCGAGGCCCAAGGCAAGCGGGAGTGCGAGCAACCCAACGACCACCCCGACGATCAGCAGGGTCCGTAGGAGTCCCGCCGACCGGGGAACGATCCGACCGTTCGAGACGGTCATGGGACCTCCCATGGGGCCGGGTCCGTCACCGGGCCGCGTCGCGGTCGGCGGCCGCCGCGCAAGGTGTCGAAGACCCTCCGAAGGATGATCGACCCGTGGGGGCGGGAAGCTTGGGCGGGAGGAGGCCCGGAAGGTGAATCCGAATGGGATCTCCGCTCTCGCTCGTCCACGGCAATCGCACGATCGTCGGCCTGCTTCTTCTCCACCGTTCCCCCGTCGTTCACAGTTGCTCCTCCACGAAGGTGAGGTCGGAAGGTCTCCGGCGCACTCGGCGCGCCGTCAGAGCGAGCGCGGCCACGGCGACCAATCCCGCTCCGCCCACGGCCGCGTAGTCGTAGAGCGGAAGTCCCGCGAGGGTCTTGGGCACGGGAAGCGAGATGACCGACACGTACGAGAGCGACCGGAACTCTCCGGCGACGGCGCCGACCCACACGCCGACCGAGGCGTAGGTGCCCTGCCCCGCGATCTGGACCTCGGGGGTAACGGGAACCAGCGCGGTCCCATTTGCGGGGAGGCTGATGTTGGCCGACCGACCGAGGTCCACGGACTCCCGCGGTTCCCCAGTTTGGACCTCGACGCTCGTCACCGAATAGCTCGTTGGCGAAGGGGCGGTGAGACGTTCCAGCGCGGTGAACGTCGGCCAAAGGGAGACACCAAGGGCGAGCCGGTCGCCGGCTCCCTGCCACGTCCAGTCCGTGATGGTGACCTCCTGAGTGACGTTACGGAGGTTGACGCCAGGGGAATCCGCGTAGGCGGGAAGGAGGTAGTCCACTCGCAGACCGACCGAGCCGAGGACCCGCGCGGGATTGACCGGGGAGACGATCAGCACGTCCGCGGCGTAGGCCATGTCGAACCGATCCGGGCCGCTGAGGTTCGTCGAGTTCCATGTCGCCGAAGAGAGGGCCGCCACCGCGGTGAGGTTGCCGGACGCGGTGACCTCGTCGAGAGACGTGAGGGTCGTCGAGAGACCCGAGCCGGCGAGGCTCATCGCCGACACGGCGACCGTCGGGGCACCGGGGACGAAGATGCACTGGGTCACGCCGTTGCTCCAGGCGAGCGTGGTCGAGGACCAGTCCGCCCCCAGCGAGGATCCCGACCCGAACGGCACGAGCGTGACCGCGAGGACAAGCGCGGTCGCGGCGACCCCGAAGAACGCCCGGAAGTCCCACCGGCCTCGGCGGCGACTTCCGTGGGGCGTTCGTCGGTCGGCCACCGGAGGAGAGCAGGGCGTTCCCCTTGTCCCTGCTTTTGGTCCAAGACCGTAAGCCGTTGGTCCGAACCCGACGGCGCTACGGACGAAAGAGCTCCGACCACGTCTCGAGGGTACGCTCGATCCACTCGTCGGCGAACCCTCGGCGGAAGGCGACGAGCGTCCGGAGGACTCGCTCACGGTCGGTGAGCTCGAAGGTGCGCAGCCGGCCGGCGCGTCCCGTCCGCACCACCCTTATCTCCGCCAGTCGCCGGAGATGGACGGAGAGACGGCCCTCGCTCAGTCCGGTGCGCGTCTCGAGGTCCGGGACGGTCGACCCCGGGGCTTCGAGGAGGGCGATCAGAAGTCGGCGCGCCGAACGGGAGCGGGTGATCTTGAGAAGGCTTCGGTCCGCGAGAGGGACCGTCGCGACGAAGTAATGGTCCTGATATCCCGAGCGTTCCCGATGGAGCAGCCCGGACGTCGTCAGACGATCGAGGTGGTACACCGTTTCGCCCCAACCGGTACCGACACGGCGCTGGACCTCGCGGGCCCCGGTGCCCGGGGCCATCCGCACCGCCTCGTACAGCCGACGCCGCGTTTCGAGAGCGAGGGGGTCTTCCTCCATCGCTCAGACATGACGGGGCCAGAGGGTGGCCGCCAGGCCGAGGAGAACCGCGACCAATACGATCGACAACGCGGGCAGCTGGACTTCGGTATACGGCGGAGGGCTTCCCGGAAGCTGACCCCATAGCCAAAGGCCCCCCAATGCGGCGAGAGCGAGGTTCCCTCCCGCCAAGAGGACGAAGCGGCCGTCCCGGGAGCGGGCCCACGCGGCGAGCGGCACCCCCGCGTTCAGGAGCGCCACGCCGGTCACCAGGACCACGACGAAGAGCTCGAGGAGGCTCACGGGCCCCGAGAAGGCCCCGCGGCTTAAGGAGTTGGTTCGCGGCCGATCACATCGGCCGGGCGACCCGGAACGCTCGTGAGGGACCGACCCTACTCGGCGGACCTCGGCCCGCATCCGCGTTCGGTAGTTTCCGAGAACCACGTCCGGGGTTCGGGAGCGGGCGGTCGGGGTCGGTACCCTCCGGACCCTGGGCGTTCGACATCCGCCTTGGGAGGCGGGCGGGTCCTCCAGCGACCCCAGAGTCCCGGTCGGAAAGCTCCCCAGGCCGGCTTAAGGCCGGCGAGGCTCGATTCCTTATCTCGGCCCGGCGCGCGGCCGACCCGCGGGCACCCTGGGGGCCGGCCACGTGCCGGCGTTTCCTGAGCCGCACCTAGGTTTGTATAGTCGAACGAGCCACGAAAGACCGACATGGCCGCGTTGCCGTCCGTACGGAAAGCAGTCTGGGCATTGCCGATCGTTTTCGTAATCGCCGCGTTGATGGTGCTGCCCGCCGGGGCGTTTGCCGGCGCCCAGTCCATCGCGGGGTCGTCCCAGACGAGCGCGAGCGGGTCGGGCGTTCACTCGGCGGCCGTAGGCTCGACCCCATGGGGCGGGAACTTCGCCGCCGCGAAAGGCTCGTCCCCGACCGTGCCGACCTCGACGCCCTTTTCCCCGGGGCACTATTCGCCCGGTTCTCCCGGCGCATCTCCCCAGTCGACCGCGGGTCTCGCGGCGACCTCGACCGTCACGAGCGTCCTGAACTCGATCTCCACGGGCCGAGTGCCGTCCTACGCGGCGTACCTTCCGAACTACAATCTCCTCGCCCACCCCGCTTCGAACCCTGGCCAGCTGATCAGCCCGTTCTACACGGCCTCTCCGGCCCCGATGGGCGTGGGGGACCTCGGGATCGGTTCGGGCGGCCCCTACCAGTACTGGACCCCCTCCTTTGACGGCCAATTCACGCTCAACAGCTACAACGCGACCGCCGGTCAGCTCTACGAAGACACCGGTGGGTACTACTGGAACGGACTCCCCGCCAACCAAGCGTCGAGCCCGTACCAGTCGGGCGTCCAGCTCAACACCGTGACGACCAACGTCTCGATCCCCGGCTCGACCACGGCGGCATTCTGGACCCAGAACGTCATCGACTTCTCGGGCCACCAGCTCCAGTTCATCGACAACGTCTGGAACTTCTCGGGCCCCTCGCTGAACCCCGGGACGCTGTACTCCTTCAACGGGACGTTCGTCTCGGGCCAGTTCTACTACGACCTCGGGCCCACGATGCCCCTCGCGTTCCCGGTCACGATCGCCCTCTACAACAACGTCTCGAACAACCCGAGCGGACGCAGCCAGGTGACGTTCGGCTACCGGGTCACGGAACCGGGCCACGTTTTCGCGGGCGTCTACGACACGGTGGTCTTCAACTCCATCGCACCCCCGCTGCCCGCGGACTTCCTGGTGAACGGCAACACGGCGACGCCGATCGGCGCGTTCTACGACTCCGAGCTCGTCTTCACCGGCCCGGGCGCGGGCTCGAACGCCGTCATCAACTCGGTGAACGGCAGCCTGAACCTGATGCGCCAGGTCGGCCCGACCTACTCCGGGGTCCCGGCCGCATTCGACTACGGTGGCGACACCGGCGAGACCGCGGTCGGGGTGGCCAGCACGTGGTTCGGCGCGACCGAGAACGTCACGACCGGTCCCTCGCTGCTCTACGGGCTCTGGAACACCCTCCAGACCGGCAGCGGGAGCATCCACTTCACGGCGCACGTGACGCCGAGCTACGGCTTCGTCTTCGTCGGTCCTGCTCTCGCCCAGACGTACAATTTCAGCTGGGCGCCGACGGACCTATCGGGGACCGTCAGCACCTACCTGCCGCCGGTGCTCTTCGGCTACAACTTCACGGTGTTCGCCGATGGCTACCATCAGTTCGCCGGCACGCCGTTCTCGGCATCGACCACCGACACGGTCACGATGGTCGCCGCTCCCGCGGTCTTGGACGCACCCCTCTACATGGGGTCGGCCGCTCAGGCGTCCGCGTTGGCCGCCGCGGTCGGGGGTAGCGCGAGCGCCCCGTACACCTTCAAGAATCTCGAGGTGCGTGTGAACCTCACGTTCAATCGATTGAACGACTGGGGCTTCCCGACCTTCAGCCTTGTGCAGGCGAGCGGGTTCTCGGCGGCGGTCGACATCAACAACGTCTACGTCGGGCCCAACTGGCACGGGATCACCCAGTGGTTCCAGTCGCCGTTCGGGTACACCGGGAACATTCCGTACCTCGGTCAACAGTATGTGGTCTACGACGGGACGAACGATGCCTTCTCGAACCTCAACCTGGCCGGCGTCCTGATCCCCGCCGGGGTGGTCCAGGGAGGAGCGATTTCTCTCTGGAACGACACCGGGGCGAGCATCTCGAACGTCGTGTCCCAGGACGACTCGTTCGGAGTCTGGGCCGCCGCCTCGCCGCACACGACCGTGACGAACTCGGTCTCGGGCTTCGGCGCGGCGGTGTTCAGCGTGATCGCCTCCGCCGATGCGGTCGGGACCAACTTTACCGCCGAGTTCGGCTCCGCGGCCGTCTTCGACGAGGGCGGCTCGGCGGGGACGTTCACCACCCTGAGCGCCTCCTTCGGTTCGGTCGGGTTCGACGGTTTCTGGGCCAACGCCACCACCCTGAGCGGCGTATCGTCCGAGACCGGTTCGGAGGCTGTCTACGCGACCGGAGGGATCGGCCTCACCGTCACGACCGTCCACGCGAGCAGCTCCGCGGGGGTCGTCGGGTACGGCGTTACGACGAGCTCGGTTAACGGTGTGACCGCCACGAACGGGAGCCCCATCGCGGTCGGCTTCCTCGGGGGCTCGAGCGCCTCGGTCTCGAACGTCGTGGCGAACGGCAGCACGGGCGTCGTGTTCGAGAACTTCATGTCGGGGACGCTCACGGGCCTCACCGCCGAGAACTCGAGTTCCGGCGTGGCGGTGCTCGGTTCCGAATGGGTCAACGTTTCGAGCGTCAACGCGACCACGGGAAGCCAGGCGGCGCTCGTCTCGGGCTCCTCGTTCGTCTCCCTTTCGGGGATCTCGGCCGCCGGACCCGCGAGCGTGGGCTCGGTGATCCTGGCGTCTACGGACGTGAACGTGACGACGGTCACGGTCTCGGGCCAAGACGTCGGCACCATCATCCAAGGCTCCCACAACGTGAACGTGCGCGGGACCACGGCCTCGGACGGCTCGGTCGGGGTCTTCGCGCTCGGTTCGTCCTGGGTCACCGTCGACCAGACCACGGTCTCGGGCCAGTCGCTCGCGGTCGGGCTCAACCAGGACACCGACGCGAGCGTGAACGGGGTCACGGCGAGCAACGCGACCCTTTCCGGGCCCTGGGCGCCGGGGTTCGTGTTCACTACTTTCGGCGCGCCCGCCCTGGCCGCGGTCGTGACGACCCTCGATAGCCTGACGACCGTGTCGAACGTCACCGCGACCACCTACCCCGCCGCCGTCTACGATGGCGGGTCGGGTACGGCGCTCACGGGAAGCGTCACTTTCTCGAACGTCAACGCAACCGGTGGAGAGTTCGGGGTCCTCCTGAACGGAACCGAGTACGCCACGCTCTCGAACATCGGAGCGTTCCACGACGTGGTCGGTGTCGAGATGAACGAGAACGCCCAGTCGAACCTGGTCACGGGAAGCTCGTTCGTCGGCGACTCGAGCTTCGGGGTCTACATCGCCTACGGGGAAGGGAACCTCGTCTACAACAACAACTTCGTGGGCGACAACGGCGCCACCCGCACCTACGACCCCACGCACGTCCAGGCGTGGAGCTACGTCTACAACTCGTTCGACCTCAACGGCGTGGGCAACTACTGGGCGGACTGGCACACGTACACCTCGTACGGCGTCCTCGCCCCGTACTACGTGTCGAGCGGCGTGTGGGACTACTACCCGATCGGTCCGGACGAGTACCAGATGTTCACGGTCACGTTCAACGAGACCGGCCTCGTGGCCGGGACGAGCTGGGCCGTGAACTTCGACGGCATCGCCGAGACCTCCTCGGCGGCGTCGATCGCCTTCTCGGTGCCGATGGGCAGCTACCCCTACGCGGTCGGACCGGTGCCCGGCTATGCGGCGTCCCCGTCGACCGGGACGGTCGCTGCGGGACCGAACGCCTATCTGGTCGGGGTGACCTTCTCGCGGTTGACCTACGCGGTCACCGTCAGCGAGGGAGGCCTCCCGGGCGGGACGAGCTGGAACGCGACCGTCAACGGCGTGACCCAGTCGACCTCGGGAACGACGCTCGTCTTCTACGAGCCGAACGGAACGTTCACCTACGCGCTCGGCTCGGTCGGCGGCTTCAACGTGAAGGGCGGGAACGGCAGCGTGACCGTGGCCGGCCAGTCGACCAGCATCTCGGGGATGTACTCGCCGTCGAACCCGGCGCCGCTCGCGACGAAGTCGGACCTCAACAACTACTTCGCGCTCGCGCTCCTGGTCGCGGTGATCGCGCTCGTCGTCGGGCTGATTGCGCTCTTCCTCCGCCGCGGAGGAGGCAAGTCGACGCCCCCGTCGTCGCCCCCCGAGGCTTGGACGCCTCCGGCCGGCGCGAGCAGCCCCGGCTCGCCCGCGAGCGGGAGCTCGGGTTCGAACACCTGGAGCGAAGGCCCGGACAAGCCTCCGACGTCGTAGAGGGGCTTCGCTCGGTCGACGGTCTACGGCACCAACCCTTTCTTCCCGACCCCGGGCCCGCGAGGACCCGGGGGAGGTCCTTCTGACCCCGGGCCGAGGTGGGGGCCCGGGCTCCGCTCGCGGTCCGGTCCGGGACGTGCGGCCCGCCGGCTCAAGAGCGTTCGTCGACTTGGGAAGTTGAGAACGGATGCTCGACCGGATCCTTGTCGGCTTCGACGGGTCGCGCGAGGCCCGACGCGCCTGCCAGGTGGCGAGCGAGCTCGCGGCCCGCTTCCGCTCCTCGCTCACCCTCGTCGTGGTGCGGCCGGCGCGTCGGCCGTCCGCCGACCCGTATCTCGAGGGGCTCGTCCCGCTCGACGACGACGGGCGCGCCATGGCGACGATCCTCGACGAGGTACGGGAGAAGGCCATCGCCCGGGGCGCCACCAAGGTCGAGACCGTCTTCCTGTGGGGCGACGTGCTCCGCGCGCTCCTCGAGTGGTTGGACCGGCACCCCCAGGACCTCGTCGTGGTGGGCTCGCGGGGGCTCTCCCGCGGGTCCCGCCTCCTCCTCGGAAGCGTCTCCTCCGGGCTCGTCAACGAGGCTCCGTGCCCGGTCCTCGTCGTTCGGGGCGGGCGGGAACACCGCCCCCGCTAGCGGGAGACGTCCCCCTCGCCTCGCCGGCTCCGCGTCGCGACAGAGGATGCCGACCTCCTCGGCCGTCCCCTCCGTCCCGGAGGACGCATCTTGCCAGAAAATGCGAAAGGAACCGCATGCTGATCGGGATCGGCCCCTACGTTCTCGGGGCCGTCCTCGTCACGGGCGGGCGTGGAGACCGGAAGCGCCTTCCGGATCCGGGTGGGCGGCCCGCGATCGCCGCCGGGATCCTACTTCTGGTTCGCCTACCTCGGGCCCATTGTCGGGCGTCTGGCCCTGGGCGCGATGCTGGTCTCCCAAGGGCTCGCGGTGCCGGGACGAACGAGAAGCGCACGCTCGCCCCCACGGAGGCAGGCGAGGCGTGCGAGGCGTGACTTTCGGGCTCAGAGCTCGCTCTCGGGCGCCCGGCGCCGCCGGAGCGCGACCGCCGCGAGGGCGATCGAGAGCGCCGTACCGGCGCCGATCGTGACGAGCGCGTCCGGGCCCAAGAGCCAGGCGGGCACGAGACGGGAGAGGGGGCTGCCGACCACGAGGGTGAGCCAAGGGTCGTAGCCGAGCGAGCGGTACCCCCCGGTCACGGTGCCGAAGTCGAGGCGGACGAGCGAGCTCTGCCGGTTCGTCGAGACGTTGTGGTACGCCCCTACGGAACTGTCCGACTCCTGGCCGCTCGCGTACGTCGCGGTCGCGGACGTCCCCCAGGCGTACGTCGCGACGGTGCCGCCGGTCGTGCTCGAGCGTTCGGTGATCGAGTTGGCCCCGTTCGACTGCCAGTACCCGGACGGCCCGCTCGTGTTCGTGAGGACCTCGACCCCGAGGGAATCCAGCGTGGAAATCCACGGCCAGCCCGTGACGTTGAGCAGGTACCCGACGGTCGTGGGCGAGGGGCCCGACGAGCTGTTCAGGGTGAACGTCAGGGAGACGTTCACCGAGCCGAGGGAGGAGTTCCCGCCTTCCTGCGCGTCGTCCCCCGACTCCCACTCGCCGCTCGCGAGACGGGCCGGCACGGCCGCCGCGAGATGCACCCAGGTCGACGCGGACGAGCCCCCGGTCGACCCGCTCCAGGCGACCCCGGGGCCGCCGAAGAGAGCGAAGGCGACGATGTAGCCGGTGCCGTTCACCTCGGCGAGCCCGCCGAGGGACTGCGAGAGCCCGAGCGATGCGTTCGCGACCGACGTGAGCGTGAACGACGGCGCCGCCGTCGGAAAGTCAGCTCGAACGAGACCGTTCGTCAGGGAGAACGCGGCCGCTCCGGCGCGGTTCGAAGCCGCGGGGAGGCCGTGACCGATGGCCGGTCCGACGGCCCCGACGAGCGAAATCGTGAGCGCGACGGCGAGCGCTATCGCCGTCAGAAGGGGTTTCCCGGTACCCGGCATCACGTTCGACCACGGACGTCGTCGAGATACCTCCCTTTTGGCGCAAGACCCGTAACCGTTGGTGCGAAGCCCAGAGCGTCCCTTCATCGACTCACGCTCCGAGGAGGCCGCTCCAGGCCTCCACGAACCGGTCGACGAGCCGGTCCTCGAACGACTCGCGGTACCGCGTCACGAGGGCGGCGACCCGTTCCGGGCGCGTCGGACGGTAGCGGCGGAGGTGCCCGTCCCGGAACCCCTCGACCGCACTCTGCGCGAGCAGGTGGCGCAGGTGAAAGGAGGTCGTGGAGAGGCTGAGCCCCGTCGCCTCCTTGAGCTCGGCGAGCGTGCGGCCGGGCCGCGCGCTCAGCTCGAGCAACAGCCGTCGCTCGGTCCCGCTGCGGAGGACCTGGAACAGCCGTCGGTCCTCCCAGGTCATCGTCGAAGGGAAGTAGTAGTCGCGGCGGCCGCCGCGCTCGCGACGCAGCGCCCCGGCCCGCGTGAGCTGGTCTAAGTGGTACGCGGTCTCGCCCCAGCCGAGCGAGGCCCGCCGCTGCACTTCACGCGCGCTCGACCCCGGGTGATCGGTGACGACGTCAACGATCTTCCGGCGGGTGGGCTGCGCGACCAGTCCCTCCATGCTACGGGGATGGGGTCCGTGCGGCGCCCCGGACGAGCGCGACGTAGAGGAGCGCGACCGCTAGCACCGTCAGCCCGAGCGGCACCGGCGCGACCTCGAACGGTTCGCCGTAGCGCGGCGACACCTGGTTCAAGACGTCGAGGCCGCCGACGACGGCGAGGACCGCGAGCCCGGCCGAGACGAGCGCGAGCCTCGGGTCGCGGTAGCGCGACGCCGCCGCGACGCCGATCCCGGAGAGGGTGGCCGATAATCCGGCGAGGACGACCGCGAGGAAGACCGTAAGAAGGTCCATGCGGCCCCCACGCGTCCGAGAAGGTAAGTGACTTTCCCTCGAATACGGGGCCCGCACCAATCGTTACGGGCCTTGCGCCAAAACCGAGGTAGAGTCCTCGGCCCCATGCGAGCCCGATGCCAGGAACGCGGCGATTGCTCTCGGGTCCGCTCGCGGGCCGGTTGCCGCCCGACCGGCCCGGCAACGCCGTGCCGATCCGCTACGAGGGCGCCCCTCCGAACCTTCCCGGGGTCCGCCGTCTCTTCTACGGGCTGTTCGCGGGGATCTACGCGACCCTCGTCGGGAGCATGGCGTTCTTCGTCATCCGGTGGAGCCACCCCGCGTCGATCGCGCTCTTCGGGGTCCTCGCCGCGCTGTTCGTGGGGGCGGCGTACGGGCTCGCCCGTCAGGTCGTCGCGCTCGTGAGCCGCCACGGGGACCTCCCCGCGCTCGCGGAGCTCGCGACCCGACCGAAGGTCGCGGTCCTCTACGCCACGATGAACGACGTCGTGCCGGAGTGCCTGCGCGCGATCCACCAGGACTACCCCGTGGACGTCTACGTGCTCGACGACTCGAGCGAGCCCGCGGCCCGGGAGGTCGTCGATCGGATCGCGGGGGAACGGGGGTACACGGTGCTCCGCCGCCCCGAGCGCCGCGGCTTCAAAGCCGGGGCGATCAACGATTGGTACGCCCGTCACGGGGCCGCGTACGAGTACTTCGTCCTGCTCGACTCGGACTCCTTCCTGCCCTCCGACTGGGTGCGAGAAGCGCTCAAGTACGCCGAACACCCCGCCCAGGCCCGGGTCGGGATCTTCCAGGGACTCGTCAACATCTGGAACTTCGACACCCGGTTCGTCCAGACGCTCGCCCCGATGTCCCGGGTCGGCCAGTTCGTGTGGGAGAGCCGGCTCGCGAACGCGCTCGACACGGTCTTCTGCTACGGTCACAACTGCCTGGTGCGACGCGCGGCGGTCGACACGATCGGAGGCTTCGTCGAGGGGTACGTTTCCGAGGACTTCGCGACGGCCGTCGCCCTCGCCGACCGGGGGTGGCACTCCCGCTTTGTCCCGTTGCACACCTACGAGGCGATGCCCGAGAACGTCCGCGGGTTCATCAAGCGCCAGAACAAGTGGACCCGCGGCGCGATGGAGTTCATCGAGTTTTCGCGCCGCTCGAACCTGAGCCGCTCGCGGAAGTTCCACCTCTGGCAGACCCCGCTGGGACACTTCACGAACCTCATCCTGCCGCTCGGGATGCTCCTCACCGTCTACGGGTTCGCGTCGACCCCGGCCGCCGCGCTCGCCTTCCTCGGACAATTCGCGGCCCATCCCCTCACGACGTTCTGGTCGATCCCGCTCTTCCGGTTCCTGCTCGTGGTCGGAGTCGTCTCGACGATCCCGACCGTGCTCGTCTACCGGCAATGCGGGATCGGGTGGGGCACCTACTGGCGCCACCGCTGGCTGAGCGCGGCGGTGAGCGCGGTCTCGCTGCCGTACGAGGCGATCAGCATGGTCGCCCTATTGCGACGGCGCCTCGGCCAGGTGCCCGTGACGCCGAAGAGCGAGGCGGCGCTCGGCCTCGGCGAAGTCCTCTCGATCTCGCGCTACGCCCTCGCGCTCGACGGAGCGCTGCTCGCGGGCATGGTCCTGTTCAACCCGCTCGCCACGGTCTTCAACGGGGTCTGGCTCGTGCCGATGATCTTCGCCCCGCTCGTCATCCTGCGCTTTTCGGGGCACCCGGTTCCCGAGGAGGGCCCCCGGTCGGTGCCCGTGGGCGCCGCCGAGGAGGTGGTCGCCCATGAGGCTCGGGAAGGCGTCGTCCACGCGTCGCTCGCCGAGATCCGCTCGACCGGCCGGCTTCCCGGGGCCTGGTCGGGGGCCGTCTGAGGGCGGGTCGCGAACCGGCCCGGTCAAAGGTCGAAGTCGTCCGGACCGTCCGGGTCGTCCGGCCCTTCCGGCCGGCGGGGCCCGAGGGCGTCGGTCCGAACGCGCGCCGTAGCGGGCGGACGCGCGGGCGGCGGAGGCGGTACGACGTGCCGGTTCCAGAGCATCACGGGAATGACCCCGGCGAGGACGACCGCGCCCGCGACGGCACCGGCGATCGCGTAGCCTTCGACCGCCGAGAACGAGGAAGCGTTGGCGGGGGGCGTCGGGGCGGTGACCGAGATCGTGATCCAGGCCGCGGTCGACTCGTGCGCGATGTCCTCGACGATCACCTCGATCGCGAACGTTCCCGTGACGCCGGGAAGGCAGCTGAAGGTCGAGGTGTTGCGTTCCGGGCATCCCGGCGGGAGGCCGACGTACGCGTAGGTGAACGGTCCCGTGCCGCCCGAGATGTTCGTGACCAGGTTGAGGGTCTCGCCGAGCGTGAACGCGGACGGGAGCGCCTGGAAGAGCAGGATCGCGGGGGTCGGACGGATGACGACCGTCGCCGTCGAGTTGCCCGAGACTCCGGAGCTTCCCACCACCGAACAGCTCGAGGTGTACGTCCCCGGCATGGCGTAGGAGTGCGGGACGACCGCCCCGCCTCCGTGGGCGCTGTCCCCGAACGACCAGGTGTAGTTGAACGGTGCGCCGGCGCCGGCGGCCCGGCACGTGAACGTCACGGGATGCCCCACGTCGGTCTCGAGCGGAGACGTGGCGACGGCGACGCCGATCGGGGAGAACCCGCCGTTCGAGACGAGCGGCATCGGGTCGGGGACGCTGCGCGCGCGCACCCACGAGACGTTCCAGGTCGAGCAGTTCCGGTCGCAGTACTCGCCGACCCCGAACTCGGCCATGGACGAGCCCGTAGCGTTCGTCTGGACGACGAACGGGATCCCGTTCACGCTGCCGGTCTCGGTCGCGTTCGTCCCGTTCCAAGTGAGGCCGATGACGTGCGCGGCCTGGGCGAAGTCGACCGGCGCGGGAGTGGGCCCGGTCGTCGAGCGGGGCGCGGCGGTCGAGTTGCTCGAACGGAGGACGGCGTTCGACGTGCCGTTCGCGCCGGCGTCCAGGGCGTAGGCCGAGGGGAAGAACTGGTACTGGCCGCTGAATCCGGGGGCCCCGGCGACGAAGAGGCAGAGCGGGCTCGCCGTGCCGTTCATCCGGGCGTACGTCTCGACCGTCATCGCCCGCGACGCGAAGGCGCCGAGCGGCGCCTCGATCGCGCCCATGCTGTAGACGGCCGACACGGTGAGACCGTCGCGGACGGCTCCCGCCCAGCTACCGAGGGCGGTCCAGCGCGCGGGGAGGGTCGTGCCCGAGAAGTTCTCGTAGGTGTCGAACACGCGCCAGCCATTGTCCCACTCGGCGTACTGCGGGCTCAGCCCGGGATTCTCCCCCAGGTAGCCGCCTTCCGAGAGGTTGAACGCGGTCTTGGGCCAGAAGTAGAAGGAGACGTTCGTCCTCGCCAGCGGGCCGATCGAGCCGAGTCGGAGCCAGAGGAGCGTGCCGGTCGAGGCGTTCGATGCCCCGGACTGGATCCACGCGTAGACCGGTGTTCCGTTCGACGCGTAGGCCGCGAGTCCGTTGCTCCAGTTCGAGTTGATCAGCGAAGCATACCGGGAGCTGTTGATCGCGACCGGCTGAGCGTACGTCCCCGTCGCGTTCGGTCCGGGGTTGTACACCGTGAGGTTGAGGCTCCCGACCGCACCCGGCGGGATCGACGGAAAGCTCAGGGCCGGGGCACGTGCGGACGGCACGGCGGAATGGCCCGATCCGGCGGACGGAGCCGCCCTGTCGGTGATAGGGCCGGCCCCGTGCGGGCCGGACGGAACCGCCCACAGCGAAGCGAGCACGAGGACGCCGACCGTCGCCGCGAGGACCCACGGTGCCGCGCGGGCCGGGCCCGGTCCCTTCCCCCCGACCATCGACGTCCCTCCCACGCTCGACCGACCAACCGGACGGCCGACTTATACTCCACTCCCCCACGCCTCGACCGGGCCGCGTCGTGGCGGCGCGGGCCTCCCCGGGGTCAGCGGTCCGGCTCCGGCGGGGAGAAGACCTGCCACTCGGCGACGTGGGCGTCCCGCACCACGACGCGCCAGGCCGTCGGAACGACCCAGTGCTCTCTCGGGAGACCGACACCGCCCGGTCGGGTTCCGCTCGCGGTCCCGAAGAGGGCGATGACCGAGCCCTGGCAGAGGTGGTCGTGGATCGCGAGACGGAGGTCGGGGGTCCGGGTGAACTCCTTCGCCCACGCCGCGCACCCCCGGTCCCGGCCGAGCGTCTCCTTGCCGGACGTGTCGACCCGGCGAAAGTCGGGCGACATCAGTCCCGCGAGCGCCTCGAGGTCGTGCCGATTGATCTCGTTCACGAAGCGCAACGCGATTCGTCCCGGGTCGATCTCCGCCATCGTGCGGTGTCCCGGTCCCCGACCCCGGAGGCCTCGAGCGGCCCGTAGGGGGACCCGGGATAAGGCACTCGCGGCGCGGGCCAGGAGCGGTTCGCCGCCCCCGGCCGGACCCCGGACCCTTCCCCGATGGGTCCGGCCCGTCGTTCAGCCGGAGTGCCAGGTCGGCCCGCCGTAGCCGTCCGGGAGAGGCGCTCGGGCTCCCCGTCCGAACGGGTCGGGCCGGGGGGTGGGAGCTCGTCCGCTCTTCGCGCTGAGGTAGGCGTCGATCGCCTCCGCGACGCGCGAGCCGGCGGACATTGCGTAGACCACGGAGACGCCCCCCGTCGCGAAGACCCCGTCCACGTCGGTCCGTCCGTCCGGCCCGCGGCCTTCGGGAAACCCGTGGGGCGAGACCTTGAGGTCGAGCTCGCCCGGTAGGCCCGCGAGGTCGCTCGTCTCTCCGACCGCGACGATCACGGTGTCGCAGGCGATCGTCTCGTCCGAACCGGGGACAAGCTCGAGCGTCGGGCGGCCCGAAGCGTCGGCCGGTCCCGCGCGCGTCGCCCGTACGACGAGGCCCGAGACCTGACCCGAGCCGAGGACGCGCACCGGGGCGCGCTCGAAGAGAAAGCGGATCCCCTCGGTCTCGGCCCCGCCCACCTCCTCCTCGCCCGCGGGCAGGTCGGTTCTCGCCTTTCGGTAGACCAGCGTCACGTCGCCCGGCCCCGACAGGCGCAGGCTCGAGCGGGCGGCGTCGAACGCCACGTCCCCTCCGCCGATCACCACGACCTTGCGTCCCTTGCGGCCGAACGAGCCCTCCGCTCCCCGGTTCACCGCGAGCAGGAACGGCAGGGCGGGGAAGACGCCCGGGAGCTCCTCGCCCGGTATCCCGAGCGTCCGGGGACGGGAGGCGCCGACCGCAAGGAGGACCGCGAGGTACCCCTGGGCCAGGAGGCTCGCCGGGGTGAAACCGGCGCCCGCCTTCTGGTCGACCACGAACCGGACGTCGAGGTCCCGGAACCGGGCGAGGTCACGGTCGAGCTCGGTCCCGTCGAGGTGGTACTGGGGGATCGTGTCGACCTGGCCGCCGAGGAACGGCTCCGATTCGAAGACCGTCACCGAGTAGCCCCGAAGCGCGAGCTCCCACGCGGCCATCAGCCCGGTCGGTCCCCCTCCCACGACCGCGACCGGCTCGTGCTTGGACGGCCCCGGGACGTACCGCGCGTCCGAGCGCCCGAGCTCGAGCGCGGCGCGTTTCAAGTGACGGATGGCGATCGGGACGCCGCGGCCGCCCATCACGCAGTCCTCCTCGCAGTAGTGGTAGCACGTCTTGCACAGCACGGTCGCGAGCGGGTTGTCGATGAGCGTGAGCTGCGCGGCGTCGTCGAACCGCTTCTGGGCGATGAGCGAGATGTACCCCCGGCAGTCCTGGGTGATCGGGCACGCCTGGACGCAGAACGGCATGGCGCACTGCAGGCAACGTTGTGCCTCGAGCACCGCCTCGTCCGAGGAGTACGGCTCGAGGATCTCGCCGAACGTCCGAGTCCTATCCGCGATCGACTCTTCGGGGATCGGCGTTCGCTCGTAGCGTGAGCTCTCGTTGGTCGGCATATGGTCTCCCGTGGCCGTCGGGCGGCGGCGCGCGGTGCGCATCCCGCGTTCAGGAAACGCGGTCGGGCGTCGGCCGGCGCCGCCCGAGCGGCGGACCCCCGGGCACGTTCCCCAACCCCGCGAGGGATAAAGTGACGCCGAGGGGCGTGCGTCGCCTCTTGGGCGGCGATCCGAGGAGGTCCCGCGCCGCGGCCGCACGCGGGGACCGCGCCCGGGCGCGTCAATCCTCGCTGA
>JAJZGO010000131.1 GCA_021798415.1 Thermoplasmata archaeon | reverse complement strand
GATCACCTTCCGCTCCGGCCGGCCAGAGCCCCGAGCGCGCCGACGGGCGCAGGACGCCCACGGGCGCGCTGGTCCGCACGATCGTCGGGTTCGCGAGGTACGCGAACATGTGGACCATCTTCCCGTACGGAACGTAGCCGATGAACACGAGGGCGAGGGCGACGTGGGCCACCGTGAAGGCGCCTACGTTCGCGATCGGCGCGAGGTTCGGTCGGAACGTGAGGATCGAGACGAGCCAGGGGGAGACCGTGTCCATGTAGTCCGGCCGTACGACCAGGGTCTGCAGGAGCCCGAACCCGATGATCCCGAGCAGGAGAGCGACCGCGAAGTAGTCGCCGAAGAAACTGATCTGCCGCATCCGGGGCACGCCCGTCCGCCGGAAGAGGAGGATGAGCAGTCCGGCGAGCGCGACGAGCCCGGAGGCCCCTCCCAGGTACAAGGCGAGCTGCGCGTGCAGTTGCGGCGAGATCGGAACGGGGACGACGAGCGCGAGATGGGAGACGAGGACCACCGCGATCCCGTAATGGAACAGGAGCGACCCGACGTAGAGGGAGCGGTCGGTCTCCATGTTCGAGAACGTGTAGAACGTGAAGAC
The DNA here is from genome assembly GCA_021798415.1 of Thermoplasmata archaeon. GTDB lineage: Archaea > Thermoplasmatota > Thermoplasmata > Lutacidiplasmatales > UBA184 > Lutacidiplasma. Next base: position 3,696 of record JAJZGO010000131.1, on the reverse strand, counting down.
GCGCTTGACGAGGTCCCTGGTCACGTCCGAGGAGCGGAACGTGTTCGGGACCACCGCGACGGAGCGCAGGCCGGTGAGCGACCGGGCGGAGAGCCACCGGTACAGCCGGTACGCGACCCCGCCCGCCAACGCCGCGAGCGCGACGTAGGGGAGGACGAGGAAGACCGCGACCTCGAGGATGGGGTCCATCGGCTCACCGAGGCAGGAACTGCCGCACGCCGAAACCCGTGTCCAGGTCCGTGGGCCGGTTCCAACGGGTCATCGGAACGTGCAGCGCGTCGAAGAGGGACTCGATCCCGACCCGGGCGAGGTAGTCGGCGACCCGCTCCCCGGGCTTCGCATCGGCCCTCCAGACGTCGATGATCTTTCGGACGACCGCAACGGCTTCCCGAAACTCGGGAGGACGCGCGGGGATCCAGGGCACGACGACCCGCGCGAGGGTCGGGCCGACGCCGGTGTTGCTGCTCTTGCCTCCGACCAGCACCGCCACCCCGGTCTTCTCGGGGTCCCAAGTGATGTGGTCGCAGACGTCCTTGCACCGTCCGCATCCGATGCACTTCTTCTCGAGGATCTCGATACCGACCGAGCCGTCGGCCTTGGCGAACGAACGGATCGCGTTGACGGGACAGACCATCTGCACCTCGGGGACGACCGTGTCGAGAACGTCGGCGCGGGTCGGTAGACAGAGACGGATCCGTTCCGGATCGAACCCCGGGGCGGCGCCGTAGTGCCCGACCAGGACGATGTCGGCCACCAGTCCCCCGCAGCCGGTCGGGCAACCGCCGACGTTGATGCGCAGCTTGGAGGGAAGTGCGACCTCTCCCGTGAAGTACGGGACCAGATGGTCGTAAAGGACCTTCGTCAGGCTGGGGGCATCGATCACCGCGGTCGTGCAGGTGAGGTACGCCGTGCAGGAGCCGATGGACCAGAGGGTGTTGCCCCATCCTCCGACGTAGAACCCGATCTTCTCGACCTCCGCCTTCACCCGGAGCGCTCCCTCGAGGTCCGTGGCGAAGATCTCGACCTGCCCCGAACGGGTGAAGCGGAGGGAGTGGGCCCCGTCGCGGTCGGCGATGTCGGCGAACTTTCTCAGGGTCTCGGTGCTGAACCTCACGTTCGGGGTCCCGCCGACCTTCACCGTGAAGAGGCGGTCTCCCGTGTCGGAGATGTGCTCGACGATCCCCGCCCCGTGGAATCTCCGGTCGATCCAGCGACCCACGTTGCGGCGCACGATGTCGGGGAGGTGCTCGGTGTACGGGACCGGCAGCGTCTTCTTCAGACGCTGCGACGGGGTGCTCATCTCCCCTTCACCCCTCGTACTCCTTCGCGATCGCGTCGGCCCAGGCGGAGTACCTCTCCCGGTCCGCGTCGCTCAGCACGCTGCTGGTGACGATCCGGGAGGCGCTCGCCGGTTGGCCGACCGGTTCGACCGGCAGCGACGCCTTGAACATGTCCACGACGTGGGAGAACCCTTCCCGGACCAACAGGTCGCCGAGGCGGTCCTTGTGCGGGGCCCGGTCGGCCCAGTAATCGATCAGCCGGACCATGAACTCCCCCGCCTCGGCAGGGTCGTCGAGAAGGGCGACCGGCTTCGCCATCTTGGGCCCGAACCGGCCCTTGGCGTTCCCCCCGACCAGGAACGCGACCTTGCGGTTCGGGCCGGCTCGGATCGCGGGAAACGCCGCCCGGATGCAGTTCATCGATTTCTGGCACTTCGCTCCGTCGATCGAAAGCCCTCCGGCGGCCTCCCACTGGATCGCCTTCCCGGGGCACCGGGCGACCAGTTCGTCGGGCGAGACCTCCCCGGTCTCCGTCTTGAGGCGGAGCGCGGTCGGGTCGACCGCCGGTGCGCCCTCCCAGACCCCCACGAAGGCGAAGTCGGAGCGTTGGACGGCCCGGGCGCAGTCCATCGGGCAGGCGCTGGCCTTGAGCTTGATCTTGAACGGGAAGAGCTGGCTCGAGAGCTTCTCGTAGACGGCGGGCAGGCGGAAGTAGTGGTCGCGAGCGGCCAGCGAGTCGAAGAGGGCGTACTCGCAGAGCGCGGGGCCGACGCAGACCGCGGTGTCCCGGAACGTGTCCCCCGTGCCCCCGAGGTCGGTGCCGAGGCTCCGGACCGCGTCCACCGCCCCGTCGGCGAGCTCGGGACGTATCGGGACGACGAGGTCCCCGGTCTGCCCTACCGTTTCGACCAGGCCGAGCCCGAACTTGTCGGAGAAGTCGAGGAACTTTCGGAGGTCGTCGGTTCGGTAGATCTGCCCCGAGGGATGATAGATGCGGAAGTGCAGTTCGGTGTGCTGTCCGTCCTTCGTGCGTCGCGCGATGAACCCCACGTTGACGTACGGGATTCGCGCCGAGCCTCCGAACCAGGGCGACACCCCTTGGCCGAGCCCCTTTGCATAGGCTTCGATCGGATAGCCGCTCTTCTTGAGCTCGGTGACGTGGCTCGGCCAGGGCCCGTTCTCGAGCCGTTCTAGGATCTCGAGCCCCCGCTCGAGCGAGGGGTCCCGGCCGTCCTTCGCGGGTCCGACTCCCGCCATTCGAGAACCTAGGCCCATGCCTGCACCAAGGGGTTAATCAAGCTCACGTCAACTGCAATCGACCTGAGGCTCCGAAGACCCGTTTCCGCTGGGGGAGCCCCCGGAACGGCGCCCGACGGCTCTTGCGAGCCGAGGGGGGCGGTCGAGGCGGCCGCGGGAGGGAGAGAACACACGACCCGCGCGGTGCCTTCGGACCGGGAGAGAGGCTAGCTCCAGCTGAGAGTGATGTCGGCGTTCTCGGCGTAGTCGTAGAAACTGGCGATCCCTTTGATCGTGGCCCCGTCGATCAGGTCCTCCGGCCGGATGTTGAAGGTCTTCGCCGACGCCGAGCAGACCTCGACCTGGACGCCCTCCTTCACGCACTCTCGGATACGATCTCTCACTTTCGCCTCGAGCTTCTCGAAGATCTGGCTCTTGGTCACGAGCGCCGAGTCGAGCGCAAAGAAGATCTTCATCTCGTACTTCATCGCCGCGGCCACCAAGGCATAGCCCAGCATCGTCTCGAGCCGAGGGGTGTCGCCCGGGGCCATGGTCGCGAAGAACGCTATCTTCTTGGTCGGCTGCTCGGCGGGGGTCTCCATGGTCGGCGGGGACCGGACGAGGACTTAAGCGGAACGGGAGAAGCCCCGGATTGCGGGGGCTCCGCTCGTCGGCGGTGCTCGGGGCGTTCTCATCCCGTCGAGCCCTCCGACCCCGCCCCGGGCAACCGAGGCGATCTCGGACCGTCACGCAAAGGGCGATGGGGCTTCCCCGAGGGGACGACCACGGAAATCTGCGCGCGACGGCCAGGGTATGAATCGGGATGCGGCCGAGACCCCAGGGCGGTGCACTCTCCCGAGGAAGCCGGTAGAACCGCACCGGGGGTTGGCACGATGGTAGGATCCTGTACTCCCCTTCAGCGGGTGGGGACCGCTTTCGAACCGTTGGCGGGCCCAACCCTTCATGGCAAACGTGGGATGACCGAGGAGCGAAGGAGGAGCGGTCGGATGCACCCACCCCGAAGACCCGGCCCGATGTCGGACGAAGAGATCCGGGCGGCCACGATAGGGGAACCCGCGATCCTCGACGGCCCGGTCCTGCTCGTCGAGTACGACCCACGGTGGCCCGTACAATTCGGGCGAGAGGCCGAACGAATAAGATCGGCGTTGGGGCGAAGAGC
>JAJZGO010000130.1 GCA_021798415.1 Thermoplasmata archaeon | reverse complement strand
CCCGACGGCTCCCGGTCCCGCCTATCGTAGCCGCACGCGCTCGACGGCGGTCGCCGCCTCTTCGCCCCTCCGGGCCGGCGGGCGCGCGGACGGCCACCCGATGATTTAAATACCACCTTAAATAGTTCCGCGGCGAGGGATTACCTTGGTCAAGATCCGCATCGAGAACGTCGTCGCGTCGACCTCGCTCGGAGATGAACTCGACCTCCAGTCGATCGCACTCGGCCTCGACGGGGCCGAGTACGAACCCGAGCAGTTCCCGGGGCTCATCTACCGGCTCAAACAGCCGAAGACCGCGATCCTCCTCTTCCGGTCGGGCAAGGTCGTCTGCACCGGCGCGAAGAGCATGCACGAGGTCGAGGAGTCGATCCGCACGGTCGCCGGCCAGATCAAGAAAGGCGGCCAGAAGATCAACATGCACCCGAAGATCGAGGTGCAGAACATCGTCGCGAGCTCGGACCTCGAGAGCGAGATCAACCTCAACGCGATCGCCGTCACCCTGGGACTCGACCGGGTCGAGTACGAGCCCGAGCAGTTCCCGGGCCTTGTCTGCCGGATCGACGAGCCCCGGGTCGTGGTCCTCCTCTTCGGGAGCGGAAAGCTCGTCTGCACGGGCGCGCGCAAGCCGTCCGACGTCGAGGTCGCGGTCAAGAAGATCACGAAGGAGCTCCAGGGCGCGGGCCTCCTTCGCTAGCGCGCGTCCGCGAGCTCGCGGCGTGGCGCTTCCCCCCGGCCTGCCGGTCGTCGACCACCACTGTCACCTGTCGCCGTCCGGGGAGGGGGTCGCGGCGGCCCGCCGGTTCCGCGCGGCCGGAGGGACCCACCTCTTCCTCGCGACCCAGAACTACTCCGGGAAGGTCCCGAGGTCCCTCGGGGAGTACCGGGAACAGTTCGAGACGACCGAGGCGCTGGCGCGGCGCGTGGCCGAGGGGGCCCGGGTGGTCGTGTATCCGGTCGTCGCCCCGTACCCGGTCGACCTCGTCGGCGCGGCGGAGTCGCTCGGCGTCGGTCCGGCCCTTGAGCTCCACCTCTCGGCGATCGACCTCGCCGGAGGGTGGGTACGCGAGCGTCGCGCGGTGGCGCTCGGCGAGGTCGGCCGGCCGCACTTCGCGGTGCCGCCCGAAATCGCCGACGCGGCGACGCAGGCGTTCCGCCACGCCCTCGAGGTCGCGCGGGAGTCAAACTGCCCGGTCGTCGTGCACTCCGCCGACCTCGACGCCGACGGGTACCTCGATCTCGCCACGATGGCGGCGAGGGCCGGCGTCGACGCGCGACGGGTGGTGAAGCATTATGCGCGCCACCGCATCCCGCCCGCCGAGCGGGCCTCCGTGACGCCCTCGTTCCTGGCGCGCCGCGACCTCGTCCGAGAGGTCCTGCACGACTCCGCCCCCTGGTTCCTCGAGACCGATTTCCTCGACGACCCGGGGCGTCCGGGCGCCGTGCTCGACCTCGCGACCGTGCCCCGACGCGCGAACCAGATCGCGTCGAGCGCGCCGGCCGACACCGACCGGCTCTACGTGCCGTTCGTCGAGTCCGTCGAGCAGGTCTACGGCTTCCGCCCCGAGGCCCCGGCTCGAGAGGGGGGGTCGTGAGCCCGCGCGGACGCAGCCGCGGGCGCCTGGTCGCCATCGAGGGGATCGACGGGACCGGCAAGTCGACGCTCGTGGACTCCCTCGCCCGGGCGTTGCGCCGGCGGGGGTGGTCGGTGGCCGCCCGCCGTGAACCCGCCGACCCGAACCTGGGCGCGCTCGCCCAGCGCGTCGGCCGGGAGGACCCGTGGAGCGGTGCGATCTACTTTACCGTCGACCGGCACCTCGCCCGGCCCGCGCTCGAGCGCGACCTCGCCCGTCACGACCTCGTCCTGAGCGACCGCTCGTTCTACTCGACCCTCGCCTACCAGGGGAGCGAGCTACCCGCGCCGCAGCGACGTCGCCTCGCTGAGCTCCAACGGTCGGCGACGCGGTCGCCCGACCGCGTGATCCTTCTCGACCTCGCCGCGTCCGCGGCCCTCGAGCGCGTCCGGGGACGTCGGCGGAGCCGCGGCCCGCTCGAGGAGCTCCGGACCCTCGAGCGCGTCGCCCGGGCGTACCGGGCGCTCGCCCGGAAGCACCACTGGATCGTGCTCGACGCCCGCGCCCCCGCCCCCGGGCTCGTTCGCGAGGCGCTCGGTCGGCTCGAGCTCCCGCCGTCGCCGCGGGCCCGGGTTCGCCGTCGGCCGCGACCGTGATATGGGCCATCGGGGTCCCGCGGTGCGTCCGGAGGGCCCCGTGAACCGCATCCTCGTCAAGGAAGAGACGCTCGACGCGTCGTACCTTCCGAGCCGGCTCGTTCGACGCGAGAGGGAGCTCGACCTCACGTCGCGCCGCTTTCGCGAGGCGCTCGGGAAAGGGCTCCCGTACCACCTCCTCCTGACGGGAGGCGTCGGGAGCGGGAAGACCGCGCTCGCCCGCCGCCTCGGCCAGGACCTCGAGCGCGGCGGTCGCCTCGCCGGGTTCCCGGTGAAGACGGCCTACGTGAACTGCTGGCGGCGCGCCAGCGACCGGACGGTGATGCTCGACCTCCTTCGGAGCGTCCACGTCTCGCTTCCCGACCGGGGGTACAGCCTGAGCGAGATGCTCGACGTCTTCGAGCAGGGGATCCGCCGAAACCCCCAGCACCTCGTGATCGAGCTCGACGAGGCGTCGAGCCTGGTCCGCCAGGAGACGAAGCTCGTCTACCTCCTCTCCCGCGCGCAGGAGGTCGGGCTCGGCTCGATCTCGCTCATCCTGATCGCGGTCGAGGACCTCTTCCCGTTCCTCGACCCCGCGAGCCGGTCGAGCTTCGGCGTGACGCACCGGCTGTCGCTCGCCCCGTACGACCGGGCGGCGCTCGCGGACATCCTCGCCTCCCGCGCCGAGCTCGCCTTGCGACCGGGCAGCGTCGACCGGGACGTCATCGACCAGATCGCTCGGATCGCCGAGGCGAACGGCGACGCTCGCTTCGCCCTCGAGCTCCTTGCGGGGGCCGCGCACGCGGCGGAAGACGACGGGGCTAGCGCGATCGCGTCCGAGCACGTGCGGCGCGCGAAAGGCTCGCTCCTGCCGACCGTCTCCGAAACGCAGCTCGACGCGCTCTCGACGAACGAACTCGGCGTACTCCTCTCCCTCTCCCGCACGCTGAAGGGCCGGGGCAGCTCGACCACGAGCCAGAAACTGAGGGCCAACCACACGACGCTCCTGGAAGAGCTGAAGGCCCCGGCGATGAGCCGCACGACCTTCTGGAGGACGCTCAAGGAGCTCGAGCGGGACGGCCTCGTCTCGCTCGAGGCGGGAGAGTCCGGGGAGTCGAGCAAGGTCGCGATGGACGAGCTGCCGGCGAGCTACCTCACGACCCTGCTCGAGGAGCGCCTGGGACGCGGCCGGGCGAGTAAACGCTAAACCGCCTACCCCCGTCCGCCGGGCGTGGCGACTTCGGTGGCTCCCGTCGCGGAGCTCGAACGGCTTCCGCCGTGGATCCGCGTCCGCCCGCCCCGGGGAGCCGCATATCCCGAGGTACGGGACCTCCTCGACGAGCTCGCGCTCGGGACCGTCTGCCGGGAGGCGCGCTGCCCGAATCTCCCCGAATGCTGGTCCGCGGGCGCGGCGACCCTCATGCTCCTCGGAACCGACTGCACGCGTCGCTGCGGGTTCTGCGCCGTGTCGACCCACTGGCCGAATGGGGCGGTCGACGGGACCGAGCCCGCGCGTGTGGCCGAGGCCGTGCGACGCTGGGGCCTGCGGTACGTGGTCCTCACCCAAGTCTGCCGGGACGACCTCGAGGACGGCGGCGCGGGACTCCTCGCCGAGACGGTCCGGCGGATCCGCGTCGCGTCCCCCGGGACGCGGGTCGAGCTCCTGATCGGCGACCTCGGCGGACGCCCGGAACCGCTCGAGACCCTCTGGTCGAGCCCGCCCGACGTCCTGGCGCACAACCTCGAGACCACGCGCGAGCTCTCGGGCCGCGTTCGCGACCGGCGCGCGGGGTACGACCGGTCCCTCGGCGTGCTCGCGGCGGCGCGTCGCACCGGTCCCTCGAATCTCGTCGTCAAGAGTTCGGTCATGCTCGGCCTCGGCGAGACCGAGGAGGGGCTACGCGCCGCGTTCGAGGACCTGCGGGCCGCCGGCGTCGACCTCCTCACGCTCGGCCAGTACTTGCGGCCCGGGCCCGGCCACGTCCCGGTCGCCCGGTACGTCCCGCCCGAGGAGTTCGAACGGTGGAAGTCGGCCGCGCTCGCCCTCGGCTTCGAGGGCGTCGAAGCGGGACCGCTCGTGCGA
>JAJZGO010000129.1 GCA_021798415.1 Thermoplasmata archaeon | reverse complement strand
CGTCAGGGCCCCCCCCGCACGGTGTCCCGATGCCCCGGCGCACTTAGCCCCCACCGGACGCCCGGCGACGCCCGCGCCGCGCGGACGGCGTTGCGCGCCGCCGACGTCAGGAGGTCGGGGCGCGCGGGGCGAACGCCTCGCCCGTGAGCCGCTCGAAGACGGTCGTGTAGAGGCGGCTCACCTCGTCGACCAGGAGCGGCGGGAGGGGCGGGATCGGCGGCTCGTCGGCGTGGGCGGCGCGCGCGGCCTGCAACCGGTCGTAGTAGCCGCTCTGGCGGTAGTGCTGGCGGACGAACTCCTTCGAGAAGTCGACGTGGCGGCCGCGCTCGTAGGCGTCCTTGTCCCAGAACCGGTCCTCGTCGGCGGTGCCGAACGTGTCGACGACCATGAGGACCCCGTCGGCGTCGACCGCGAACTCCTTCTTCCCGTCGACGTGGATGAGGCCGCGCGGCCCGACCTCGCGCTGCATCGCCGCGTCGATCTTGAGGATCGTCTCGCGGATCGCGTCGAGCTCCTTGCGGTCGAGCGCGGAGAGCTCGAGGGCCTCCGCGGTCGTAAGGAGCCGGTCGACCGGCTCGAGCTTCGTCGTGACCTCGAAGTGCGGCTCGGGGAGCGGCATCCCGTAGGTGAGGGGAGTTCCCGACGGGAACCCGAGCGCGGCGGCGTCCACGTGGCCGGACTTCACGCGGTCCCACATCGACCCCGCCAAGTAGTAGCGGACGATCATCTCGAGCGGGACGAGGTAGTCCTTCGGGTGCGGGCCGAGGCTCGTCGGCTTCGGGACGACCCGTACGCGACGGACGCGCATCGAGGTCGGCCCCGAGAGGCCGAGGAAGTGGTGCGGGACCCCGAGGCGCCGGCAGAGGTCGAACCAGTGCTCCGCGGTGCGGGCGAGCGTCTCGCCCTTGTGCGGGATCTCGCTCGGGATGTGCTTGTCGAAGACGGAGATGTCGTTCGTGAACCGGAACTCGAGCTCCGTCGGAGAGACCTCGTAGACCTCCTTCACCTTCCCCCGGCGCAGGTACTTCGGCGGTCCGGCGGGGGGGAGGGACCCGTTCGACTTCGGCATGGCGGACCCGCGAGGGGAGCGGGGTCTCTTAGCCTTCGCGCCGCCGCCGCGCGCCGCCGGTGGCCCTAGAGGGACCGGGCGTGGATCGCCGTGATCGGGCGGAAGCCCCGCTTCGCGTAGAACCGGCTCGCGATCTCGTTCTGCGCCGGGAACTCCGCGGTCACGACCCCCGCGCCCTTCGCCTTGAGCGCGGCCGAGATCTCGCGCAAAAGGTACTCCCCGACGCCGCGTCGCCGGTAGAGCGGGAGGAGGTAGATGTCGAGGATGACGCCTTCGTGCTCGGGGACGTAGAACGGACGCTCGCGGACGACGGCGCGCACGAACCCCACGACCTTGTCCTTGTCCGCCCCGACGCCCTCCGCCGCGAGGACGATCGCCTTCGGGTCGGCGAGGTTCGCGTGCAGGACCTGGCGGGCCTGCTCGTCGGCGTCGTCCCGGACCTTGAGGAGCGGGTCGAACTCCTCGTTGAGGCGCTTCAGGCGCAGGAGGAGGGGGACGAGGACGGGCACGTCCGCCTCTCGCGCCGGGCGAAGGTGGATCGGCGTCCCCGGGCCCTCGGCGGACGCCGGCGCCCCCGGGCGCGCGCTCCCGTCCCCGGTCGCGCTCATCGTCGTCGACCTCCCCGCCGCCCGACCCGCGGCATCGGGGGGGTGAGGCGGGCGCGGGCGAGCGCCCGGACGAGCTTCGCCGACCGGCCCATCAACGTCCGCGCCCGCTCGAGGAACTCGTCGTGCGAGAGCTTCGTGCGGGCGATCCCGAGGCGGACCGCGGCGTCGCCGACCGCCGCCGCGACCTCGGGGAAGACCTCGGACTCCTCCATCGTGGGCAGGAGGTGGTGCGGCGTGAGCCCCCGGCGCTTCGCTCCGGCGGCGAGCTCGCGCGCCGCGACCAGCACGACCTCGTCGGGGATCGAGCGGGCGCGGGCGTCGAGGACGCCGCGGAAGACCGCGGGGAAGACGAGCGAATTGTTGACCTGGTTCGGGAAGTCGGAGCGACCGGTCGCGACGATCGCCGCGCCCGCCGAGCGCGCGACGTCCGGCCAGATCTCGGGGACCGGGTTCGCGAGCGCGAAGACGATCGGGGCCGGCGCCATCGAGCGCACGTACGCCGGCGTCACCGTGTCGGGGTCGGGGGTCGACGCCGCGAGCAGCACGTCCGCCCCGTCGAGCGCGTGGGCGAGGTCGCCCGAGCGGCCGCCCCCGTTCGTCTTGAGGGCGAGCCGGTACTTCCACGGGTTGCGGACCATCAGCTCGTCGACGTCGTCGCGCTCGGCCTGGAGGATCCCGCGCTGGTCGACGAGCGTGAGCCGGTGCGGGTCGTGCCCGAGCGCGAGGAGCAATCGGGCCGTCACGAGGTTCGCCGCCCCCGCCCCGAGGAGGACCGTGCGGACCTCCTCGACCGAGCGGTGCGTGAGCTCGAGCGCGTTGAGGAGCCCCGCGACCGTCGCCGCGGCGGTCCCGAGCTGGTCGTCGTGCCAGACGGGGATCGAGAGGCGCTTCGAGAGTCCCTCGAGGATCCCGAAGCACTTCGGCGACGCGATGTCCTCGAGGTTGATCCCGCCGAACGCGGGCGCGAGCGCCTCGACGGTCGCGATGAACTGGTCCGGCGAGCTCACCTGGATCGGGATCGGGATCGCGTCGACCCCCCCGAGGAACTTGAAGAGGAGCGCCTTCCCTTCCATGACGGGAAGCGCCGCGCGCGGCCCGATGTCGCCGAGGCCGAGGACCCGCGAGCCGTCGGTGACGATCGCGACCGTGTTCCATCGGCCCGTGAGCGAGAACGAGAGGTCGGGGTGGGCGCGGATCGCCCGCGAGACCTCGGCGACCCCCGGTGTGTACCACAGGGCGAAGTCGTCGAGCGAGCGGACGGGGACCTTCGGTACGGTCTCGATCTTCCCCTGGTAGAACGCCGAGAGCTCGACCGCCCGGCGCCCGTAGGCGTCGGTCTCCTCCTCGCGCTTCTGCGCGGCGTCGGGCGCGGGGCGCGAGCGGCGCCGGCCCATCCGCCCCGAGTCGACCGGCGCGACCGAGCTTTCGGCCATGAACGCATCGAGGACCGGTGGGCGGTTTATTAACACTTTGCCGGAGACGTTCGAGGGGTTCGTCAATTGTCGGGCCCCCCGACCGCGGCGTCGGGCTCATCGGCGCTCGACCGAGGGAGGCGGACCCCACGGTTGTTCCCCGCGCAACACCGTTTCTTCCCTCGCACGCGACCCGTCGGCGCCAGCCTTATGGCTCGGTCCCGAGGTGGCGGGCCGATGATCGTGCGCACCGGGCTCACGGGTCCGTTCCCCCGCCCCGAGCCGCTCGTCCGCGCGACCCGCGACCTCGACCGGGGGCGCACGACCCCGGAGGCGGTCGCGGAACTGCTCGCGCGGGGCGAGGAGGAGGTCGCCGCGCTCGAGCGGCGGCTCGGCTTCGATTCGGTGTCGGGCGGTTACCTCGCCTGGCCCGACCTCTTCCGGCCGTTCGCGGAGACGTGGGAGGGGTTCACGGTCGGCCCGCTCACGCGGTGGCTCGAGACGAACACCTTCTACCGACAGCCGATCCTCCTCTCGCCTCCGTCGCGGGCGCCGGGCGCGGTCGCGGCGCGACTGCCGGGCCCGGTCCGTGCCGACCCGACGTCGGGACGGGCGATCCTCCCCGGGCCCTACACGCTCGTCTCGGCGCTGGACAACCGCTCGGGCGAGACCGACGAGGCGCTCGTCCACCGACTCGGCCGCCTGCTCGCCGACGAGGTCCGCGAACTGCGCGGCACGGGGTTCGCGACGTTCTTCTTCATCGACCCGTTCCTGGTCGTCCGTCCTCCCGAGGGGCCTCGGGCCGAGGCGGTGGTCGCGGGGTACCGGGCGATCCAGGCGTCGCTCGCCGGTGCGAACGCGGTCGTCTGGACCTACGGCGCGGACGCCGTCCCCGCCTTCCCGCTCCTCGACCGCCTGCCGGTCTCGGCCGTCGGCGTCGACCTCGCGGACACGGAGGTCGAGCGGCTCCCTCCGTCCCCCCAGCGCACCGGCCTCGGCCTCGGCGTGGTCGACCCGCGCACGACCCTCGGCGAGGACCCGGCGGAGGTCGCGCGCGTCGTGCGGACCGCGAACGAGCGGCGTCGCCCGACAATCGTCTGGCTCGGGCCGGGCGGCCCGCTCGACCTCCTGCCGTGGGAGCCGGCGACGCGCAAGGTCCACGTGCTCTCCGCCGTGCGCGAGGCGCTCGGCGGCGGAGGCCGGCCGTGACCGCGCGCC
>JAJZGO010000024.1 GCA_021798415.1 Thermoplasmata archaeon | reverse complement strand
CGCCCGCCGTCAAGGAGCGGACCTGCCCCAGCTGCAACGCCGTGGTCTACGAGAACGAGGCAAACTGCTGGAAGTGCGGTGCAAGCCTCACCTCAGGGACACCGTTGTCTTCAGGGTAGCAGATCTCGTTTTGCCCGCGGTCCCACTGCCAACCCTTCCAAGGTATTGGCGAGAGTCAAGGACACTTGCGCATAGAACCCTCGGAGCGCCCCCCCGCCGCGACTAAGGGTCTGCGTCACATCGGCCCATTCGGGTGACCTCCAACCCAGCCAAACTAGGGGCAGGGGGAAGGAGGAGGGCAATCAGGCGATCCGCTACGCTCGAAGCCCCGAGTCGACCGCCCTCAGGCGGACCGCGACTGCCATCGACGGCAAAGTGACGTTCTGGAACTGGCCCTGACCCGGCATCTCCGGCGCGGAACTCGTGATCGGTCCTGTCGGTCCCGCGACCGTCAGTGTGGCCGTGCATGTGGGGCCCGTTCCGCTGGTCTGATTGGACGGGACCGCCTGGAAGCAGAACCCTCCGGAGACCCCCGAACCCGTAGACACGATCGCACAGTAGGTTCCCCAGCCCCCGTACCGCCCCGACTGGCCGTTGTTGAGTGTTATTGGGATCATGGCGTTCGGCCCATTCGTACTCTGATGGGCACAGCTTGGGCTCGACGTGCCTATCATCCCGGTCGACAGGTGGAAGACCGGCTGGGTACCACTCACCGTGCCGTCTGATTCGAAGACGTTCAGGTAGACGAAGGTGTTCCACTCGTTCTGAGTAAGATTCAACTCAAAGGTAGCCTGTTGGTTCTGAGTCAGAGAGCAAGCGGTGACGAGCCAGATGGATGTCCATATGATCTTGCCCGAGCAGGAGGGGGTCGGAGCGCTGACGGTAATCGTGACCGAGGTGGAGGCGACGTTCCCCTTCGAGTCCGTGACACTGAGGGTCGCGAGGAACGTTCCTGCGGTCGTGTAAGTGTGGCTCGGGTTCTGAAGGGCACTCGTTCCCCCGTCCCCAAAGCTCCACGAATACGTGAACGGTCCGGTTCCCCCGCTCTGGGTCGTGGCGAAGCTGACCGTCAGGGGGTAGACTCCCGAGGTCGGCTGGGCCGTGATGCTGACGTAGAGCTGGCCGGTGGGACCCGACACACGGATCGTGATGGCCGCGACCGTGGTCTGGCCGGCCGGACCTGAAGCGTTGACGAATCCGGTGAACGTGCCGGGCGCCGCAGCGCCCGACGTGGCATTGTACGTCCACTGGCCTTGGTACAGGACCATCTTGACCGGGTTGCTGGGCAGGCCCGGTACGGTGGCGAGGTTGGCGTAGACCGAGTTCGTCTTCACTCCCCCGGTGATCGCGGCGTAGACGGAGAAGGGCGCGCCCTGGGCGACGGGATTCGACGAGACCCAGGTCGAGGTGATCACCGGCGGGGTGACGATCTGCTGGCCGGGAAGGACGACGCTGTAGAGGAGCTGGTTCCCGCTCACAACGTACACGGTGATGTTGTCGGGCAAGGGGTCGGTCGTGGGCGTTCCACAGATCGACGTGAAGGAGCGAGACCAGGTCTGACCGAGATTCCAGGTGGATGTGCCGATTCCCGATCCCACGGTCATCGACGTGGAGAACGGGCAGCTGCTCGGATACGCGGCCGACTTAAGGTAGATCAGCCCCGTTGAGGCGACGGCGGGGCCGGTAAGGTGGGTGATGTTGATCCCGCTCACCGCGGCCCCGCCGGGCGCCAACACGAGGTTCGCCTGGAACTGGTTCGCGTTCTGCGGTGGCGGAGACGGGAACGACGTCACGAAGGCGAAGATCGAAGCGAACAGGGTGACCGTGAGCGCGAGGAGGAGGATCGTCGCGACAACATCGGAAACCCCGCGTCGGGAGCCGTGTCGGTGGATCGACCGTCTTCCGCGAGCGCCGCTCATCGGAGATGCCTCTAGCGACGCGCGTTCCGGTGACGGTTTCTGACTTGAGCGAGTCACGACCAATCTCTCTGAACATATCAGGCGGGGGTCGGTTATTTAGACGTTATCGTGGGTTCCTCCGCGTCTCACCCATGGGCAACCCCGATGGGAGGCATACTGGCCGTCAACACAGCTGGCTGCGCTGGGCGATGAGGTCATGGCGACGGCCGAGGTGCTAGGCCGACCTCACCGAGAATGGCCTGCCTCGTCCGTTGAAGGGAAAAAGGGAAGGAAAGGGTTAGCCGCAACCCCACCCGCTTTCACGAGAGGGTTTAGAGCCGTGCGCCCTCTGCGATCTATCCTACGGGAGGGATACGCTGGTCGTACCCTGGAGGGAGCCGACGCCCGCCGCAATCACGTTGTAGCCGGCGATTGGGGTGGTGCTGCCCGAGTCCAGTATGAGTGTCTGGGTGCTCGAGAAGGCGGTAGCGCTGGTCAGGGCAGTCGCTCCGCAGACGCCCAGAGCCACCGTAGTGAACCAGCCCCCGCTGTTGTAGCATGCGAGGACGGTACCGGTCAGGCTCACGAGCGTGACTGAGTGCCACCCACTGACGGGAGAGCCGCCCGACTGCAGCGCGAAGTTAACCGTGGCGGTCGTGACGCTCGAGCTCGCAGATGCAATCCCTATCGAGTAGCAAACGTCGCCCGCCGTGCAGGTTCCGCTAGGCGTGGAACTCGCCTGCACTGCCGTTCCGAAACCGAACGCCGACCCGATGGGCGTAGAGCCCGGACCCTTCGTCAGTCCGGAGATCAGCACATACAAGACGGCGGCCAACACGACCGTGATCGCGACGAGCAAAATCGTCGCGATGATCGGCGACACACCGCGCTTGTGCGCCTTTCTCCAACTTCGTTCTCTCTTGCCAAAGACGTTCATTCTCGCTTTTCCTCCGAGGGTCGTTAGACCCGCGGATGACGCTATGGCAAAGTCCCACTATTTAAAACATGACGATTATATCACGACAAACAACGATATAACATTCGTCAAAAGTCGAATCAGGCGAGAATACGCATCAATGCGTATCCTCAGCTCCGATCGACGATGACCCCAGCTCGGATCCCCCTCGACCATGACCTTTCGCGGAGTCGCCCGGGCCCTTGCCAGCGCGTCCCGCGAAGGACAGGGTCCGGGGATCGTGCCACTGATGCGATGGCTGAACCCTCGGGCCCGGCTGCGGGCCGCAAGTATGGGCTTGCCCTGATTGGGAGCGACCCCGGCTGACTGGGGTGACCCCAACCGGACCTGGGCGAGCGATCCGACCTCAGGCGCCTCCCGTCGACGCCGGACGGAGCGATGCAGAACGCGCCGCCTGGAGACGCGAGGACCGGCGGACGCGCACCGCAAGGACGTCCCCGCAACCGCACGCGGGAGTCTTCACACCCTCAGTGGATCGGGAATCGCCTAACGAGTCGGATTCCGGCCTGGCCCGTACGCCGTAGAGAGCGCCCGAGTCCACCGGACCGGCCCGGCGACCGCTGCGGCGTCAGCGGTTTGGACATGGCAATGAGCCAATCGACTGACCCTGCGGTCGAGGATTCCGCCCCGCATCCGTCGACACGCCGAGATCACCCGACTCGTGGGAATGAGACTCTGCGTCCGCGATCCCTCGCTCCCGGCGCTCCTGGTGGGCGTAGAGGGGCCCGAGCCACCGACCGAGCCGCCCCTTCACCCCGCCGGTCCCGGACACTACAGTGGAGACGAGACTCGAATGGACTCGGCCCAACGTCGGCCCGCGCACTGCACGCGTCCAGTACGGCTCTCGCAGAGCCGGTTATACTGAGGGGTTCAGTGAAGCGCGACGTGTTCGACCGACCGGACGACTTGTTCGACACGTCAGGAATCGCCCCGGATCCGTCTCCGGCTTTGTGCTCTCGGCGCAACGGCCGTGCGTTTAAGTAGAGGGACTTTACATGACTCTGCTCGGCTGTGTTCGACAACGCTCCAGAGACGGGATCTGAGCGCTCCCGCGCCCAGAATGCCTCCCGGAAGGAAGCCGAGGATGCGCGCATCGCCCTACGGTGCAACCGCAAGGAGCTCCAGTTGGTCGACTCGTTCGTGGCGAGCGGCGAGTACCCGACCCGATCGGAGCTCATGCGAGCGGCGCTGCACGCGTTCCTGCGCTCCCGAGCGACGCCGACCGCGCCGACGACTCCGGCCGTGGACCCCGAGGGCCTCGTCGAGGTCCCCGTTCGACTGCGACCGGAAGAGTACGCCGCCCTCGAGACCTACAGTCGCCACGTCGCGAACGGCCGTCCCGTGCGAGACATCCTCGCCGAGATGGTCCGTCGCGGAGAGATGGAGATGAAGGTCCACGAGCTCGTCCACCGCGCCCGGGCGACCGTGCGCGAGGCGGCGGAGACCCGAACCCAGGTCGGAGCGCTCAGCGAGAGCGGTAAGGACCTGGAGCGAAAGGGGGTCGTCGGCCGGTAGCGCCCGAGAGTTGGAGACACATCCGAGGGGGGGTTGTGGGGACCTACGAGGCCGAACGAACGAAAAGCGACCGAAGCGCCATGCCGGGCTACGGCGAGCCGGACGACGTGAGCTGGGAGAACCGGCTGCGTCTCGGCCAGGACGTCCGATTCGTCCTGGCAGCCGTCGGCGGCGGGGCGATCCGGGTCGGAAGGGAGATCGCGCGCCAGCACATCCGGCACCTTGAGACGGTCGCGATCAATTGCGATCCCAAGGTTCAAGGATTCGACGAGTTCGACCGCCGGGTCTACCTCGGCCCCGACACCGGCATCGAGACCGACACCGGAGGCTCGCCCATGGTCGGGGGCCTCCTCGCGCGGGCGGCCGAGCCGGCGCTCCAGCGGATCTTCCACGGCGCGACGTTCGTCATCGTCATCGGCAGCCTCGGCGGAGGCGCCGGAAGCGGCGCACTGCCGTACGTGCTCGAGGTCGCCTCCCGCAACGCCGAGGTCGTGAGCGCGTTCGTGATCAAGCCGTTCCGCTGCGAAGGCGAGCGCCGTGCGCTCGCCGACCGAGCGATCGGCCGGCTCCACTTCGTGGAGTCGTTCGTCGAGAAGCGCGAACGCGGCTTCGCCACCCTCCAGACGCTCGACAACGAGAGCCTCGCCCGCTCCCAGGGGCGCCTCGCCTTCACGCGCGTGAGCCAGCACTGGGCGTCCGTGATCGAAGAGCACATCGAGCGATCGTTCCTCGCACCGGCGGAAGCGCTCCTCGAGACGATCCAGACGAGCCAGGCGGTCGAGCTGGGGCCCGTCAACCGGATCCCGTCGGCCGAAGCTCCGGCGGTCGGGTTCCCGCCGCACGGCCCGGCCCCCCCGATGCCCGAGGGGCCTCCGATCCTGCCGGCGATCCACATGATGGACCTCGAAGCCGAGCTCGAGTTCGAGGTCGAGCCGGGAGCCCGCCCGGCGCCGGCGCGCTGACGGGCTTCCCCCGCCGGGGGGGCGTCTCCGCACGCTCCGCCCGGCGGCACCGAATCAACCTTAAGTGCGGCCCAGGTTCCGGGATTCCTCGATGAACGGCCGTCTGTTCACGCTCCTCGCCCTCCTCGTCCTTCCGGTCGCTCTGCTCGGCCTCACGGTCGCGGAGTTCCACTCGAACCCCGTGGCGATCCTCGCCCTGCTCGCCGTCATGATCGGCGGAGCGTTCTACCTGCTCACCTACAGCGAGACGTTCGCATAGACGCCTCGGGCGCGACCGCCTCGGACCCCCGAGGTCGCGGGCTCCGTCGTCGCCGGCTACCGATACATCTCGGGGGACGGCGGCTGCGGCGACTCGGTCGAGGGTTGCGAGGGGCGGGCCTTCATCGCCGCCCTCAGCGCCTTCTCGATCTGCTCGGCCTGGGCGCGCAGCGGTCCGGTGTCGATCGCGATCTCGGGCAGGAGGCGGTCGAGCGATTCGATGAGCGCCGCTCCCGCCCGGTGGTCCGGGAGGCCTTCGGCGACGCGGGCGCTCACGAGGAGGACGACGACCGGCACGGACCGGCCCAGTCCCTGGACGAGGAGCCCGCCGGAGACCCCGCCGATCACTCCGTCCTCGAGCATCCGAGCCTTCGTGGCCTCGAGCGCGTGCAGGATCGCGGGATCCTTGCGAGAGCACGCGAACCAGACCTGCTCGGGGCGGTCGTCGGTGAGCGCGGCGGCGGTCTCGGTGCTCTCGTCCTCCTCGTCGCCGGCCGGATGGGGCACGACACCTTCGAGGCAGACGATCATACGGGCCCGGTGGCGCTCGGCGTTGTCGAGGATCGTCCGGGCGAGGGCGTTCGCCTGGGGCGGCGTGGGCGGGAACTCGGAGAGCACGAGGGCGAGGTCGGGCCGGCCGTACGCGCGGACCATGGGGTTGACCTCGCCGCCCTGCACGATCGCGATCGGGGAGAGCTCCGGCGAGTCGAACCGTCCGACCCGCGGGAGCTTGAGGGCACGGATGATGTAGTGCGCGGCCACGATCGCCGCGAGGCCCGCGCTCGGGAACGCCGAGACGACCACGGACCCGGTCTGGAACGTCGCCGAGGGCGGGGCTTCCTCGCGCCAGGTGAACTCCAACGGAACCACCGCCGGCCGCAAGGCACGGGCCTCCTATAGAGCCTGTCGGGAGGGGCCGCGGCAACCCCAAGTACTTCCGGCCGCTCCGAGGACGACGTGGGGCTTCCGTTCAAGGAGATCGTCTCCGCGCAAGAGCTCCCTTGGGAGGCGCTCGCCGGGCGTACCCTCGCGGTCGACGGCTACAACGCGGTCTACCAGTTCCTCGCGACCCTGCGCCAGCGCGACGGCCAACTGTTCTCCGACGCCGAGGGACGCGTAACGAGCCACCTCATGGGCGTCTTCTACCGGACCACCTCGCTGCTTCGCGAGGGGGTCCTGCCGCTGTGGGTGTTCGACGGCAAGCCTCCCGAACGCAAGGCGGGAACGATCCGCCAGCGGATCGCGACGAAGGAGAAGGCCGAGGGGGAGTGGCAGAAGGCGCTCGCGGCCGGCGACCTCGAAACGGCCCGGCGAAAGGCCGCCCAGACGTCCCGCCTCACGCGACCGATGGTCGAGGAGCTGGTGCGGCTCCTCGCGGCGCTCGGTGTTCCGGCGCTCCAGGCCCCCGGCGAGGGGGAGGCCCAAGCGGCGTTCATGGCCGCGAAGGGGACGGTCTGGGCGGCGGCGTCGGAGGATTACGACAGCCTCCTCTTCGGGGCCCCTCGACTCGTCCGCGGGCTCGCGGCGCGGGGTCGTGGAGCCACGAGCCCCGGCGCGCAGCTGATCGACCGGGGGGACCTCCTGCTCACCCTCGGCATCGACGCGGAGGAGCTCATCCTCCTCGGGATCCTGGTGGGGACCGACTTCAACGACGGGGTTCCGGGCTACGGGCCGAAGAAGGCGCTCAAGCTCGTCCAGCAGCATCTCGGTTTCGCGAGGACCGCCGAGACGGCGGGCCTCGACCCGGTCGAGGCGAGAGAGGTCGCCGACATCTTCCGGCACCCGAACGCCACCGATACCCCGGCTCCCGCGTTCGGGCCGGTCGACGAGGCCGCGGTCCAGCGGATCCTCGTGGACGAACACGGGTTCTCGGAGACCCGCGTGCGGGCCGCGATCTCGCGCGCCCGGCAGCGCCCGGTCCCGAGCGCGAGCCCGAACGAGGCCCGGGGCCACCAGACGCTGCTCGAGACGTTCGGGGGGTCCCCTCCGTGAGCCGGTTCGAGTGCGTCCCCAACTTCTCCGAGGGCCGCGACGAGTCCAAGGTCGCGCGGATCGCCGCGGCCGCCCGCGAGGTCCCCGGCGTCACGGTCCTTGATGTCGAGCGGAACGCCGACCACCACCGGTCGGTGATCAGCCTCGTCGGCGAGGGCGATGCGCTCGTCGAAGCGGTCGTCCGGATGATGACCGTAGCGACCGCCACGATCGACCTCACGCACCACCAGGGCGAGCACCCCCGGATGGGCGCTACCGACGTGGTGCCGTTCGTCCCCCTCGGCTCGGCCTCGATGGCGGAAGCGGTGAAGCTCGCGGAGCGCCTCGGCGAACGCGTCGCCCGCGAGCTCGGCATCCCGGTCTACCTGTATGCGGCGGCGGCCCGACGGCCCGACCGCGCGGACCTGGCCAAGGTCCGGGAAGGCCAGTTCGAGGGGATCCGGGACTCGATCGCGACCGACCCGGCACGCGCGCCCGATTTCGGCCCGGCGAAGGTCCACCCGACCGCGGGCGCGGTCGCGATCGGCGCCCGACCGGTGCTCATCGCGTACAACGCCTACCTCACGACGGCCGACGTCACGATCGCGAAGAAGGTCGCGAAGGCGGTGCGGGCCCGGGACGGCGGTCTACCCGAGGTCAAGGCGCTCGGGTTCGAGATCCGGGAGCGAGCGCGCGCCCAGGTCTCCATGAACCTCACGGACTACCGGGTGACGCCGATCCACCGGGCCCTCGAGGCCGTCCGTCGGGAGGCGCAACGCTACGGGGTCGGCATCGAGGAGTCGGAGGTCGTCGGCCTCGTGCCCGAGGACGCGCTCTTCGACGCGGCCGAGTACTACCTCCAGCTCCATTCGTTCGACCGGGGGGCCGTGCTCGAACGCAAGGTCCGCGCGGTGGACGCGGCGACGCCCGGCGGGGAGTCGATCGCGTCGTTCGCCGCCCGGCTCGCGGCGCGCACGCCGACGCCCGGCGGTGGGAGCGCCTCCGCCGTCGCCGCCGCGCTCGGCGCGGCGCTCGGCGAAATGGTCCTCGCCTACTCGGTGGACCCGTCGAACCCCTCGGACGACCTCCGGGAGACGTCCCGCGCGCTGACCGAGGGTCGGGGCCGCCTGCTCGAGCTCGCGGACGAGGACAGCCGCTCCTACGAGGCCGTCCGCGCGGCCCGAAGGGCCCGCAAGGAGCGGGCGGGGGCCCCGGACGCCGAGGCGGCGTACGTCGCGGCGCTCGAGGGCGCGGCGGGCGTCCCCCTCGAGACGGCGCGTCGGGCGGTCGATCTCTCGGCCCGGATCGAGGCGGTCCGCGCTCGGACGAAGGCGGCGCTCGGGAGCGACCTCGTGACCGCGCTCGCCCTCCTCCGGGCAGCGACCGAAGGGGCGCTCGCGAACGTCGCGATCAACCTAGACGACCTCCGGGCCGTAGGCCGCCCGGTCGACGCGTTCGAGTCCGAGATCGGCCGGCTGCGACCGAGAGGCTGAGGCGCCCCGATGGACCCCTCTCGGGACCCGGGCCGGGGCGCACGGCCGGAGGTCTGGGTCAATTGCGCCGCGTCGTTCGACGGACGCCTCGCCTACGCCGACGGTGCCCGGGCCCGGCTCTCGTCGTCCGAAGACCTCGTCCGGGTCCAAAAGCTGCGCCGGGACTCGGACGCCATCCTGGTCGGCGTCGGCACGGTGGTGAAGGACGACCCGTCCCTGCGCGTGCACTGGGAGCTCCTCGGCGAACCCGTTGGACGGAACCCAACGCGGGTGGTCGTCGACGGGAGCGGTCGGACGCCCGAATCCGCCCGGGTCCTCGACGCGACGACTCCGACGATCATCGCCACCTCCCGTCGCTCGACCCGCCACTTTCCCCCCCACGTCCGGGTCGTCGTCTGCGGCGAGCGCCGGGTCGAGATCCCCGAGCTCTTCCTCCGACTCCACGACCTCGGGGTGCGACGGATCCTGGTCGAGGGCGGGGCCGCGATCCTCTCGAGCGTCCTTCGCTCGGGCCTCTTCGACCGGTTGACGGTCTACACCGCCCCGGTGGGGATCGGAGGCGCGACCGCGCCGCCGGTCCTCGCGGGCCCCGAGACCCGCGGGTCCGACGAGACGGTCGACCTCCACCTGGTCGGGATCGATCGGGTCGGCGAGGGGTTCGTAGCGACCTACACGCCCCGCCGGGACCCCGAGCCCCGCCCGGCTCCTCTCGGGTAGCTCCTCGAGGCCGGTCGGGGTGGGGCATAGGTTCTTAACCCCCGGCCCGCGTGATTGATACCGTGACGACGGCGACTCCGATGGCGATGACGCCTCCCTACCCCGCGCGGCGTCCCCTCGGCGTATCGATCCTCGCGATCCTGGTCGGGATCTACGGGGTCGTCCTGATCCTCGGCGGGCTCCTCCTCCTCGTCGGCTCCGTTGCCCTCTCGGCGATCGGCTTCGGCCCCCACTTCTTCGGCCTCGCGGGGGTGCTCGCGGGCGCGGTCGTGCTGATCGTCGGCCTGATCATCCTCGGCGTCGCGCTCGGTCTATGGCACCTTCGGCTCTGGGCGCTCGTCCTCGCCCTGATCGTGACGTTCGTCGAACTCCTCGGCGCCGCGGTCGGTGGCCACTTCGTCACCTTCGGGTTCCTCTTCTCGCTCATCATCTTCGTCTACCTCATCGCCGTCCACCGACACTTCCACTAGAAGGACGGCCCTCGGCCCGGGCACCGGGCGGGCCGGCGGAGCCGGTCCCGCCCCGGGGCGCGAGGACGCGCATCCGTTATCCGTCCGAGCGACTCCCCGGGAGGGGGATCCGCGTGAAGCTCGTGCACTTCACCCTGCAGGACCAGTTCCACTTCGGCATGATCACCGACTCGAACGAGTTCATCGACCTCGACAACGCGTGCCGCGACTACTACGGGGTCAATCCGGTGAAGGGCGCCGACCCGAGCCGGTTCCGCGACATGCAGGCGTTCTTCTCGGGCGGGGCCGGCTCGGTCGAGCTCACCCGGAAGATCACCGAGTACATCGATCGGCGCCGCAAGATGGGCTGGACGCCCCGGGCCGCGACCGGCGCGCGCCTCTTGTTCAAGGCCGAGGAGGGCGTGAAGCTCCTCGCTCCCGTCGTGCGGGGCGTGAAGGTCTACTGCCTCGCCTCGAATTCGCGCTCGCACGTCACGGAACAGGGGAAGCCGATCCCGAGGCAGCCGTACGTCTTCACGCGGTTCGCGAACAGCCTCGTCGGACCGACCGAGCCGCTCGTCCTGAACCCCGCGGGCTCGTTCCCCGACGTCGAGCTCGAGCTCGCGGTCGTGGTCGGCAAGCGGGGCAAGCACATCCCCGTCGACCAGGCGATGGAGCACATCGCCGGCTACACGATCGCGCTCGACCTGGGCTACCGGGACCTCCAGTACCCCGCCGACGGAGGGCCCGTCGACTGGGTGATGGGCAAGGGGTTCGACGGGACGATGGCCGTCGGACCGTGGGTCGTCCCGAAGGAGGAAGTCGGGGAACCGTACCCGCTTTCGATGGAGCTCAAGGTCGGCGGCGTCGTCCGGCAGACGGGCGACACCAACGACTACATCTTCCGGATCCCCCAGGTCCTCGCGCACCTCTCGACGGGGATCACCTTCGAGCCGGGGGACCTCATCTCGCTCGGGAGCCTTGGCGGAGTCCCCGGCTACGAGTTCGGCAACGAGTCGCGGAAGCTCAAGCCCGGCGACCAGATCGAGGCGACCATCGACCGGATCGGTCGCCTCCTCATCCCGGTGAAGGCCGAAGCTCCGCTTCCCCCCGCAGCACCAGGAACAGCGCCACCGGCGTAGGGAGCTCGTCCGAGCCTCCGGGGTTCCCGCGGACACCGCCGCCAGGGAACGGCAGGTCGACCCGCTCGCGGTACGCGATCGCCGTCCGGGTCTCCTCGGGATCGCTCGTGAGCGCGTCGCGGAACGGGTCGAACGCCGGGATCGCGTCGCGCGCGAGCGGGACCACGCGCAGCCCCGTGCCCCCGTGGAGCGAACCCGGTAAGCGGATCAGCCGGTGGATGTCGGTCGTCACCGGCGCGTCCGTCTCCCCCTGGACCTCGACGACCGCCCGGCCGACGATCGCCTCGAGGAGCTCGGCCGGCAGGTCCTTGCGGAAGACGTCGAGCGTGAGCGACGTGCGGATCTTCTCCGCGCCCCGCTCGGTGACGAGGAGCCGGGCCCACCGACGGGCGACGGCCGGCGGCACCCCGTACCCCTTGAGCTCGTCGGCGACCGCGCCGACGGGGAGCGTCTCCCACCGGCCGAGGACCTCGAGGAAGGCGCGGGTCGTGCGGCCCTTCCACCCCGGCGCGTCGGGCGGGGCGAGCCGACGCGTCCGGGCGAGGGCGGAGCCGCGGACCGCCGGCCCCGGCTCCTCGTCGAGAACCGCGGCGGTGCGGCCCTTCCGCACGTCCTCCCGGCCCTGCTCGACCGCGAGCATCGGGTCGACGCCCGTGCCGAGGATGTAGTCGACGAGCTCGCGTCGCTCGGGGCTCGTCAGGGCGAGGAACCGCTCGTCCCGGACGTGGACGTGGTAGCCCCGTCCGCCCGAAAAGACGAACGACGCGAGGTCGGGGTCGACCCCGAAGTCGCCGAAGAGGAAGTCGTCGACGAGCCGGAGGAGGCGGTCCTTCACGAGCGCGAGCTGGCCCGCGTAGTCCCGGGTCTCGGCACCGCGCAGGTGGTCCGCGTCGAGGTCGAAGATGAGGTCGGCGCCGAGCCACTCCTTGGCGGCCATCGTCGGCCCGTCCGGAAACCGGTAGTAGGCGGAGGAGTAGTACACGTGCCGAGGCACCTCGCGCGCGAGGAACGCACGGAACTCTTCGGGCCGGCGCAACGTCGCGTGCCGACGCATCATCGTTTCGAGCGCGAAAGGGAACGCCGCGAATTCGCGTCGCGCGAGCCGGGTCGGCGGAGGGACGTCGGCGACCGCGTAGTACCGCGCGAAGACGCCGCGCGCCCAGGCGAGCGTGGGGGCGTCGAGCGGAGCGGTCTTCGCCATCCGCGCTACCCTTCGTCGGGCGGCGTATCGACCCCGACCGCCGCCTCGACGGCCGACTCGCGCCGGAGCCGCGCGAGCAGGTGGAAGACGGTCGAATGCTCGCTGCCGCGCAGGAGGAGCTCGACCGCCCGGGTCGCGTGCTCGAGCTGCGATTCCTCGCCGATCAGAGCGACGGTCGAGCCGTAGACGCTCATCGAGCATCCCGAGAGCTCCTCGATCCTCGAACGGGCCCGGCCGCGCGTGCCGATCACCCGCGCCCGGATCCGGCGGAGCGCGGCCTTCTCGTGTCGGCCCGTCGTGAACTTGATGTCGAGGATGCCGAGGAAGGTGTCCTTCTTCAAAAGGCGCATCGCGCGCGCCGGCGAGAACCCGCGGCCGATCGCAAGGACGATGTCGCGCGCGGTGAGGACCCGCATGGGGTCGTCGTCCGGCCCGGAGACGCGCACCTCGCCCTCCGCCGCGTCGACCGCGACCTCGGCGCCGGTGCTCTCGGCGATCTCGCGACGCGTGCGCCCGCCCGGGCCGATGAGGGCCCCGATGCGGTCCTCGGGGATCCGCGCGTAGAGGACCGGCATCTCCCTCACCCCCTCCCCGTCGGCGGACCGACCTCGTCCCCACCCACCGCCGAATAGAACTCCTGCGGGGTGACCGTATGGCCGAGACGCGTCACGAACTTGGCGAAGTTCTCGATGTCCCGCCGGAGGAGGTGGGGCGCCTCGGGGTGGTCGATGGGGATGGCCTGGGCGACGTCGATCAGCACGACCCGATGGTCGAAGTAGAGCACATTGTACGGCGAGAGGTCCCCGTGGACGAGCTTCGCCGCGCGCACCATCCTGCCGATCTCGCGAACGAGCTCGTCGTAGAGCGCCTTCGGGTCTCCCACGAGGGCGTCCTTGAGGCGCGGGGCGGCGCCCTCCTCCGTGCCGATGTACTCCATCACGAGAATGTTCCGGTAGTGGGCGTAGGGAAGGGGGGCCCGGACGCCCGCCTCGCGCAGTCGGCCGAGGATCGTGTGCTCCCGGCGAGTCCAAGCGAAGATGAGACCCCCGAAGTTGCGCACGCTCGCCTCGCGCTTCAGCTGCTCGAGGGCGTAGGCGGGGAGGCGGCGGAAGGTCGTGTTCGAAATCCGGTAGATCTTGACGGCCCGGTACTCCGTCCCCTTCGTCGCCCGGAAGACCCCGCCCTCCTTGCCCATCGAGATCGGGTGGTCGATCGAGTCGAACTCCCCCCGGTTGACGAGCCGGGAGACGGCGAGCAGCGTCGCGTGGTCGAAGAACTCGTCGAGGAGCTTGCGCTGGTCGGACTCCCGGCGGCGGTCTTCGACCCGCTCGTGCCGAGGGAATACGACCGCGTTCGGACGGGGCATGACGGTGGTGCCACCGGGCGCGCGCTCTTAGACTCTCGGGGCCCGACCTCTGTCCCTCCGCTCCGCGCCCGGGGTCGGCGGTCCGCGTACGCACGTGGTGCCGGTGTAACCGCACCTATTTGGACCCGGGACGACTCGTGGGGATCGTGAGCGTGCTTCGTCTCTCGGACGCCGGCCCGGGCCGCCCCCGCCCGGATGCGTCATCCCCCTCCCCACCGTCGGCGCCCGCGTTCCCGCTCGCCCGCCTCCTCGAGGCTCCGGCCGATTACGACGGGGTGTTCCGTGTCGTGCGGGGCGCCGTCCGCCGAGTGCTCGGGATCGAGCGCCCCGGCCTCGGACTCGGGCTCTCCAACCTTCCGCCACAGCTCGGCGCCTACTGGCAGGTGACGGGGAACCTCATCGTGCTGAACGAGGGACTGGTCGAGACGATGCGCGCGAACGCCCGAAGCCCGCTCGAGCTGAATTCCTTCCTCTACGTGATCCTCGCCCACGAGTACCTCCACGCGCTCGGGTACCTCGACGAGCGGTCCGTCCGGGAAGTGACCGCCCGCGTGACGCGCTCGGCGTTCGGCGCGGAGCACCCGGCGACGCGGATGGCCGAGGGCGACCTCTGGAGGCTCTACCCGTTCCTCGCCTACGCGCCGACCGGCGACGGCCAGCGCCTGCGCGTCGTGCCGCGTTTCGACCTCGCCTCCACGGAACGGTACATCCGCTAGACGGCTCCTCCCGCCCCACGTCGCTCTTTATCCCGAGGGGGGGCATCGGCTCGGTCGCGGGCCATGGCGATCCTGTTCAACCTGGTCGGCATTGTCCTCGTGGTCGGCGGGATCGTCTTTCTCGCCCTCGAGCTCGTCCATCCGGGCGCGCTCCTGTTCATCCCCGGCTCGATCCTCCTCGTGGGAGGGCTCCTCTACATGTTCCTGCCGGACACGCTCCTCAACAGCTACGTCGGCACGCTCCTGATCGTCGTCGCGGCGGTCGCGGCGGGATTGATCGAGGTCCCGTACTACCGCTGGGTCGCGCCCACGCACCGTCCGATGAGCACGACCAGCGCGGGTCTCGTCGGGGACGAGGCGGTCGTGATCGTCCCGGTCGTCCCCGATACCCTCCGCGGGAAGGTCCGCGTCCGTTCCGAGGTCTGGTCCGCGAAGTCGACGGTCCCGATCCCGGTCGGGACGCGCGTGCGGATCGTCCACGGCGAAGGGGTCTCGGTCTCGGTCGAGCCCCTCGAGCCACCTAGGAGCTCATGAGCGCGGCCGCCTTGCGCGGGCCCGACGGGGTGCCGCAGCGAATGGAGATGCGTTCGATCGCCCGGCGGGACCGAGGACGGTAGGTCGGAGATGGCGGATTACACGGTCGCGATCGTGGGGGCCGTTCTGGCGGCCGTACTGGTCCTCGTCCTGCTCAACCGGATGATCTACACCATCCAGCCGTACCAGCAGGGGATCGTGACCCTGCTGGGGTCGTACAAGCGGATGATCAACCCCGGGTTCAACATGGTGAGCCCGCTCTCGATGGTCCTCAAGATCGACCTGCGTACCCAGGTGCTCGAGGTCCCGCGCCAGGAGGTCATCACCAAGGACAACTCCCCGACGAACGTCGACGCGATCATCTACATCAAGGTCGTCGACGCGCCGAAGGCGATCTTCCAGGTCCAGGACTACCACATCGCGACGGTCGCCCTCGCCCAGACGACCCTGCGGTCGATCATCGGCGACATGGAGCTCGACGAGATCCTCTACAACCGCGAACGGATCAACACCCGACTTCGCGACATCCTCGACGAGGCGACCGACAAGTGGGGCGTCCGCGTCGACGCGGTCGAGATCAAGGAGGTCGACCCGGTCGGCCCGGTCAAGACCGCGATGGAGGAGCAGACGGCGGCGGAGCGCCAGCGCCGCGCGGCCGTCCTACGGGCGGACGGGGAGAAGCGGAGCGCGATCCTCGTCGCGGAGGGCCAGAAGCGCTCGCGGATCCTCCAGGCCGAAGGGGTGCGCCAGTCCCAGATCCTCGAGGCGGAAGGCGCCCGGGTCGCGACCATCCTCGAGGCCCAGGGAGAGTCCCAGCGCTTGAGGATCCTCTCGCTCGGAGCCGGCGTCCTCGACGCGAAGGCGCTCACCGTCCTCTCGCTCGACACGGTCGCCAAGGTCGGGAACGGCCAGGCGACGAAGATCCTCTTCCCGTTCGAGTTCTCGCGCCTGATGGAGGGAGCGAGCGAGTACATGGGCACGAGCCGTCAGGTCCCCGACCGCGGGATCAACACGCTCGACGACCTCGAGAAGCGCATCGGGTCGATGGACAACATCCTCGGTCCGATCCCGAAGCAGGAAGAGCTCCTCACCGAGATCAAGTCGATCGAGGAGGAGATCAAGGCGGAATCCGAGGAGTCGACGAGCATGGTCTCCCCGTACAGCAAGGGGGTCCGCGGACCCGGCGTCCCGGAGCTCCCGCCCGCCGACGTCATCGCGCCCCCACCGTCGCACACGCTCCCCCCGACCGCATCGTCGCCGGTCCCCCCGGGTCCGACGGCGACCGACCCGAGGCGCCGGCCCCCTCCGACCGCTCCCTGAGGTCGCCTCCGTCCGCGGGAAGGACCGGGAGCGGCGCGTTTCCCGTCGACCCCGAACCACCTTTATGGGGCGGTGGCCTCGAGACCCGCGCGCACCATGGACGCGATCCGAACCGAGCGGGACGGGGCCGTTCTCACCCTCACGATCCACCGGCCCGAGCGGCTGAACGCGCTCGACGTGCCGTCGATGCTCGCGCTAAGGCAGGCGCTCCAGGAGGCCTCGACCGACCGCGCGGTCCGCGCCGTGCTGCTCACGGGGGCCGGCACCGCGTTCTGCGCCGGCGGCGACGTGGCGGTGATGGACGAGTATCGCGCGCGGGGGGAGCTCCCGGCGCTCTTCCACGCGTTGACCGCCGAGATGGAGATGGGCATCCGCGAGATCCTCGGGATGCCGAAGCCGGTCGTCGCCGCGCTCCCCGGCGTCGCCGCCGGGGGCGGGCTCTCCCTCGCGCTCGCGGCCGACTGGCGGATCGCCTCGGAGTCGGCGGTCCTCGTTCCGGCGTTCCCCACGCTCGGCGCGGTCCCGGACGGCGGCCTCTCCTACTTCCTCCCCCACTACCTCGGGATCGGCCTCGCCCAGGAGCTCCTCTTCACGTCCGCGCGACTCTCCGCCGCACGGGCGCGCGAGCTCGGCCTCGTTCACGAGGTCGTCCCCGCCCCCGACCTTGGCCGCCGGGCGGCGGAACGGGTCCGGGAGCTCGCCGAAGGGCCGACGTTCGCCTACGGGGCGACGAAGCGCCTCCTGCACGCCGCCTTCGGCCAGGGCGCCGAAGCCCAGCTCGCGCTCGAGCGGCGGCTCGCCGTCGAGGCGGCGGGCCGCGGTGAGCTCGCGGAAGGCGTCCGGGCGTTCCGGGAGAAGCGCCGACCGAAGTTCCCCGCCCCTTAGCCGGTGCGGCCGAGGGGGGTCTCGACCGGGTGGGCCCTCCGGGCCAGGGCCGAGCAAGCCGGGCCTCGAGCGCCGCTTTCGCCCGCGGCCATTCGCTCGCCACGAGGCTAAAGACGACCGACGATCGGAAGCGGCCGTGGCGCAGTCGGATGTGCTCCCTCAGGGTGCCCTCGCGCACGGCCCCGAG
The DNA here is from genome assembly GCA_021798415.1 of Thermoplasmata archaeon. Classification (GTDB taxonomy): domain Archaea; phylum Thermoplasmatota; class Thermoplasmata; order Lutacidiplasmatales; family UBA184; genus Lutacidiplasma. The sequence goes on along the minus strand of JAJZGO010000024.1, from coordinate 578 downwards.
GCGCTCGATCGCCGCCTGGGAGCGGAGGTTGCGCGAGTCGGTCTTCAGCTGGACCCGATGGACCCCCTCCACCTCGAACGCGTAGCGGAGCCCGAGGTACTTCACCTCGGTGTTGACCGGCGTCCGCCAGACGGCCGGGTCGAGCCAGGTGCCGATCTCGACGCTCTGGTCCTCGCGGTCGATGTAGAGATAACGGAACATGCCGACCGTGCGCCCTCCCGGCGGCGACACGACCGCGAACGGGAGAACCTCCCCACGGGCGGCGAGAGCGAAGAGCTCGTCGACGAGCGCCGCCATCTCGCCTCGCGTTCGACCCGGACCGATCCGCAGGTACCTCCAGACCTCGGGGTCGCGGCCGGCCCGCGCTAGCCCTTCGATGTGGGCTCGCGCGAGCGGGACGAGCTCCACGAACCGTCCGGCGAGAACGAGAGGCTCTCGGAACCCCGAGGCGGCCACGCCCTCGGGACCGGGCGGCCGAGCATAACGGCGGCGACGACCGTCGTCGCGGCGGTCAGACGGGCCCGGTCCAGGGGCGGGCCAGCTTCTCTTCGAGCCCGCGCTTCACCACCGGCCACTCC
>JAJZGO010000023.1 GCA_021798415.1 Thermoplasmata archaeon | reverse complement strand
CGTCGGGATGCACCGTCCGTCCGCGCAGCACGCGGGCGACCTCCTCCAGGTCTTCGATCGTCCCGTTCGCGCACGAACCGACGACGGCCCGGGTGATCGACACGCCTTCGACCTCGCTTACGGGCCGCACGTTGCGGACGACCCCGTGCGGTAGGGCGACCAGCGGGACGACCGAGGCCAGGTCGACGGCCCGCTCCTGCACGTACGCGGCATCGGGGTCCGGGCCCACCGGTTCGACGGGTTCGCCTGCCGGAACCCTCGCCCGGACGTAGTCGAGCGCACGGGCGTCGCAGGGGAAGAGCGCGAACTCGGCGCTGATCTCCGCGCACATGGTGGCGATCGCTTGGCGCGTGGGGATCGCGAGGGCAGCGATTCCGTCGCCCGCGAACTCGATGTTGCGGCCCGGGATCGCTCCAAGGTCGCTCGCGAGCGAGAGGAAGACGTCCTTTCCCGTGACCCCATCGGAGAGCCGGCCGCCCAGGGTCGCGCGGACCGTCTCGCCGACCCGGTACCAGGTGCGTCCCGTGCAGAGGATGCTCATCACCTCGAGCATCCCGACCCCGCGGCCGGCGCAGCCGAGCGCCCCCGCGGCGCAGGTGTGGGAGTCGGTGTTGGCGAGGATCTCGCCGGGTCGGACCCAACCCCGCTCCGCCATCAAAGGGTGCGAGATCCCGCCCCGGCCGATGTCGAAGACCTGCGAGATCCCCCAGCGCCGCGCGAGCTCCCGGAGCTTCACGAGCCCCGAGGCGAGCTCGACGGTCGGAGCTGGAACGAGGTGGTCGAAGACCCAGGCGACCCGATCGGGCCGATGGACTCGTCGGGGAAGGTGGGCGAGGAACTCGGGGTGGGTCGCGGCCATGTCGAGCAGGACCAGACGGTCCACCTCGACCTCCACGAAGTCGTCGGGCTCGACGGCGCGTCCGGGCGCTTCGGTGGAGTGGCGCGAGAGGATCCCCTCGATCTGCGTCTGGGGTCGGCTCATGGCGTCCTCGCACCAGCCGGGGCGGGCTCGTACTTCCGACCCGTCGCGCGAATCTCGGGGAGCCCCACGACCCGGTTGAGGTCGTCGAAGAGGAGCATCCGGTCGAGCAGCGACGAGGTCGACCCCTCGCGTCCGAGCGTCGTGTAGAGCTCCCGAAGGGCGTACGCGGCGACCCTCGCCCCGGCTCCGGGGAAGATCACGAGGCGGTAGCCGATCTCCTCGAGCTCCCGCGCGGTCAAAAGCGGGGTCTTTCCCCCTTCGACCATGTTCGCCATCATCGGCCGGTCGAGCGCCGCGCACGCGTGTCGCATGGTGTCGACGTCGGGCGGGGCTTCGAGGAAGAGCAGGTCCGCGCCGGCACCGGCGTACGCCCGCAGCCGAGCGATCGCGGCGGCCGCCCCTTCGACCGCGAGGGCGTCGGTCCGTGCGATAATCAGCGTCTCGGCGGAGCGACGGGCGTCCACGGCCGCCCGGACCTTCCCTTCCATCTCCACCGGAGGAATGAGGGTCTTCTCGCTCAGATGGCCGCACCGTTTCGGGAACGTCTGGTCCTCAAGCTGGATCGCCGCCGCTCCGGCCGCCTCGAACTCCCGGACGGTCCGTTGGACGTTCAGCGCGTTCCCGTGACCGGTGTCGCCGTCGGCGATCACGGGGATGCGGACCGCGTTCGCGATACGGGCGACCTGGTCGCGCATCTCGGCAAAGGAGAGAAGCCCGATGTCGGGGGCGCCGAGGAGACTGTACGACGCGCCGGCTCCGCTCGCGTACACCGCGGGAAAGCCGGCCTGCTCGACGAGGCGCGCCGAGAGGGCGTCGTACGCTCCGGGCACCACGACGATCGGCCCGTGCGCGATGCGGCTGCGGAGCGTCGGCAGGGGTTCGGTCTCGGTCATGGCGCTCCTTCGGTCCTCTTGCGGCTTACGGCGATGTTGGCTTATCAGCGCTCGTGCCCTATCTTCGCTCCGTCAGGGAAGTCGGTAGACCTCCCGGGCGTTCTCGCGCAGGAACCGCTCGAGGACGTCGTCGGGCAATCGGTGGTCCGCGAGCTCCTTGATGGCGCGCTCGAACCCGACGATCGGGTAGTCCGTACCGAATAGGACCTTCCTCGACCCCCGGGTGCGCAGGTACTCGACGAACCGTGGCTCCCAGTACTTGGGAGCGTGCGCGTCGGGAGCGATGAAGACGTTCGGGAACCGGTAGGCGACCGAGATCATCTCCTCGGTCCAGGGGTAGCCGAGGTGGATCCCGATGATCCTCAGGTCGCGGAAGTAGATCGCGATATCCTCGAGCATGATCGGGCGAGCGACCGACGGAAGGTAGGTGTTCGGGGTCGCGTGGCCGACCTGCATCTGGACCGGGATATCGAGTTCGACGCACTTCGCGTAGAACGGGTAGTAGATCGCATCGTTCGGCGGCCGGCGGAACCAGTGAGGGTAGACGTGCGCCCCGATGAATCCGTGCTTTTCGACCGCCTCGGCGAGCCGGGCGACCCCTTTCATCCCGTGGAACGGGTTGAACCCGGCGAGCGCGGAGAACTTGTCGGGGTACTCGCGGACGACCCGGGCGACGTCCTCGTAGGGGACCTCCCAGCCTTCGCCCTTCGCCGCGACCAGGAACGCTCGTTCGATCCCGGCCCGGTCCATCTCCTCGACCATCGTCTCGGGCGCGATGACGAGGCGGTCCATGTCCTGGCGCAGGGTCCTCCACGCCTCCTCCATGTAGGGCCGGATGGCGGTGACGTAGTGCTCGTTGCGCAGGTTGGCCACGACATCGATGGCCTTCATGCGCGACCTGCCGGCCCCGTTGTGGGAGGGAGGGGTCGCGCGACCCCAAGCTCGCGGAGGACCTCCTCCGTGTGTTCGCCGAGGTCCGGCGCCGGACGGTGGACGAGCGGGTCTCCCTCGGGAAGCAGGGAGCGTAGCGGCGAGCCACCGACCATCACCGGGCCCGCGTGAGGGGCGGGCATCGTGACGATCGAGCGATTGAACTCGACCTGAGGGTCGTGCGGAAGGTCTTCGATGCGGGCCACGACCGCGCACGGGACGCCCGCCCGGTTGAGCTCGCGGGCGGCCTCGGACGCGGTCCAACGGGCGAGCGCGGGGAGCACGTGCGCGAGGACCTCCCCACGGTGGGCGACGCGGGCCGCGTTCGTCGAGAACTTCGGGTCGTTCTCGATCGCAGCGAGCCCGAGCGCGCCGCAGAAGCGGTGCCAGAGGATGTCGGTCGAGACCCCCAGCGCGACGAACCCCTCCCCGGTCGGGAACACCTGATAGGGGACGATCAGCGGGTGCGCGGTGCCGCTCGGCGGGGGAACCTTCCCTTCGAGGCTCAGGATCGGCAACCAGTGGGTCAGCATCGAGACCGAGGTGTCGAGCAGGTTGACCTCCACCGGAACGGACGGACGTCCCGCGTCCCGCTCGCGCAGTTGGGTGAGGATTCCGATCGCGGCGTAGAGCCCTGCCGCGAGGTCGAAGAGGGCGATCCCGACCCGGATCGGTCCCCCGGTGACCGTGCCGGTGACGCTCATCAGCCCCGATCGCGCCTGTGCTATGAGGTCGAAGGAGGGGTCGTTGCGGCTCGGTCCCTCCGGGCCGTAGCCGGTGATCGAAGCGACCAAGAGGTCCGCTCGGATCGACTTCAGGGTCGCGAGGTCGAAGCCGAGGTCGGCCATCGTGCCGGGCCGGAAGTTCTCGACCAGCACATCGGCATCTTCTAGGAGGCGTCGGAGCACCTCCTTGCCGAACGGCGACTTGAGGTCGAGCTCGATCGACCGCTTGTTGCGGTTGACCGAGAGGAAGTAGGCCGAGTTGTGCGGCGAGGCGAACGGCGGCCCCCACCCTCGGGCGAGGTCGCCCGCGCCCGGGATCTCGACCTTCACCACGTCCGCGCCGAGGTCGGCGAGCACCATCGCGCAGTACGGGCCGGCGATCCCCTGGGAAAGCTCCACGACGTTCAGCCCTTCGAGCGGCCGTCTCAACGAACCCATGAAAACCGCATTGGGCAGTCATCCCTTCCTTAAATCCCTCCTCTTGATGCTCACCAAATGCTTTCGTCGTTCGAGCGCCCGGCGCTGTTGATCGTCGACATGCAGGTCGGGTTCGTCGGCCCCCACGGCGCCTACGCGCGCCTCGGTCGACCGTTGCGCGACGCCGAAACGCTCTCCGAGACGATCGTCCGGTTGCGCGATGCGTTCCGGGCCCGCGGGCTTCCCCGGCTCTACACGGCGTTTCGCTACCGGGCCGACGGGGCGGACTATCCGGCGCGCCTGCACCGGGTCCTGCCCCGGGCCTACTCGAGCCGGTCGGACCCTTTCTTCACGCCCGGGTCGCCCGATACGGAGATCGTTCCCGAGCTCGCACCGGCCGAGGACGAACCGGTCGTCTTCAAGAACCGGTACTCCGGTTTCTTCGGGACCGACCTCGGCGAGCGCCTCGAACGGGCCGGCGTGCGCTCACTGGTGTTGGCCGGCGTCCTCTCCCACGTCTGTGTCGACGCGACGGCGCGTGACGCGTTCGCGCGGGACCTGGACGTCCTCGTCGTTCGGGACGCGGTGGCCGGAGTCGACGAAGCGCTCCACCGGGCCGCGCTCCGGAACCTCGAGGAAACGGTCGGGGCGGTCGTGAGCTCCGCCGAGCTTCTCGCCCTCCCGCCCTCCTCCACGAACCCTTAATCTCTCCGCGCGTTTCCAGCCCGATCCCACCATGGCGTCGACCCCGTCCGCCGTCCCGACCTCGAACGCCGGCGCGGCGCCGGGAGCCGTGGCCCTCCGGATCGAGTCGCTTCGCGCGGGCTACGACCGGATGGACGTCCTCCACGACGTGAGCCTCGAGATCCCCGAAGGGCTGTTCACGACCCTCGTCGGTCCGAACGGTGCGGGGAAGACGACGCTCCTCCGCGCGGTCACGGGGCTCATCCCGACCCTGAGCGGCACGACGTACCTCGGCGAACGGAAGCTGACCGGTCGGTCTCCCGAAGCGATCGTCGGGGCGGGGATCTCGCTCGTCCCCGAGGGCCGTCACGTCTTCCCCAACATGAGCGTCCAAGACAACCTCTCCCTCGGAGCCTACCTGCCGGCCGCCCGGGCGCGCTTCCGCGAGACGTACGAGGAGGTCTGCGCGATGTTCCCGATCCTCAGGGAGCGCGCGCGGCAATCGGCGAAGACCCTCTCGGGCGGGGAGGCCCAGATGCTCGCGATCGGCCGGGCGCTGATGAGCCGCCCGCGCATCCTCATGGTCGACGAGCCGTCGCTCGGCCTCGCCCCTCAGGTAGTGACCCGCGTGTTCCAAACGCTCCGCTCGCTCACGACCCGGGGCGTGACGGTCTTTGCCGTGGAGCAGAACGTCCGCCAGATCCTCCAGATCGCCGACCGGGCCTACGTGCTCTCCCAGGGCCGGATCGTCGACCAGGGGAACGCGCGCGAGCTCCTCGACCACCCCGAGATCCGACGGGCGTTCCTCGGAATGTAGGCCCGTGCCCCCCGGGACCGGTCGCCGGCTCCTTGCCGGCGCTCAGAACTGGAGCGCCTTGGGAATCCCCCGGAACCCGAAGATCCCGCGGGGAACGAGGAGGACGGCCGCGAAGATCACGACCCCCGTGATGAGGTAATTGTAGACGTTGAAGCTCGTCAGCGCGACCTCGAAGACCCACGCGAAGACGACCGCGGCGACGATGGGGCCCAGCACCTTGCCCCGACCTCCGACCACGACCATGAGGATGATCTGGAGGTTGTAGAGAAGGTTGAAGGCGGACGTCGGGTCGATGTAGTGCGAAGCGAATGCGTAGAGCCCACCGACCGGGCCCATGATGGCGCCGCTCAGGCCGAACGCGAGCGCCTTGTAGCCCCGGGCATAGATGCCCGTCGCGGTCGCGAGGTCCTCGTTCTCCCGGACCGCCTCGAAGGCGAGCCCGATGCGGCTGCGGCTGATCAGGTAGACCATCGCCGTCGCGATGGCGCCGAGCGCGAGCGCCCCGTAGTAGAGGTCGGACGGGGAGAGGAGGATGTAGAAGATCGGGAAGCCGAGCGAACCGAGCGTGACCGCCTTCCAGTTGAGGACGACGAGCTGGATGAGCGCGGCCGCCGCGAGCGTGGCGATCGCGAAGTACGGTCCCCGGAGCGCGGAGCCGACGTAGCCGATGAGCAGTCCGAGCAGGAACGTCACGACGGCCGCCATGGCCATCGCGCTCACCACGTTCCAGCCGTAGGTCACCGCGAAGATCGCGCTCGTGTAGGCGCCGACCCCGAGGAGCCCCCAGTGCCCGAAGCTCAGCTGGCCGCTGAAACCGCCCGAGATGTTCCAGCTCTGGGCCATCGCGAGGTACCATGGGATGTAGAAGAGGACGGTCGCCAGGGTGTACGGGCTCGGGTAGAGGACCGGGAGAAGGGCAAGGAGCGCGAAGACCACGATCAGGAGCGTCCGACGATGATTCCAGCGCGCGAAGCGAGTGGCGAGGTCACGAAACCCCGTCGGCGCGGGCGAGGCAGCGGGAAGGACGGGCGCGCTCACCGGGATTTCCCCAGGAGGGCGCGGACCGCGAGCGCTACCAGGATCGCCACGTACGCGGCCCCGTTCGCCCACGTTCCGTACGCCCCGTTGTACACCCACGCCGTCATCGACTCGGCCACGCCGAGCGTGAGTCCGCCCGCGATCGTTCCGACGAGGCTCCCCAGGCCCCCCATCATGATCACGCCGAACGCCTTGAGGAGGTAGCTGAACCCGAACTCAGGGTAGAAGAGAAACTCCATCGCGACGACGACCCCGGCGATCCCCGCAAGGACGCCCGAGATGCCGAAGCTGATCGCGTAGAGCCGCGTCGCCGGGATGCCGAGGAGCCGGGCCGCGAGGAGGTCCTGGCTCGCGGCCCGCATCGCGCGGCCCGTCCAGGTGTACCGGAGGAAGAGACCGAGGGTGAGCGTCGCCGCCGCCGCGAGACCCGCGCCGATCAGGACGACCTGGGAGAGGACCGCGTCCCCCCACGGCGTCGAAAAGATCACGGGCGTGTTGAAGTAGGTCGTCGGGACCTGCCGCTGGTTGTCGGTCCAGAGCTTGACGAAGACGTTGTCCAGGATAAGCAGGCCCGCGAACGTGAGGAGGAGGGTCGTGTCCTCGAAGTACGGCCGCTTCAGCACCGGCTGAACCATGATGAAGTGGAAGAGGACCCCGACCGCGAAGAGCGCCGGCATCACGACCAGGAGCGAGAGGAGCGGGTTCAGGCCGTACCACTCCCAGAGGAAGTACGTCAGGTACGAACCGAGGAGCATGAGGTACCCGTGCGTGAAGTTGATCACCCGCATGACCCCGATGAGGAGGTTCATGCCGAGGGCGAAGACGACGTAAAGGCTGCCGACGCCCAAGCCCCCGATGAGGGCGACCAGGAAAGGGTTGAACCCCACGAAACCTAGCCCTCCGCTCCCGTGGTTCCGTGGGGGATCGCCGTGGAGATGCCTCCCCCGCTAAGGCCACGAGGACGACAACGGGTAGATGGGCGTTGCCGTCGCAAATTGGGCGGGCGCGATGATCTCGGGCAGGCCGTTCTGGACCTGAATGACGAACGGACCGCGGGCGATGTCCAGTCCGGCCGAGTTCGCCACGAACCGGCCGTCGACCGTCGACATGTTGAGGCTCGCGAGCGCGGCCGCGACCGCAGGACCGGAGGTAGCCCCGGCCTTCTGGATCGCCGCAAACTGGACCTCCGCGGCCATGATCGCCTGGTACGGCAGCTGGTCGATCGCGATCGTCTGTCCGAACGTCGCGTTCATCTGCTGGTACCAGTACGTCGCGTTCGCGTAGTCGCCGCTCGCTTCGGCCTTCGTCATGTTGGCCGCCCAGTTGTCCTGCCCGACGATGCCGTTCGCGTCGGCTCCGAGCTGGCTGATGAAGAACGGGGCGTCCCACATGTCCTCCGAGAAGATCATCGAGGGGCGGACGCTGAGCGACTTCATCTGCTGGACCCAGGTGATGACGTTCCCCGGGTACTCGTCCGAGACCATCAGCATGTTCGGGTGGGGCGCGTTCGCAGCGAGCAGGTAGCTGTCCGCGCTCGAGCTCGTCAACGAGTTCGGGTCGTACGTCTGGTTGTAGACGATATTGTAGCTAGGCCCCATCAAGTGGATGGTCGTGCCGAGCAGCCCGATCATCGCCTCCTCGTTCGCGTAGAGGGTCGAGACGTTCAACGGCTGGGGGCTGAGCCCGGAGAAGAACTGCGCGAACGTCCCCATCTGCTGCGCCGTCGTCGGGTAGATCGAGAACAGGTACGGGTTCCCCGTGTGGAATTCGGGGTCATCCGCCGCGTTCGCGACGATCGGCACCTGCAGGCTCTGCACGGTCGACGCGATCGCATCCGTGTCGGGGGTCAAGAAGCCGGTGATCAGCATGTCTACGTGATCGCCGCTGACCGCCTGCGTCACGAGCTGGATCGCCTGCGACGGGTTGCTCTGGTCGTCGTACGTCTTCACGACCACGTGCAGGGTCTTTCCGTTGTAGTGGACGCCGCCCTGGGCGTTCATCGCGTTCGCCCAGACCGTGACTCCGTCAGCCCACGGCGTCCCCGCCGGGCCGAGTGCGCCGGTCAGCGGACCCACGACGCCCACGGTGAAGTCGCCGCTGCCGCTCGACGAGCTCGAGTGGGTCGAGTAGTAGTAGTAGACTCCGCCGCCTATCGCAGCCAGGACGACGACCACCGCGACGGCGATCGCTGCCGTTCTTCGACCCCCGCCCTTCGGCGGTGGGGTCGGGCTCGACGAGGTCGGTCCGGTCGACGCTGTTCCTTCGCTGGTTCCCATCCAATCTCTCCTTGGTCTTCGATTTTCACCGAGCCCCGGCAACCTTCGTTCCGCCGGTGGGTCGATCCGATCGAAGCCGAGGCTCGCAACAAGGTTCCCGATATATGAGCGTTCAGTGGGAACCGGGCAAACCGGGCCCACTTTGGCTCCCGTCGACGTCCCGAGCGAACCACCGAGGGGTCGGGTTCCCCTCCGGGCCGAACCTGTTATGGGCCGAGCACGGGTCGTGCGCCCCCGTGAGCGCTCGCTCCCCGCGCCCGTGGACCAACGGGGCCGAGAGGATCGAGCGGCTCCTTCGGCCGCTCGTCGGCCTATCGCTCCCTAGCCTCTCGGGTCCGACCGTCCGCAAGAGCCGCCTTTGCCTGCTCGACGCGCTCGGCAACATGGTCGCCGCCTCGCGATTCCCGGAGGCGCTCGCCGTCGATCGGGCCAGCGGACCGCTTTCCCACGGGAGCGCGACTGTCTTCGGCTGGCCCGGTTCGACCGCTCCCCGCCGGGCCGCGTTCCACAACGCCGTGCACCTCGACCTCCTCGAGGCCCAGGACGGCCATCGGCGCGCCGGTCTGCATCCGTGCGAGGCAGCCATCCCGGTGGCGCTCGCCGTCGGGGAATCCCACGGGAACTCCGTCGGGGAGCTCCTCGCGGGAATCGTGGCGGGCTACGAGGTGGCCGTTCGGTTCGGAGAGGCGCTCTTTCCCGGGCAGACGCAGGCGGGGTACTACCCGGACGGCACATGCGGTCCTCTGGGCGGGGCGATGGCCGGGTCGAGGCTCTTCGGGAGCGACCTCTCGATCACCGAGCGGGCGATTTCTACCGCCGCGTTCGCCGCGCCGATCTCCCTGGTCCAGACGATGCGGAGCCCGGCAAAGCCGCTCATCGCCGGGATGGCCGCCGAACTGGGCCTGCGCGCGGCTGTCTGGGCGCGGGAAGGTCTCGGCGGCGGCCCCGAGAGCTTCGAGCCGCCCCACGGTTTCCTCGAGCAGCTCTCGCCCCGACCGCTTCCTCGGCGTCTTGAGCGTATGCCCCGAGCTCCCTGGGCGATCGACGAGGTCTACCTAAAGCCGTACCCGGGGGGCCGCCACGCGCACGCCCCTCTCGACGCGGCCCTGCGGATCACCGGCGCTCGGCCCACGGACCCACGGACGATCCGGTCGGTCGATGTCCGGACGTACCGCGCGGCGCTCGCGCTCACCGGTTCGATGCCGCAAGCGGGGAGCCCGCTCGCCGAGCTGACGCAGAGCACGCGCTACGTGATCGCGGCGGGTATCCGGGACGGAGCCCTCGGCCCCGAACGCTTCCGTCCGGGGCGACGCTTCGATCCCCTCGTCCTCGCGCTGGGCCGCCGCGTCCGCCTCCGAGAGGACGTGGCCGCGACCCGCCGGTATCCTCGCACGACGACGGCCGAGGTCACGATCGCCTTCCGTGACGGTCGGTCGATGCGCTCGACCGTTCGCCACCGCTGGGGCGACCCCGAGCGCCCGATGACCGTCGAGGAGGTCCGCGCGAAATTCCTCCGGTCGGTGGCGGGTCGTTTCTCGGTGGCCACCGCGACCCGGACCTGGGACCGATGGTGGACGGCTCGTCCCGGAGAGCCGGTGGCGGCGCTCGTGGCGGAGCTCTCGGATGCGGTCGGGTCGGTCCGAAGGGAACGCGCGGTCCGGTCCGGTCGCCGTTCAACGGGCCGGCGATAGCGGCCGACGAAGGTAGCGACCGCTTCCGGGCTTCGCGCGCAGCTCGTTGTGCTCGACCACGAGTTCGCCCCGCCGGAAGACATGGGACGGCCAGCCGTGGAACGTGCGGCCCGTGAACCAGGAGAAATCCGAGGAGAGGTGCCCGACCTCGGGCGAGTAGGTGACCTCGAGGCTCGGGTCCCATACGACGAGGTCCGCGTCGGCCCCGGGCAAGATCGCCCCCTTCCGCGGGTAGAGGCCGAACCAGCGCGCCGCGTTCTCGCTCGCCACCCGGGCGACCGTGGGCAGGTCGATGCGGCCCCGGTGGACCCCTTCGCTCATCAGGACCGGCAGGATCACTCCCGACCCCGGATAGCCCCCGACCTTGGTCGTCCAGACGTTGTCGGTCGCCATCGACTTCGTTCGGTTCGGGATATGGTCGGATCCCATGCAGCGGATGTCGCCGCGGGCAAGGGCCTGCCACAGCGCGTCGTTGTCGGAGCGGCTCCGCAAGGGGGGATTCACTCGCGCGATCACCTCGAACCGGTCGTCCTGGGTGAAGCAGAGGTACTGGGGACACGTCTCGCCGATCACGGGTACCCCGCGTCGCGCGGCCTCCCCGATCAGGCGGGCCCCTTCGGCCGTCGACACGTGGACCACGTACGTCGGACAGCCGAGACGCTCTGCGAAGTGAAGGGTCCGCAGGATCCCGTCCTCTTCGCAGAATCTCGGTCGCGACTCGCAGTACGCCGCCTGGTCGGTCCGGCCGGCGCGGATCAACTCCTCGCGCAGGTACGGGTGCACCTCCCAGTTCTCGGCGTGCACGAGCGCGGAGGCCGGGGCGCCCATCTCGCGGATGCGCTGGAGGGCGAGGTAGAACAGCCCGTCATCGATCCCCCAGACCTCGGGGTAGATCTCCTGCGCCCGGGTCGCCGGATAGAACTTGAACGTCGCGACCCCGTGGTCGGAGAAGAGCTTCGGAAGTTCGGCCTCCTGCTCGGGTCGCCCGACGATCGGGTGGAAGCCGATGTCGAGCAAGCTCTGCTGCTCGACGGTGGCGATCAGATCGGGAAGGTGTTGGGAGTACGGGTCCTTGCGTCCCACGAAGGAGAACCCCGAAGTGATCCCGCCGACCGCCATCGACTCGGTCTCGGACCGGATGTTCTGCGAGAACGGTCGTTGCCCGTAGGCGATGTGGGTGTGCGGGTCGATGCCGCCGGGCAGAAGGATCTTGCCGGTGATGTCGAGCACGGTGGCCCCGTTCGCGGGCAGCGCTCTTGCGACCGCGACGATCCGTTCTCCCGCGATCCCCACGTCCGCGTCGATCACCGAGGTCGACGTGACTACCCGTCCGCCCCGCAGCACCCGGTCGTAGCCGCTCACGGGCGAGCCCGTAGCCGCGCTCCGCTTTACGTGCTGCGATGGGCCGGGCGGTATTCTGGCCTAGGGGAACGGCACTGGGCGGCTCGCGGAGGGAGACGGCGCGCGCCGTGCGGTCCGAAGCACGCGTCCCGCGGGGCCTCGGCTCACCGCTCCGTCCTCCAGGACGACCTCGCCCCCCCGGACGGTGACGACCGGCATCCCCGTGACCTTCCAGCCTTCGTAGAGCGTGAAGTCGCACGCGCTGTGTAGCGTCTCGGCGCTCAGCGTCGCAGGTCGCTCGAGGTCGACGATCGTGACGTCGGCGTCGGCCCCCGGCCGAAGCGAGCCTTTGCCGGGGATACGGTGGATCCGCGCCGCGTTGGCCGAGGTCACTTCGACCAGGCGCTCGAGCGTCATGCCGCGCTTCCGGACGCCTTCGCTGAGAAGGATCGGCAGCATGGTTTCGGTGCCGGCGAACCCGTTCTGCTGGCTCCAGATGTCCCCCTTACCGACCTTCGCCTCGCGCAGGAGGAGGGTGCAGTGGTCGGTCCCGACCGTGTCGATCTGTCCGGAGAGGAGGCCGTTCCAGAGCCCCTCCCGGTCTCCCGGGCCCCGGATCGGGGGCTTCACCTTTCCGAGGGCGGCGATCGAGGGCATCGTGTAGTCGAGCGCGAGGTAGTGGGGGCAGGTCTCGAGGTAAATCTCGACGCCGCGCTCGCGGGCCGCCGCCCCGAGCTCCGGCCCTTCCCGCGTTGAGACGTGGACGATGTAGACCGGCCCGCCGAGCGACTCCGCCAGTCGAAAGACCCGCTCCATCGCCGTGAGCTCGAGGACGTTCGGCCGGGCGTCGGCCCATGCCTTGAGGTCGGTTCGCCCCGCGGTCGCGAGCTCGCGCGCGAGGAGGTCGAGCGCGGGCGGGGTCCACTCGCAGTGGACCATTGGCATCCCACCGGAACGCAGCACTTCGCGCAGCCCGGCATAGAAGTCGCTCTCCCCGATCCCGTAGAAAGCGTCCCCGTTCAGGAACATCTTGAAGGACGTGACCCCCCGATCGACGAGCGCCGGTACCTCCGCCACCTGCGAGAGGTTCGTGAGCGCCGGGTAGAACACGACGTCGACCCCGGCCCGCGCCTCGACACGCTCCTCCTTCTGGGCCAGGTGGGCCAAGTAGGATCCCTTGTCCATCGCACAGTGCATCACCGTCGTTACCCCGCCGGCGAGCGACGACGCAGACTCGCTCGCGCACTGGGTCGCGAACGCGTCGAGGTCCGGGAGGTTGAAGACGCCCCAGTGGGTGTGCGGGTCGATGAGGCCGGGCAGCACGAACTTCCCCCGCGCGTCGACGACCCGGTCGGCGGCGATGTGGGAAGTGTCCCGGATCAGCCCCGTCACTCGGCCCTCGTCGATGACGACGTCCGCTTCGACGCGGTGTCCGTCGGTCACAACGCGACCCCCGCGAACGATCAGGTCGACGGTCATTCGTCCGGGCCTCCTGCCGTCCCTCGCGCCGTGCGCACGGCCGCGGCAATCTCCGCGACCGAGCGCTCGCGGTCGAGCGATACGAGCTTCGAGAAGAGCCGGACGGAGCGATGGGCCGGAAGATGTCCCGCCGTGTTCCGAAGGAACTTCACGCGAAGGTCGTCGTGCGAGATCGGCCGTTCCGGATAGCCCTGCGCGATCGCGTCGGTCGCCTCCCAGAGCCGTCCGTTCGCCCGCACTCGGACCCGCGTGGGCCGACGACGCACGTAGGGAAGTCGTTCCGTGACGAGCTGACGGTAGAGGTCCCGGACGACCGCCGGGTCCCCGCGGATCCGCACCTTCGACAGGAGCCGGGCGACCCGAGGGTCCCCGAGCGCCGCGGGAGATTGCCAGGCGGGACCGGGGGCGTAGTACGGGAGGGCGGCGAACCCCCAGCCGAGGGCGAATTGGGCATCGACCGGGTCGCGGACCTGCCGGTTCGCGAGGACGGGAACCTCCACGATCGGGTCGGAGGTCACCTCGATCGACTCGATCGCCTCGGGCGTCGTACCGGTCTCGACGAGGAATCGCTCGAAGAGGTCGAGCCCGACGTGTCCCACGCCCCCCGTCGGGAACCGCTTGAAGACCGTGTCGAGGATCCTCCAGTGACGGCCGAGGTCGGCGGCAGCCCCATCGACGTCGGCGGGGCCGTTCCCGAGGATCGTCAGCAGCCCGTTCGGGCCGACCAGCGCGGCCGCATCTCCGCGGTAACCGGCGCGCGCCAACTCGAGCGATGTCGTCGCGCCCAGGCTGACCCAGCCCGGAGAGCCGTACTTCACGTCCGACGGACGGGCCGTGAAGAAGAACCGGGAGGCGATCGGAACCGGGGCGATGCCCGCGGCGATGCCGATGGCCGAGAGCACGGTCGAGGAGTCGGTTCGGGCGAGCCGAGCCGCGCCCACGACGGCCCCGACAATACCGGCGGTGTACGCGCTCCAGCGCTCCCGGAACCCGTAGCTCGGCTTCCGGACGCTCCCTCCGACGGCGCGCAACCCCGGCATGCGACCCGCAATCTGCGCGGCGATCTCGTGGGCCACCACGATCGCGAGGAGGAGGTCGCGGCCTGACCGCCCGCACCCCTCGGCGGCCACCCACGGAGCCGGCAGCACGAACGGCGCGACGTGGCAGGGGGTGAGGTCGGGGTCGAACTCGAGCGCGTTCACGAGTTCCCCCCAGGCGAACGCCGCCGGCCCGGCGGCGGTCCGGCCGCGGCTCCCCGGTATCGAGACGCCGTCCCGCTGGGGGAAGCCGCGAGCCCAGGTCAGGGCCGCGCGGGACTTTCGGGAGTCGAGCCCCCCGATCGCGCAGCCGACGCAGTCGGCCGCGACCGCGCGAGCCACGTCGCGCACGTCCTCGGGAACGTCGGTCCAACGCAGACCGAGGCCCCACTCGACTATTTGCTCGACCGATCTGCCCTGCGTGTGTAGCGACATTGGGTGTTGGTCCCTTCCCTTCGCTCCGTCGGCGGTGCGTCAGCGACCGAGCGCTCGACCCCCGTCCAGGGCAAGGCTGACCCCGGTCACGAACCCCGAGGCCGGTGAGGCGAGATAGAGGACGGCGTCCGCGACGTCCTGGGGCTCCCCGAGTCGCGGGAGGAGGGTCGCCGAACGGAAGAATCGCATCGCCTTCGGGTCGCGGAGCGAGGGCTCGGTCATCGGGCTGCGGATGAATCCCGGATTGACCGAGTTCACCCGGACGCCGTCCGAGGCGAGGTCCGCCGCCATCGACCGGGTCAGCGCGTCGAGGCCGCCCTTGGAGGCCGAATACGCCGCGCGATCCCGCCCGCCGATGAGGCTGTAGACCGAGGAGATCGTCACGATCGCGGCGCCGACCGAGCGGCGCAGGTACGGAACGGACTCGTGGCAGACGAGGAAGGTGCCCGTGAGGTTGATGTCGAGGAGCGCCCGCCAAGTGGCGGGGTCCGTCGTGGCGATGCTCCCCTTCGCGGTCACTCCGGCGGCGTTCACGAGAACGTCGAGGCCACCGAGCCCTTCGACGGCGGCGCGAACCGCTCGCCGGACGTCCGCGGAACGGGTCACATCGGCCCGGACCGTGATGGGAGCGGGGGTCGTTCCTGACAAGGAACGGACGAGCCTCCGCAGACGCGTGCCGTCCCGGTCGACGAGCGCCAAGGACGCTCCGGCGCCGAGGAACGTTCGCGCCACCGCTTCCCCGATCCCTCCCGCCGCGCCGGTAACGAGGGCTCGGCGGCCGTCCAGGCGAAAACGATCGGGGAGGGAGCGCGCCGTGCGGGGCACGCCGCCCTGACGCCGACCGGGAGAAAAGGCTTCGTCCCGGAACCGAGGGTTCGCCCCGCCGTGCCGCTGACCACCCACCCTCCCGCGTCGGGGGGAACTCCCGAACGGTTTCGGCGGCCTTTCCTCCGGAGCGGCCGAATCGGCTCGTGCGCCGTTCCCGAGCCCTCGCGACACACCGGCCTCGGTTGGGGCGGCCCGTTCCGGGGCGGGGCAGAGTTCAAGACAGGCCCCTCGCTCCGTCCGGGCGAGGTGAGCGGCGCGGTGGTCGGTCGCGAAGACGCCCGGAGCGCGGCGTCCCGGGCGATCGTCTCACCGCGCGGGATCGCGCGATGACCCATTCCCCGGTCGCCGTCGAGCCCCTTCCGTACGTTCCCGCCGACCTCGACGCGACCCTCGGCCCGGAGTGGGGTGGCACCCTCGGTTCGGCGTACCGCTGGATGGTCCTCGGACGAAGCCTCGACTCGCGCATGCAGGCCCTTCAGCGCCAGGGGCGCGTCGGATTCTACGGGGCGGCGACCGGCCAAGAGGCCGTGAACGTGGCGACCGGTCTCGTGACCGGTGAGCACGACTGGATCTTCCCCGGTCTCAGGGAACCGCTCGTCGCTCTCGTGCGGGGGTTCCCGCTCGTCGAGTACGTCCACTCGCTCTATGCGGACGACCTCGACCCGGGCCGAGGGCGGCAGATGCCCTGCCATCCGACCGCGCGAGCCGTCCACCACGTCTCGATGTCGTCGGTGATCGGCACCCAGATCACGCACGCGGTCGGCCTCGCGTACGGGCTCCGCCACCGCCGGGTGCCGGGCGTCGCGCTCGCCTTCTTCGGGGATGGGGCGACGAGCTCGAACGACTTCCACTCGGGCCTCAACTTCGCGGGAGTCTTCGGGCTTCCGGTCGTCTTCTGCTGCGCCAACAACCAGTGGGCGATATCGATCCCCGTCGCGCACCAGTCGGCGGTGAAGACGCTCGCGTCGAAGGCCACCGCCTACGGGATCCCGGGGCAGCGGGTCGACGGCACCGATTTCGTCGCGGTCTACCGGGCGCTCGACGACGCGCTCCGCCGTTCGCGCCTGGGAGGCGGCCCCGCCCTCCTCGAGTTCCTCACCTACCGGATGACCCCCCACTCGAGTTCGGACGACCCCGGTCGCTACCAGCCGTCCGACTGGGCGGAGCGGGCCGCGCGCCACGACCCGTTCGCGAGGCTCGAGAGCTGGATGGTCGCGAACGAGCTGCTCGATGCGAAGGAGATCGCTCGCCTCCAGGGAGACGCGGACGAGGCGGTCCGCGCGGCGGTCGCCATCGCCGAGGCGACCCCGCCTCCACGTCCCGAGTCGCTGACCGAAGACGTCTATGCCTTCGCCGCCCCTGGTGGCCCGAAGGAGTAGGTGGGATCGACCGATGGCGGGTACGTACGCGCGCTCGACGGAGGTGCTCGTACTCGGCGGAGGGCCGGGCGGTTACATGGCCGCGCTGCGGGCTGGCCAGCTCGGGAGGAAAGTCCTGCTCGTCGAGAAGCGCGACCTGGGCGGGGAGTGCCTCAACCGCGGGTGCATCCCCTCGAAGGCGCTGATCCATGCCGCTCGACTGTACCACGCCCTCCGGACCGAGGGTCCCGAGGTCGGTGTCACGGCAGCCGACGCCCGGTTCGAGCTCGCGTCGGCGATGCGGTGGAAGGAGGCGGTCGTCGCGAAGGAGCGCCAGGGCGTGGCCACCCTCCTCAAGAGCGCCGGGGCGACCGTCCTCGCGGGCGCGGCCCGCTTCACCGGCCCGAAGTCCGCCGACCTCGCGGCGATGGACGGTGGCCACGAACGCATCGATTTCTTTAGCGCCGTGATCGCGACGGGCGCGACGCACTCGACGATCCCCGGTTTCGAGACCGACGGCGAGCGCGTCGTCAATGCGTGGGAGTTCCTTTCGATGAAGAGCCTGCCGGCCTCGATGCTCGTCCTCGGCGGGGGCGTGAGCGGCCTCGAGCTCGGCGAGTTCCTCGCCCGCGTCGGCGTTGAGGTGACGATCGTGGAACTTCTGCCCCAGCTCCTGCCGGGCGTCGAGCCCGACCTCTCGCGCGAGATCACCGGCGCTCTCGAACGCCTCGGGGTCCGGATACGAACCGGAACGAAGGCGGTCGGACTCGCGCGGGGCCCGGAGAAGCTGACGATGACGGTCGAGACGCCCTCCGGTCGCGAGGAGCTGAGCGCCGAGCGCCTCTTCGTGACCGTGGGCAAGCGCCCGGAGAGCCGCGAGCTGGGCCTCGAGGAGGCCGGCGTCGCCTACGACGCGAAGTCGGGATTCATCACGGTCGACGAGCAGATGCGGACGAACCAGCCGCACATCTACGCGGTCGGCGATGTCGCGCGCCCGCCGATGCTGGCCCACAAGGCCTACCGTGAGGGCATCGTGGCGGCGGAGGCCCTCTCCGGCCTTCCGACCCGCGCCGACTACCAGGCGATGCCGGCGGTCGTCTTCACCACGCCCGAGCTCGCGAGCGTCGGCCTATCGAAGGCGGACGCCGAGGCGAAGGGATACCGCCCTCGGGAAGCCCGGTTCCCCTACGCCGCCCTGGGTCGTGCCCATGCGAGCCACGCGACGCAAGGGTGGGTCAAGGTCGTGGGGGACGAAACGACCGGCCTCCTCCTCGGCGTCCACGCCGCCGGTGAGGGCGTGGGCGACTTCATCGCGGAGTCGGCGCTCGCGATCGA
>JAJZGO010000128.1 GCA_021798415.1 Thermoplasmata archaeon | reverse complement strand
CGTGCGTCGGGAGACCGGCTGCATCGTCATCGGGTACGCGCACCGGCGACCGGACGGCGACTACGAGACGCGCGTCGACCCGCCGCCGGACGACCGACTCGCGGTCGGCGACGCGGTCGTTCTCCTCGGGACGATCGCGAACGTCGAGCGTTGCCGCCGTTGGTTCGGGGTCGAGCAGGGACGTTAGGCGCCCGGGCGACGCCGACCCCGCGGGCCGGGGCTCCGCCCGGTCGGCCGACGGCCCTTATTCCGTCCGGAGGGCTCGGGCCGTCCGGTCCGATGCCCGAGGAACGGTGCCCCAAGTGCGGGAAACCGCTCGCCCACTACGAGGACCGCGAGGTCCGGGTGCGCTGGTGCGGGTACCCGGAGCCCCACCACTGGGACTGGCGGCTCAAGGTTCCGAAGCTCACGCTGCGCCCGTGACGGCCCGGGGTCCGGGCCCGCTCGACGGGAGGCCCTTGGGCGCCGGGCCCGCTCGAGCGTGAACCCGAACCCTTTGCCGGCGGTCCCGGGGCGGGTCCGCTCGACGAACGCCGCCCCAACCGTCGCGCGCACGAACGCCCGGACCGCCCGATGCGTCGCGGCGACGGTCCGCCCCTCGACCGTGCCGAGCCCGTCGACCCAGGCGAGGTAGCCGACGGAGGTGCGGAAGACGCGGACCTCGATCGTGGACCGGGAGCGCCCGCGCACGCCGACCGGCGCGACACGCCCACGAATCGGGCTGCCGGGAAGGTCGTGAAACGGTCGGTCGCGGCGGGGCGGCTCAGGAGACTGGCTTGCCCACGAGGAAGAGCGCGTGCTCCGCGCCCGGTTCCGGCACCACAATGCGGCTCTGGACCTCGAACCCTTCCGCCCGGAACCACCGTTCGTAGGTGTCGGCATCGGCGTGGCTCCAGTACATCTTCGCGTTCGACCCGAGCCAGTTCTCCTCGACACCGGTGTACGCCGTCTGGCCGGTCGTGATCAGCACCACTCCCCCGGGCCTTAGCCAGCGGTGCATCCGGGCGAGGAGCCCGCGCTGCTCGTCGAGCGGGACGTGGATGAGCGCGTAGAGGCAGACGATCCCCGCGAACGCGCCGGCCCGGAACCGGACCTCGGTCATGTCGGCCCGGAGGAACCGCGCGTTCGGAACGGACTTCCGGGCCCGGTCGACCTGGACGTCGGAGATGTCGACGCCGGTGACGCGGAAGCGCTCGGCCAGGAGCCGCGCGTCGGGGACCCCGCAACCGCACCCCAGGTCGAGGACCTCGCTGCCGGCGGCGAGAGCGCGGACGAGCGGGCCGAGCCAGCGCTCGTGGTCGGGGATCGAGTGGCCGAAGACGTCGGCCCCCGTCGTTCCGGGGCGGTAGATCGTCGAGACCCGGTTCCACCCCTCGCGAACGATCGCTTTCGCCTCCGTGCCCGTCCCCGTGCGGAGTGGTCTCACGAGCCGCCTCCTCCCCTCAGGGGCCCCGCGCCGGGAGTCCGCACGCCCACGGGGGAGCCGTCACGGCGTCGAGCTCCGGGACCGAACAGGGCCGATCGTCCGGGCCTAGGCCTTCTTCTCGTCGTCCGAGCCCTTGAACCCCTTCTTCGCGCCGGCGCCGAACGCCTTCACGCCGCCGACGAGCCCCTTGCCGACCTTGCCCACCGCGGTCCCGGCCTCCTTCGCCACGTGGGCCGACTCCTCGCCGACGCGGTGTCCGAGGCTCACGGACCGTCCGCAGCCGTTGCAGAACTTCGCTCCCTCGGCGAGGTCAGCGCCGCATCCTTCGCACTTCATGGTGGCCCTCGCCGATGTATGGGCGCACCCGGTAGATGAAGGCATCCGGCACGCACCGGTTCCTGGGGACGCGCGGACGGGCGGGCCCCGCTCACTCCGTGTAGCGGACCGCCTCGGCGGGAGGGAGCCGTGCGGCCCGCCAGGACGGGCCGACGATCGCGAGGAGCGTGAGAGCGTAGGCGACGAGGAGGATCGTCGCGATCGTCGTCCCGGGGATCACGAAGACCCCGAACGGGGTGCCGGCGTTCGCGGCCGTCGCGTTGTAGTACAACCAGAGCGCGAGCGCGGTGCCGACGCCGGTACCGAGCAGGGTGACGTAGGAGTACTCGACGAGGAAGGCGGCGAGCACCATCCCCCGCGTGAACCCGTTCGCCCGGAGCATCCCGATCTGCGTGCGGCGCTCGACGACC
This sequence comes from Thermoplasmata archaeon, assembly GCA_021798415.1. Lineage (GTDB taxonomy): Archaea > Thermoplasmatota > Thermoplasmata > Lutacidiplasmatales > UBA184 > Lutacidiplasma. The sequence continues at coordinate 2,204 of JAJZGO010000128.1, read as the reverse complement.
GCCCGCAGCGCGACGATCCCCATCCCCGCGATCCCGACCGCGAGGCCGAGGCCGACGAACACCTCGAGGAGGCCGATGATCCCCTCGACCGTCTGGACGCTGCTCGCGAGGATCTGGGCGAAGTCGAACAGGACCAGGCCTTCGGGGTAGAAGGCGCGTTTCAGGTCCTGGGCCGCGGTCGTCGCCGAGACGGTGGCGGCGGTCGTGAGGAGGAACCCGGCTTCCCCCGAGTAGCCGAGAGAGGCCGCGGTCGAGGGGTTGACCCAGAACCCCCCGAGGAACGTCTCGGACATGTAGCCGATGACGGTCACCGACCGCGCGACGTGCGTCGCCGGGTTCTCGAGCGGGACGACCGCGCCGAGCGAGACGGACGGGTGCGACCCCCCGAAGGTCACTCCGCCGGGCTGGTAGGCGCCGTCCACGACCGCGACGGAGGCGTTCGTCGCGAGCTCGTGCCAGACGGTCGACGCGGGCATCCCGCCGAGCGTCGCGGTGAAGTTGTAGCGGTTGGTCGAGTAGAAGTTCTGGGCCGCGGAGGCGTTCGCCGGCGCGGCGTAGAGGGAATCCTCCCACGGTCCCGTCACCCCCGGCAGGGTGGCGGCGACCGTCCCGACGACGAGAGGGACCACGGTCGAGAACTCGCCCGCGAGGGTCGAGTTGTTCGCGATCGCGCCGGGAAGGCCCGGTACGGGGACCGACGTGAACCCGAAGAACGTGTAGCCGCCCGACTCGGCGGTGACGCTGTTGTCGAGCCCCTGCTGGACCGCGGCCCCGTAGGAGGCGACGACGACGACCGTGAAGATCACCATCACGAAGATCATGAAGTTGACCGCGCTTCGCAGCGGGCGGCGGCGCGGGTAGGCGAGCCCGACCCGAACGACCGGGACCGCCCGGCCGCGATGGCCCGCGAGCCGGCCGATCCCACGGACGAGGAGGTCGGAGTTGAAGACGAAGAGGAGGACCGCGCCGACGACCATCTGGATCCCCTCCACGAAGATCGCGAGGATCGTGCCCGAATGCTGGCTGCCGAGCACGAGGCGGTGGAGCGACGTCGTGCCGGCCCAGGCGATCAGGAGGATCCCCGTGACCGAGAAGGCCGCCCGGTTCGGCACGAACCGCGAGGCGACGAGCCCGGCGCCGGCGATCGCGAGGCCGAGGCCGATGAGGGGGGAGTTCACGTCCCCCGTCCCGCCGCGCGTCGCGGCGAAGAGGAGGCCTCCGAGCGCGACGAGCGCCCCCCCGGCGTAGGCGAGCCAGGTGTACAGGCGGAGCGGCGGGGTCGGCTCCGGGACCGACCGGATCGCCCGGACGATGTTGAGCCGGCTCACGCGGGCGCTCGCCGCGGCGATCGTTCCGAGCGTCAAGAGGAAGCCGGCCACGTAGGCGGTCAAAAGGCTCTGGGGGCTCGCGGTGAACGACTCGGCGAACGCGGTCGCGATCGAGGGCGAGAGCGAGGAGGCCGATCGGACGTAGAGCTCGAGCAGCACGTAGCCGACCGCGACCCCGAGGGCCGTGCCCGCGAGCGCGCTCGCCGCGGCGTAGACGAGACCCTCAAAGTAGTACGTATGGACGAGCGCCCGGCGGGGAAGTCCAACGGCCCGGAGCATGCCCATCTCGCCTTTGCGCTCCTCGGCGAGCGTGACGAAGATCCCGACGATCAGGAGGGCGCCCGCCACGATCGAGAAGAGGCCGAGGACGAGGAACAGGGTCGTGATCGAGCTCCCCGAGCGGATCGCTTGGTTCACCGCGGTCTCGAGGAGGGGGTACGCCGCGAGGCCCGCGGGCGATCCGAGCGCCGCGAGCGTCGCGTTGAGCTGCGCCGTGACGGCCCCCGACTCCGCGAGCCCTTGGGCGAGCGAGCCCGCGTTCGTGACCGCGATGAAGTTGATCCGTCCGCTCGCGTTCCAGAGGGACTGGGCGGCCGCGAGGCCCACGAACGCGGTGTTGCCGCCGAGGAAGCCGCCGCGCAGGTCGTCCTTCACGACCCCCTGGACGACGAGCGGGATCGGGGTCGCACCGTAGAGGACGACCCGGTCGCCGGTCGTCGCCCCCAGGTTCGCGGCGAGCTGGTCGTCGAGGAGCACGCCTCCGGCGGCCGGACCGGGGGTCGAGGAGCCGTTGTCGTAGGCGAACGCGCCGAGGGCGGCGCCCGCGCTCGCGTTCACCCCCACGACCTGGATGCCGGACTCGGGGACGCCGTTCGT
>JAJZGO010000127.1 GCA_021798415.1 Thermoplasmata archaeon | reverse complement strand
GTGCGTTCCGATCGTTCGAACCGTGCCCGTAACCTCGTTCGGTACACGACGACGTCCGTGACCGTGTGGCCGCGAGCGCGAAGCGCGCGGGCGAGGGACGGCCCCGCCCGGTCGGAGCGCAGCCGCAAGATCCGCCGCCGCCCGACGCCGATCCCCCGGGCGACGGCGGCCCCACCGAGCCCCGGCGGCTCACGCACGTTCGTGACCCCGACCGATCGCAGCGTCGCGGCGGTCGCGGGTCCGCTCGACCAGTACCGCACGCGGCGCGCCCGTCGGCCCGCCGCGCGCCACGGGACCACTCCGGCGAGTACGCCGTATCGGCTCGTGACCACGACGTCGTCGACCGCGCCGATCGACGAAAGCGGTGGGCGCCACTCGGGCGGTGGGAGCGGTTCCGGCTCGACCACCACGAGGCGCGTGACGGTGGCCCCCCCGCCGCGAAGCGCCCGGACGATCGGCTCGAGGGCGTTCGGTCCGGTGAGCAGTACGACCCGCGCACTACCGTGGGGCACGAGCTCCTCCTACCGGGACGCGGCAAGGATCTCGTCCCCGCCGGCTTCGAGCACGGCGCGGCCCAGCGACCGTCCGAGCGCCTCCGCGTTCCGGGTCGGTCCGCGGCGGACCCCACGAACGCTCCGACGGCCGTCCGGCGCGAGGACCTCGCCCACGAGCGAGAGCGTCGCTCCCCGAACGGTCCCGAGGGCGGCGAGGGGAGACCGGCAGTCCCCGCCCAGCTCGGCGGAGAACGACCGCTCGGCGAGGACCGCCGCCCGCGTGGCCGGATGGTCGAGGGTCGCGGCGACCCGTTCGACGGGACCGTTCCCCTCGCGAACGGCCACGACCAGCGCCCCTTGGCCGGGCGCCGGCAAGTACTCCCGGATCGGAAGGATGCGACCGATCGACCGCGTTCGGTGGAGGCGGGCGAGACCGGCGACCGCGAGCACGACCGCGTCCACGCTCCCGTCCCGGACGAGCCGGAGGCGGGTGTCGACGTTGCCTCGCACTTCTTCCACGATGAGGTCGGGGCGGTGTCGGAGGAGCTGGGCCCGGCGCCGTACGCTGCTCGAGCCGACGCGCGCGCCCTTCGGAAGTCGGCCGGCACTCACTCCGCGCCGGGCGACGAGGCAGTCGCGGGGGTCGGCCCGCCGCAGGAAGGCCGCGAGGCGGAGGCCGGCCGGGAGGCTCGACTCGACGTCCTTGGCGCTGTGCACCGCGAGGTCGATCTCGCCCCGAGAGAGCGCGAGGTCGATCGCGTCGGTGAAGTCGGGCGAGCCCCCCGCTGCGGTCTCCCGGTCCCCGCTCGTCACGATCGGGACCGGCAGGAACCGCATCTCGGGGAACCGCCGGGCGAGTCGCCGCACCACCTGGTCCGTCTGGACGAGTGCGAGCGGGCTACGACGCGTCCCGACCTTCACCCGCTCGGTCACGGATCGAGCGTCGTGGGGTCGAACAGCTCGAGGGCGAACCGTCGCAGTCGTTCCCCGTCGGGACCGGGCGGCAGCGAGCGCAGCCGCTCGGTGGGCGGGAGGAGGAGCCGCGCTACCAAGCGGCGCGTAAGGCGGTCGACCGCCACCTCCTGTTCGGCTGTCAGCGCCCCGAGGAACGGGCGCGCGCGCTCCAGCTCGGAGCGCCGGAGGGACTCGGTCGACCTCCGCAGGGCATCGATCCAGGACTCGAGAGCCCGGCGCTCGAACTCACGGTAGTGCCGGTCGACCGCCTCCTCCAGACGGAGGTCCGAGTCGGCGTCCACAGGCCCCCGGTCGCGGTGGGCGCTCAGTTCTCCGAGGTCGACCAACTGGACGTTCGGGGCCCCCCGGACGGTGGGGTCGATGTTCCGCGGCACTCCGAGGTCGATCAGAACGAGCGACCGCGAGGAGGGAAGGTCGTCCGCGTCCAGGCACCGCTCGCCGCTCTTCGCGGCGGCGATGACCCCGTCCGCGACGGCGAGCTCCTCGGCCAGGTCCGGGACTCGGACGGCCCGGGCACCGGTCCCCCGCAGGAACCGGTCGTCCGGCACCCTCTCGCGATAGACGACCGTCACGCGGGCGGAGCTCGCGAGGCACTCCGTGACCTGGCGGCCGACGGTCCCGGCACCGATGACGACGACCCTCGGGAACGGCCGGGCGACCCTTTCGAGGAGGGCCGTCGCCGCGATCGCGGCGATCGACCGCGACGGCGGCACCGAGGGGGCGAGCTCGTCGGCGGTCGCGGCCGCCGACTCGAGGAGCTCTCGGAGGAGCGGTCGGGGGTGTCGGCTCCAGATCTTGCGCGAGGCCGACCGTACCTGATCCCGCACTTCTCGCTCGCCGACCGCGAGCGAGCGCCGGCCCGCTGCGACCTCGAACAGGTGACGGACCGCCTCGCGATCGGACCGCAGCCTCCACGACACCGCATCCCCCGGAAGCCACCGAAGCCAGCGGTCCGCTTCCGCCGGGTCGCGGGCGACCACGAAGAGCTCCACTCGGTGGCAAGTGACGAGCAGCGCCACCTCCTCGGTCGGGCCACGCTCGTCGAACCCACCGTCAATCCGACGGGCATTGACGGCCCGCGCCACGGACTCGAGCGCGTCGATCGAGGTCGTGTCCAGGCTGAGTTCAAGGTTGAACAGACGCAGCCGTGGCGGTTCCGCCGGTAGGGTGGCCGCGGAGGCCGCACCGGTGAGACGGACCGTGGCCACGCCATCGACAGGAGAAGAGACCACGGGCCCTCGACCGGCAGGGAACGCGCGTCCGGCTTTAAGTGTCAAGGTACGAACGACGGGTTTTCGCTCCCGGGGTCGGGGAACGGGGTGGCCGGGCTTGACGGGCTCCCCGACCCGCACTCCGCGTCCGCCGCCGTGGTTCTCGCGCACCGCGCCGGAGCGGGACGACGCTCGTCTCCTCCCCGCCCGGCACTGCATCCCACGCTCGGAAACGCTCTTACTCTCAGGAGGCATGAGCGTGAGGACCGCATGCCAGAGCCGACACCGCCATACTCCGCGAACTCCGCTCCCGAAGCTCCTTCGCCCCCAGCGCCTCAGAGCGCCCCGGCGTCGCGATCGCGAGGGCCTCGTGGCTTGCCGTTCTTCACCGCGGTCGCGTCGGCGCTGGTGATGCTGATCCTGTTGCTCGCGATCGTGCTTGCTCCGTTCCTCGGCGCGAGCGGCGGCGCTTCGGGCTCGGCGGGCCTTCTTTCGTTCTCGGAGGCGAGAGGCATCGCCGACCGGCTCCTCGGCGTGGGCGCGAGCCACCCGTGGAACCTTCTGACGGCCGGCGGAATCCTCTCCTCTACGGTCCTGTCCGTTCCCTCGAGCCTCGAGGTGCTCGAGAATTCCTCGCTAGGAGGACTCTCGTGCAGCACCGTCCCGGGCCCCACCAACCTGACGGTCCCGGGGAGCAACGCCAACCGGAGCCAAGGGGTCGCACCGATCTGGCTGCTCATGTACGCGGGGCCCTCGGCTGTGGCCGAGGTCGCGGTCATCGACGGGGTCGCACATCTCGAGCTGGACTATACCGGTCCTTGCGGGTCCCTCATCGGGGGCTTCGGGCGGACGGTGCCCCCGCAAGCGATCGACAGCACGCAGGCGGCGAACGACGTGGCCCCGATCGTCACGCCGTATCTCCGGCTGCATCCGTACGCCAACGAAGTGCTCAGTCTCTTCGGGGGGTTCAACTCGTCCATGAATCTGTCGAGCCCGGCCACCTGGTCGATCATCCTCACGACATGCTCGCTCGTCTCGAGCGGTCCGGCATCGGGGTCGGAGGCCTTCGCGAGCCTGAACGCGACCTCCGGCACGCTGCTCAGCAACTCGACGCTCGAGCAAACCGCGTGCCTGAGCGCTCCACAGCTTCCCTCGGTCCTCTCGTTCGGCTCCCCGGTGACCGTCGCTTCGGGAAACCTCACGACCGTCTCGTTCGCGGTCACTTCCGCCGCGGACGGGGTCAGCTGGGCGAACCTCTCCGCCCAGCTCCAGAACGGCACCGGGACGACGGTCGCTTCGGGATGGAGCCTTACGGCGGCCTCGGCGGGCGGGCAGACGATCTCGACGTACGACGTCTCGACGGGACTCTGGTCGAGCGGAGGGACCCAGGCGATCGCGGTCGGGGACTCGCTCGTGCTCGTGACCCCGACCGGTCCTGTGAGCGGTCCGCTCGGAGTGCAGGGATTCCTGGTCCTCGACGGTGTCGGGGGGTTCGGCGGATCGATGACGCTGTTCCTTTGAATCACCGGTGGGACCCGGTCGTGGGAACGCCCGGGCGCCCGAAGCTCGGTTCGGTTCCGGAGCTCACGGCCCAACAGCAGGTTTTTATCCCCATCCATGCGTATCAACGTCCACGGACCCCGCGTCACGCGGGAGCCGGCCGAAGGGGAGGGGGAACGAATGACCCGCACGGATCGACAGGGTTCGGGGTCGTCGGGCCGCCTTTCGTTCGGCGATTTTTCGGCAGAGTCGGTTGAGATCGCTAGCCCCGCCCGGGTCGACGGCTGGCCACCGGAGCGCGACGCGCTTGCCGTGCGTCCCGCGCCG
>JAJZGO010000126.1 GCA_021798415.1 Thermoplasmata archaeon | reverse complement strand
GAGTACGGCAAGCCGCTCGGCCTCGGGATCTCGGGGCCCGGCGAGACCCGCCTCCAGGCCCAGGACCGCATCGAGAACGCGGGCCATGCGGTCCGCTCGGTCGTGAAGATGGTCCGCCGTCTGCGCGAGCTCGCCTAGCGTCCCGGCGGCCTAGAGGCCGATGCGGTCCCTCAGGTAGCCGAACGCGGCCTTCCCCTTCGCGGTGTGGGGGGTGACCGTGAGGGGCCCGGGCGGGATCCCCCCGCGCGAGCGGGTCGTGAGGGCGGCGCGCAGGCGGTCGTGTCCGACCTCGACGGTGACGTCGGCCGGGGCGAGCGCTCCCGCGCTCACCGCCACCGCCCCCGTCGCGTCGACCCGCAGCGAGACGGTCTCCTGCTCGGTCCGGAAGACCCACGTCTGGGGAAGGTAGTGGCGGACCATCGAACCGAAGAAGCCGCGCATTTGGTCGCGGATCCGCGGCTCGAGGTCGCGGGCGGTGTCGCGCAACAGGCCCTCGAGGCAGCTCACGCCGGGGCGCAGAAAGGTGAGGAATATACGCGTGCGGGTCGGGGGCCCGGCCGCGCGGCGGGCGCGGGGCTCGGACCAAACGATTAAGGCCCGTCGGCGCTCGGCCGGGCACGGAGGCGGGTCGGTGGGCCCTCGGGAGTTTCACGAGGAGATCGCGTCCACCCAGGATCGCGCGCTCGAGCTCGCGCGGACGGGCACGCCGGACGGCACCCGGGTCGTCGCCCGGCGACAGACCCGCGGACGCGGTCGCCTCGACCACCGCTGGGCGTCCCCGCCCGGCGGCCTCTACCTCTCGATCGTGCTCGCGGCGCCCGCCGATCACTCGACCCTCCTGCCGCTCGGCGTGGGGGCCCACTTGGCGGACGGCCTCGGCCGGACCTACGGCCGCCGACTCGCCGTCAAGTGGCCGAACGACGTCCTCGCGACCGACGTCGGCCCCTCTCCCCGCAAGCTCGCGGGGGTCCTGGTCGACCGGGTCCCGTCCCCGCGCGAAGGGTTCGCCGTCGTCGTGGGGGTCGGGGTGAACGTTTGGACCGCGCCCGACGGGTGGCCGCCCGCGACGGGGTACGCCGCCGCCGCGCTTGCGGAGCGGTCGGGCCCGCCTCCCTCGCTCGACGACGTCGAGGAGATCGCGGTCGCGGCCGTGGTCGAGACCGCGCGGTCCCTCGGCGAGGCGGACGGGGTCGAGCGGGTCCGCGCGCTGACGCGGGCCTACCTGTACGGGGTCGGGCGCCGGGCGGTGCTCGACGGGCGCCCGGCCGGTACGATCGCGGCGCTCGGCGACGAAGGAGAGCTGCTCGTCGACCGGGGCGGGGACCGGGTGGCGATAAGAGCCGGCGACCTTCGCGTCGAGGGGTGGGCATGACGGACGCGTACGACCGCTGGGCGGTCCTCAAGAAGCGGGCGCGGGAAGGCGGGGGCGCCGACCGGACGGAGAAGCATCGGGCCGCCGGGAAGCTCTCGGCGCGCGAGCGGCTCGAGACGTTCTTCGACGCGGGGACCTTCACCGAGGTCGATGCCCTCGTCACGCACCGCGTCGACAAGTTCGGCCTCGACGAGCGGCGCGTGCCCGGCGACGGGGTCGTGACGGGCTGGGGGGAGGTCGACGGCCGCCCCGTCTGCGGCTTCGCCCAGGACGCGACGGTCTTCGGCGGCGCGCTCGGCGAGGCGCACGCGATGAAGATCGTGAAGGTGATGGAAGTCGCCCGCAAGGCCGGGGTCCCGATCGTCGGGCTCGACGACTCGGGCGGCGCGCGCATCCAGGAAGGGGTGATGAGCCTCGGCGGATACGGCGAGGTGTTCTTCCGCAACGTCCTGCTCTCGGGCGTCGTCCCCCAGCTCTCGCTCATCCTCGGGCCGTGCGCGGGCGGGGCGGTCTACTCGCCGGCGATCACCGACTTCGTCGTCATGGCGCGGGGGACCGGCCAGATGTTCATCACCGGCCCCGACGTCGTGCGCGCGGTCACCGGCGAGGACGTGACGATGGAGGCGCTCGGCGGCGCCGACGCGCACGCCGCCCAGAGCGGCGTCTCGCACTTCACGACCGCGAACGACCGCGAGGCGATCGCGCTCGCCCGTCGGCTGCTCGGCTACCTGCCGCTCAACAACCTCGAGGAGCCGCCGGTCGCGGCGGCCGTCCCGCCGCCGGAAGGGGCGGCGGCCGAGCTCGCCCGGATCGTCCCCCAGGACGCGAACGCCCCGTACGACGTCCACGCCGTGATCGACCGGATCGTCGACTCCGCGTCGTTCCTCGAGGTCCAGCGGGACTGGGCGACGAACCTCGTCGTCGGGTTCGCGCGCCTCGCCGGACAATCGGTCGGGGTCGTCGCGAACAACCCCGCGTCGCTCGCCGGCACGCTCGACATCAACGCCTCGACGAAGGGCGCCCGGTTCGTCCGGTTCTGCGACGCGTTCAACGTGCCGCTCGTCACGCTCGTCGACGTCCCCGGGTTCCTTCCGGGCACGACCCAGGAGCACGGCGGGATCATCCGGCACGGGGCGAAGCTCCTCTACGCGTACGCGGAGGCGACGGTGCCGATGCTCACCGTGATCCTGCGCAAGGCGTACGGGGGCGCGTACGACGTCATGTGCTCGAAGCACCTCGGCGGAGACCTGAACCTGGCCTGGCCGATCGCCGAGATCGCCGTGATGGGCGCCGAGGGGGCCGTCAACATCCTCTTCCGCCGTGACCTCGAGCGGGCCACGGGCGCCGAGCACGACCGGCTGCGCGCGCGTCTGATCGACGAGTACCGCGGGGAGTTCCTGAACCCGTACCTCGCCGCGGCTCGGGGCTACATCGACGACGTGATCGACCCGGCCGAGACGCGCGCGCGCCTCGTCGCGGGGCTCAAGGTCCTCTCCTCGAAGCGCGACGACCGCCCCGGACGCAAGCACGGGAACATTCCGCTGTAGCGGGCGGAGGCGCGGGCGGATGGTCGGGATCACCGAGACGGTGCTGCGCGACGGCCACCAGTCGCTGATCGCGACCCGGATGCGCACCCGCGACATGGTGCCGGCGGCCGAGCGGCTCGACGCGATCGGCTACCGCTCGCTCGAGGTCTGGGGCGGGGCGACGTTCGACGTCTGCCTGCGCTACCTCCACGAGGACCCGTGGGCGCGGCTGCGGACGCTCAAGAGGGCGATGCCGCGCACGCCCCTCCAGATGCTGCTGCGCGGCCAGAACCTGGTCGGCTACCGGCACTACCCGGACGACGTCGTCCGGCGGTTCGTCGCGGAGGCCGCGCGCACGGGGGTCGACATCTTCCGGGTCTTCGACGCGCTCAACGACCCCCGCAACATGGAGGTCGCGCTCGACGCCGTCAAGCGCGCCGGCGCGCGGGCTCAGGGGACGATCTGCTACACGGAGTCGCCCGTGCATACGCGCGAGGCGTTCGTGGCGCTCGGCCGCCGCCTCGCCGAGCTCGGCGCCGACGAACTCTGCCTGAAGGACATGGGCGGGTTCATGCCGCCGGCGAAAGGAGCGGAGCTCGTCCGGGACCTCGTGCGCGAGGTCGGGCTCCCGGTCGTCGTCCACACCCACTCGTCGAGCGGGATGTCGCCGATGACCTGCCTCGCGGTCGCCGAGGCCGGCGCGGTCGCGATCGACACCGCGCTGAGCCCGTTCGCGGGGGGCACGAGCCAGCCGCCGACCGAGGCGATGGTCGGCGCGATGAAGGGGACCTCGCTCGACCCGAAGCTCGACCTCGGGGCCCTCGCCGAGCTCTCCGACCACTTCCGCAAGGTGCTCGAGCGCTACCGGCCGCTCCTCGACCTGCGCTCCCTCCAGACCGACCCGGGGATCCTCACGCACCAGGTCCCGGGCGGGATGCTCTCGAACCTCCTCTCGCAGCTCAAGGAGCAGGAGGCGATCGGCCGGTTCGCGGAGGTCCTCGAGGAGGTGCCGCGCGTGCGAGCCGACCTCGGCTACCCGCCGCTCGTCACGCCGACGAGCCAGATCGTCGGCATCCAGGCCGTGATCAACGTCCTTACGGGCGGCCGCTACCGCCAGGTGACCCGGGAGGTCCGCGACTACGTGCGCGGCCTCTACGGCTCGCCGCCCGGGCCGATCGACCCGCAGCTTCGGGCGCTGGTGACGGCGGGGGCGCCGGCGATCACGGGGCGTCCCGCGGACCTCCTCGCGCCCGAGTTCGAAGCGCGCCTCGGCGAGGTCCGGGCGCTCGTGCCGGCCGCGGACACCGCGCAGGCCCTCAGCTACGCCCTCTTCCCCGAGGTCTACGCCGCCTACCGGCGGTCGGTGGACGCGGGACTCTCGGACGACGTGCTCGCCGCGGTGGCGCTCGGCGTCGTCGGCGCGCTGCGGACCCCGGCGGCGGTCCCGGCGGCACCGGCCGCGACGGCGGTGTCGTCCGGCACGACGCCGTGGGCGCACGAGGGTCGGGTCCGCCTGCACGCCCAGCGGAGGTGGGTCCACGAGGCTCACGGTCGAACGGGACGGTAGGACGACGGTCGTCGACGTCCTCGACGACCTCACGGGCGCGACGGTCGACGGGCGAACGTACCCGGTCGTCGTC
>JAJZGO010000125.1 GCA_021798415.1 Thermoplasmata archaeon | reverse complement strand
GCCCCGGGCCTCGGGGAGGTCGTGGGTGGAGGGGTGGCCGGGGTCGTCCTCGGATTGCTCGTGCTCCTCCTCTCGGCGCTCGTGTGGTGGGCCCCCGACTGGCACGCCCTCCTGGGGTTCCTCGTGGTCCTCTTCTCGGTGCTCAGCCTGGTGAGCCTGGGCGGTGGAGAAGGGGTCGGCCTCCTCCTCGGGGTGATCGGGGGTACGTGCAGCATCGTCTTCGGTCCCGAGGACGAGTCGTACGCCCCGCGAACGGGCCCGGGCTCCTCGGCCCCCTACGAAGCGCCCCGCGAGTCTCCGCCGGTAGCGTTCGGGGCCGCGGGGGACCTCTCGAGGGGAGCCTCTCCGCAGGCGCCGTCCGTAGCAAGCTACCGGGGGTGCGCGCAGTGCGGGTCCGTCGCTCCGGGGGACGCCGGCTTCTGCGCGCAGTGCGGGCGTCCTCTCTAGGGAATCGGCACGGTGGTCGCCGCGGCCCGCCTCCTCCGGTACGCTACCGCATCCCGCCGGGCAGGGGAAGGAGGCATCGTTCCGGCCCCGGCGGGCGAGGCGGGGCCTTCGACCCCCTAGCCCGGCGGTCGGGAAGTGGTCAGCGCGGCGATCGGTTTCCCCTGCATGTGAGCGGGCACGGGCATGCCGAGGCGGGTGAGCAGGGTCGGGGCGACGTCGAGGATCGACTGCTCGGGAAGGCGCCCGGCGTGGCTCCCGTCCTTCGCGTCGTAGAGCACGAAGAACCCGTCCATCGAGTGGACCGAATCGTCCGGGCCCGTGTCGTTCTCGGCGAGGAAGAGCGACGGGTGGCCGATCGTGCCGGCCGAGCGCCAGCGCAACTTCCCAAAGTACCCCATGAGGTCGGGGGCGTCTCCCCGGACCTGGTGGTAGATCCGGGCGGGGTCGAGCAGCTCGGCGTCGAGGGGTCGTCCGTCCGGGCGGACGACGGCCCCGAGGCGGGCTCGCAGTTCCTCCGTCAAGGTCGGGAGATCCTTCCGGTCGACGATCCCCTCGGGCTCGCGGCCTCGGACGTTGAAGAACAGCCGCGCGTAGTAGCCTCCCGAGCCCCAGACGCGCGTGTGCGCCCAGTCGACCGGAACCGCTTCGAGCGGCGTCCCGGCCGGGGGCATCGGACCCTTGAGCCTCAGGTAATCGTTCTCGATCAGCCACTGGTTGATGCAGAAGCAGCCGTCCATCGCCTGGCTGCCGTGGTCCGAGGCGAGCCAGACCAGGACGTCGTCCGGTACCGCTTCGAGGAAGCGGCCGATCTCCTCATCGAGGAGGGCGTAGTAGCGGTCCGCCACCGAATTGTAGGGGGAGTCCCGGACGTAGCGCGGGTGGGTCTCGTCGAAATACTTCCAGAACGCATGGTGGATCCGGTCGGGACCGATCTCGTGGAGCGCGAAGAAGTCCCATCGCTCCTTCGCCCAGAGGTGACGGGCGACGGCGAACCGCCGTCGGGTCATCTCGAAGACCTCCCGCTCGACCCGGTCGCGGTCCTCCGCCCGGAACGTGACGTCGAACTGGTACTCGCCGCTCGCCGTGGCCTGGATCTCGGGGATCAGCGACGCCGGGTAGACGAAGTCCTTCGCCGAATCCGGGGTGAGGAAGTCGGAGACGTAGACCCCGTTCACATGGGGAGGAGGATAGCCGGGCGGCATCCCGATGACCGCGACCCGCCGTCCCGCCCGCGAAAGGAGGTCCCAGAGGGGCGGGTACGGGATCATCGTCGAGGTCGGGGTGTACATCGTCTGGTAGGTGCCCGGCTTCCGGTGGCGGAAGCCGTAGATCCCGAGGGTGCCCGGGTCGACGCCCGAGAACATCACGGCCCACGCGGGCACGGTGATCGGGGGGTCGACGGTCCTCAGCGTCCCGTGCGGCGAGCGCGCGACGAGCGCCTTCAGGTGGGGCATCCGATCGATGAAGCGATCGAAGGCGAATCCCGCGGGCACGGAGTCGAGACCGAGGACGAGCAGGCGTCTCATCGGCAGTTCAGCGTCGGGTTCCCTATTTAAAACCTGACCGCGCCGTCGGCCCCTCGTGACGGGCGCCGCCCCTTCGGGCGCGCGCCGTCCGTGCGCGCGGACTCCGCCGTTTCGGGGTCGGAAAGCCTCCGCTCCTACCGCTCCGGGCCCCCCGCGGGCCCCCGAGCCACGAAAGGGGGGACTCCCTTTCCAGTAGAATAGGATAAATGAGGGCTGGGGTGCTGGGCGAAGGGCGCCCACCGCGGTCGGCCCCGACCCACACGTGTGCGCACCGGGGAAAGCGTGAACGATCGCGAGGCGGCGGCTCGGCCCACCACCGGTTCGGCACCGGCCCCGGTGGCGGCGCGACCGACCGTCCCCACCGGGCGTTTCGTTCCGACGACGGGGACGTTGCTCACGCCCCGTCCGGAGGCGAGCGGATGGATCGCCGCCTTAGGGATCGCGATCGCGTTCGCGGCGATCGTCGAGTGGCTCTCCCTCATCGCCCCGGTCCCGCTCGGAGGGGACACGGGCACGTGGACCGCGCTCTCCTACCCGTTCATCTTCTACCCCCATCCGTCCGAGATCGTTCCGTTCGGCTACCCTCCGCTCATGTTCCCGATCCTCGGGTTCTTCGTGCAGCTCGGGGGTGGCCCGCTCGTCGGCCCGCGACTCTACCTCGGGTTCGTGACGATCCTGCTCGGCCTATCGGTGTACGTGCTCGGTCGCTCGATCTTCCGGTTCCGCGTGAGCGCCGTGCTCGCGGAGGCGTTGCTCTTCGTCACGGTCCCGTTCGACCGCCTCTTCTTCTTCGGAGGCTACCCGACCCTCCTCGGGCTCGTCTTCTTCAACCTCTCGCTCGCTTTCGGGCTACGGTACCTCCGGGCGAGGAGGCCCGCCCACCTCCTGTACTTCTGGCTCGGATTCGGGGCCACCCTTCTGACCCACGAGTTCGTGGGCCTGTCGCTCGTCGTGACCGTTGCGATCGCAGGGTTCTTCCTCCTGCTCAAGCGCCAGCTCCCCGCCTCGATGTTCGTGAGCCGAGCCGGGGCGGTCGGGATGGCGGTCGCCGGGCTCGGGATCGGGGGGTACTACCTCGGAACCCGCTTCTTCCACATCGCGCAGAACAACTACCTCAAGACGAACGTCCTCGGGCACCTGAGGTTCCCGCTCTCGGCCGTGCTCTACCCGCTCCACCTCCAAGCGCTCGGTGGGGTGATCGGGTTCCAGCAGATCAAGACGGCCGACGGCTCGTTCGCCATCGCGACGGCGTTTTCCGCGATCGTCTTCGTCACGATGCTGGTGCTCGCGTGGCGCCGGCCCCGGTACCTTACGCCGTCGGTGATCGTGGTCGCTTCGAGCGTTCTCGCGATCCTCGCGATGGCGATCGGCGGCTGGATCCTGTCGATCTACACCGACTACCGACGCTTCGCCTACTCCCTCTATCTGCCGTTCCTCCTGGTGGGGCTGCTCGGCTACGACACCATCTTCTTCTGGTGTTCCGCGCCGGCCCGGGCTCCCGGAGCCCCCGCCGCCCGCGCCCCCTCCGCCGCGGTCCCTATCGCGACCGTGGCCCCCGCCGCGCGTGCTCCGCCTCGGCGATCGCCGCGCGTGCGTCGCCGCCCCGCGACGCTCGTTCCCACGGTCGCCGTCTGTGGGCTCGTGGTCGTGCTCCTGGCCGGTGGGGTCTTCGCCTACCCCGGCCTCGTCGGATACCAGCAGCAGTACTCCGGCTCCCTTCACAGTTGGCAGTACGTCCGCGCCATGGAGGCGATCCAACAGTCGGGGATCCCCGGTAGTATCCTCTCCATCTCGGGAGGGGCCACCCTCCACTGGACGTACGCGATGACCGACCGCAACGTCTACGCCCCAACGATCGTGAGCGGGTTCATCTTCAAGTCCGGGCGAGTTCAGGACGATCAGTTGGCCTACTTCCCCTTTCACTATCGGACCGTCGTCTCGAACGGCATCGAGTTCGTTGGGGCGCCCGGGTCGGTCCCGGTGTACTTTGACGCGTCGCCGGCCTACGGGGCGCTCAGGCTCGGAACCCCGACCTCGATCTTCAACTTCGTTCCGGACGCTTTTGTGGTCACCCTCGAGAACGGTACCTCGGTTCCCGCTTGGCATCTCGGGGCGGCCGTCCCCGCGACCAGCTACACGAACGGGACCGATCCCACCCTCACGTTCCGCTATGCCACGCCCGAGTACAACCTTACGGTGACCTCCACGGTCGTTCCCAACGGCCCCGTCTACGTCAACGTCTCCGCCCAAGCGGTTCCCGGCAGCCTGCTCCGGGAGGTCAGCGCCGGCCTGCGGTCGGCCGTCCCCGCGCTCCCCCGCCCGCAGGTCTCGCCGGGCGGCGGGGCGTTCTTGTGGAACGTGGGCGTCAAGAACTTCCTCAGCGTCGAAACGGAGGGAACCGTCGCGTCCCCGGGGGTCGCCACGATCCCGTTCGGGTCGTCGAGCCAGCCGTCCAGCGTCGCCCTAAGGTTCTCTACGACGAGCGCGAGCCCGTACGGGTCGGGCTCGCTCAACCTCTCGATCGTGCTCCTCACCCCGGGGGCGAACTCGCTCGGGAGCCCGCTC
>JAJZGO010000022.1 GCA_021798415.1 Thermoplasmata archaeon | reverse complement strand
CTCCGCCGGCTCGAGACCTCCGAAGAGTTCCGGGCGTCCGAGGAGGTCCAGCGGGCCGCGTGGGGGATGTCGAGCGACAGTCCGGTCCCGGCGGCGATCCAGCGGGCGATCGCCGACAACGGCGGCCTCGTCCTCGGCGCGTTCGCGGGGACGGCGCTGGTCGGTCTTTCGCTCGGCTTCCTCGGCCGGGAGGGACCGAAGCTCTTCCACTACTCCCACATCACGGCGGTTCGGCCCGAGTGGCAGAACCGCCACGTCGGGCGGTCGCTGAAGCGGTTCCAGCGCGAGGAGGTCCTCGCGCAGGGGCTCGACGAGATCCGTTGGACGTTCGACCCCCTGCAGAGCCGCAACGCGTTCGTGAACGTCCGCGAGCTCGGCGGGGTGCCGGACCGCTACTTCGTCCGGTACTACGGCCCGATGGGCGACGCGATCAACGAGGGTCTCGAGACCGACCGCCTCCGGCTCGTTTGGTCGCTCCGGGACCGACGGGTCACCGACCGCCTCGAGGGCCATCGGCCGACCCCGGCCGAGGACGAGGAACGCTGGCACGCATCGACGCCGTTGCTCGAGACCGCGGTCGGACCGACCGGACTTCGCCGCCCGGCGCGCGTCCGCCCACCGGTCGAGACCCGCCTCGCGCTCGAGGTCCCGGCCGATCTCGGCTCGGTCCGCACGCGGGACCAGGGGAGCGCCCGCCGCTGGAGGGAGGCGACGCGCGAGGCGTTCACCCTCGCCTTCGCCTCGGGCTACCGGGTCGACGACTTCGCCGTTCTCGCGGTCGGCGGCGAGCGGCGGGGGGTCTACTTCCTGAGCCGACCCGAGGAGCCCGGTGGAGCTTAGGTCGGCCCGCCTCCACGAGCTCGAGCTCGAGCTGGTGGAGCCGTTCGAGACCAGCTTCGGCGTGGAGACGACCCGCCGGTTCCTACTCGTCGAGCTCGAGGCGGCCGGCGGCGAGGTCGGCCGTGGCGAGTGCGTCGCCGCGACGGAGCCGCTCTACTCGGGCGAGTCGGTCGCGACCGCCCGCGAGATCCTCACGAGCCGGTTCCTGCCCGACCTCCTCCGCCGTCCCGTCCCCACGCCCGACGCGTTCCTCGCCTCGGTCGAACGGTACCGCGGTCACGCGATGGCGAAGGCGGCGGTCGAGACCGCGCTCCTCGACCTTGCCGCCCGGGAGCGCGGGGTGTCGGTCAGCGCCTACCTCGGCGGCGGGCGCCGCCGGGTCGAAGTGGGCGTGAGCGTCGGGATCCAGCGGACCGTCCCCGCGCTCGTGCGCCGGGTCGGTCGGTACCTGGACGACGGCTACCGCCGGATCAAGCTCAAGGTCCGGCCCGGCTGGGACGTCGCGCCGGTCCGCGCCGTCCGGGCCGAGTACCCCGACATCGAGATCTGGGTCGACGCGAACCAGGCCTACCCGACCCGCGCGGTCGAGCGGATCCGCCGCTGGGCCGACGCCTATCACGTCGCCCAGGTCGAGCAGCCGTTCGCCGAGCGGGCGATCCGGGCCCACGCCCGTCTCGCCGCGGACGCGAGGTTCCGCGTCTGCCTCGACGAGTCGATCGTCGACGACGTGTCGCTCGAGGACGCGCTCGAGGCGCGGGCGATCACGAGCCTCAACGTGAAGACGGGACGGGTCGGTGGCGCGACCGTGGGACGTCGGCTCGCGCGACGGGCCGTCACCGCGGGCGTGCCGGCCTGGGTCGGGGGCATGCTCGAGAGCGGTATCGGGCGCGCGCACAACGTCCACCTGGCCTCGCTCGCGGCGTTCACGCTCCCCGCCGACCTTTCGGCGAGCGACCGGTACTACGCGTCGGATATCGTGGAGACCCCGTTCGTGCTCGGTCCCGGGAGCAGGCTCGACGTCCCGCGAGGGCCAGGGACCGGTGTCGAGCTCTCCGAGCGGGGGTTCCGACGCGCGCGACGCGCGTCGCGCTCGTTCCGGCGCCCGCGGTAGCTCGCCTTCGGCGCGCGGACCGTTCGACCCGTTACGACGGCGGGCTCGTCTTCGCGACCGCGGTCCAGGGAAGGTGGATCTCGGGGGGACGGACGACCTTCGCGGTCGCGTGGCTCTCGGAGTGGACGACCCGCTCGAGGTGGGTCTGGATCTCGGCGACGAGCCGGTCCATCCGGGGTCGCTCGGCCGTCGGGACCGTGGTCGGGCTCTCCCAAACGAGCGCCGCCCCTCCCGCGGTCGGGTAGAAGCGGAACGCGAGCGAGCTCGCCGCCGGCGGGAGCGCGGGGTTCATCCGGCGCAGCTGCCCGGTGACGCGGCTCTCGATCGGTTCGGTGGCTTCCGTCCGTTCGACCGCGTAGCCGAGCGTGCCGAGGTAGTCGGCGAGATACCCCGCGAACCGCTCTCGGCCGATACCGCGTACCCGCAGCCACTCTCCGTTACTTTCTCCCATGGGATCCCCGGTCCATCGCGCGCTCGAGGCTCTTGAAGAGCCCGAGCATCATCCGGTACTCCGCCTCGGTGGGCGTCGCCCGGCCGAAGACACGACGAAACAGGAGGATTAAACCCCGTCGTTTGTGCGTGGGGTAGCCGGTCCGGGCCAGAAGCTCGCCGATGCGGGCGAGGAGGAGCTCCTTCTCGCGGCCGTTCAAGAGGAGGACCTCGGGGGCCGGGGTCGACTCGGCATCCGTCGGGCCGCGCGCGCGGTGGACGGCGTAGAGGACGATTCCGACGGCGTGCGACAGGTTGAGCGTCGGGAACTCCCGGCGGGCCGGCACGTGCACCAGGAGGTCGCAGCGGGCGAGCTCCCCGCGGGAGAGCCCGTTGTCCTCCGGGCCGAAGACGACCGCCACCCGGCCGTCGAGCGTCCGGACGATCTCCCCGAGACGCTCCGGCGAGACCGAACGCCGCAGGTACGCGGTCGAGCGGCCCGTCGAGAGGTCGGTGGTCCCGACCACGAGGTCGGACGGCGCGACGGCGTCGTCGAACGTCGCCACCGTCGCCGCCGAGGTGAGGATCTCGAGGCCGCCCATCGACCGCCGACGGGCCTCGGGTCCCACCGGCGCCCGGGGCGCGACGAGGACGAGACGGTCGGCGCCGAAGTTGCGCGCCACCCGGGCGACCGCCCCGACGTTGCCGTCCTCTTTGGGCCGTACGAGGACGACGTCGATCCGGGCGCTCACCCCGCGTTCCCCTCCGCGAAGAGCCGCCGGACCATCCAGTCCGGGTCGAACGGACGGAAGTCCGCGTACCCCTGGCCGACGCCGACGAAGAGGACCGGCTTGCGGGTCACGAACGTGGCGCTCAGCGCCGCTCCGCCTTTCGCGTCGGCGTCGAGCTTGTTGAGGACGAGGCCGTCCACGCCGATCGCGGCATCGAACAGCCGCGCCTGTTCGATCACGTCGTTCCCGCTCAGCGCGTCGCCGACGAAGAGCGTGAGGGACGGGGAGACGACGCGGCGGATCTTCTTCGCCTCCTCGATCAGGTTCTCGTTCGTGTGCTGACGGCCCGCCGTGTCGACGAGCACGACGTCGACCTTCTTGGCCCGGGCGTGGGCGAGGGCGTCGAACGCGACAGCCGCCGGGTCGCTCCCTTCCTGCTGCCGTACCACCCGGACTCCGAGCCGTTCGCCGTGTACGAGGAGCTGCTCGATCGCCCCGGCCCGGAAGGTGTCGCCCGCGGCGATCACGCTCGAAAGTCCCTGCGCGCGCAGCCAGACCGCCATCTTCGCGACCGTCGTGGTCTTGCCGGTCCCGTTGACCCCGACGAACAGGATGACGTACGGCTGGCCGGCGTGGGCCCGCACCGCCCCGACGAGGTCGATCGGCGGTCGCGCGAGGATCGCCCGCACCGCGTGCTCGAGGCTCGTGCGGATCGCGTCCTCCGCGTCGACGCCGAAGCGCAGCTTCTTGCCCGCGAGCTCGCGGCGGAGGTCGCGCCGAAGCCGCTCGATGACGGGGAGCGCGACGTCCGACTCGAGCATCGCGATCTCGAGGTCGTCGAGCACGTCGTCGATCGTGCCCTCCTTGAGCCGCTTGCCGATGAACGCGTCGGTGAACACCGAGTCCCGGGAGGGTTGCGGGGCAGCGGCGGTTCCCTCGGAGACGGACGGGGAATCCCGGGACGGGGAAGCGGGCGCCCGAGAAGCGCGCGTGGGCGCCGGGGTCGGCGACGCGGGTGCGGGCTGGTCCGGAGCGGCTCCGGGCTCGGGTTCCGGCTCGGCGGGCGACGAACGCCGGAGCCGGGCCTTAATCGCCGCCCACATCGCTCGAAGCGCTCGCCCGGGCGACCGCGTCGAGGCGGCGCGACAGGATCTGGATCCGCTCGTCGAGCGTCGTCATCTGGTTCTCAAGGTCGTGGACCGCTTGGTCGATCCGCACGAGGCGGTCGGCGAGGAGCTCGGTGACCTTCGGCCGTTCCATCTCCACCAGGACCCCCGATCCGATGCCGACCAGGACGGCGGACGCGCGGTCGACCGACCCGCGCACGAAGGCTTCGGCGCCGAGAGGCAAAAGGAGCTCCGCGTTCGCGGGAGCCCGGTCGACGCCGTCGAGGCTCTCCCGGGCGCGCACGTGGTCCTGGCGCGACGCCGAGAGGATCTGGTGCTGCTGGATGACGGCGTTCAACTGGTTGCGGTAGGCCTCGAGGCGCACGAGCTCCTCCTGGACCTGCTCCTCGGTCGGCGGTGCGGGGGGTGCGGTGGCGCTCATCTTCTCCTCGGGCCACGTCCGGACGCTCGGTGCGGACTTAACGATTGGCGCCTCCGCTGGGCTCGCCCGCGGGGCGATCGGCGGGCCACGCGGAGGGTGGGACCGCCCGGCTGCCCCCTTCGCCAACCGGGGGTCGGGTCGGCCCTAGCGGCGGCACGGCGGCGCGCGCCTCGGCGAACGATACCCGAAGGTTCCCCGCGAAGCCGACGACGCTCCCCGCCGCAATGCCGACCGCCTGGCCGTAGAGCGGCGGTACGATTCCCCCGAGCGCGAACAACACGATCTCGTTGATCGCGAGGGACGCGAGCGAGACGCCGAAGTACAGGCCGAGCCGCTCGTGGACGCGGTGGCGCAGGGTCCCCGAGGTGCGGAACGTCCAGGCGTTGTTGAACGCGAAGTTGCTGAGCGTCGCGACCGCGAACGCGGCGGTGCTCGCGACGAAGTTGTCGAAGGGGTTCGACGAGGTCGTGACCGCGAGGCGCTCGACGGCGCGCGCGAGGTCGACCCCATCGGCCGGGACGACGAGCCCGAGGACGAGCGAGAAGACGACGAGGTTGACGAAGACGCCCGTGAATCCCACGACCAGGTATTTCGCGTAGCGTAGGGGGAGCGGTACCGGCGCGGGGACCCGAGGGTCAGCACCGCTCGTCCCGGGAGGATCGACGGGTTCGGGGGGGCCGCGCCCCCGCTCGGCTCGTGACCCCGCCGGACTTCGCGCCATCCTCGCGGTCCCGCGCCCGGTCCCGGGGCGGCTCAGGGAGCCCGGATCTCCGTCACGGACTCGATCCGGATCCGGTGACGCTCGACCCCGTGGCAACCGCCGATCTCGGAGAGAGTCCACTCCCGGGCCATCTCTCCCGAGGCGGCCTCATGGCGCTTCGTGAACGGCTGCCAGAAGCCCCGTCGCGCCAGAAAGGCACCCTGAACGGTCCACATCGTCACGCGCGAGTGCCCCCGAGAGGGCCGGGGCCACCCGAGGCGCCTTGATAACCCTAGCCGACCGGTCCCGAGGGAGAGGCGCGCCCTTTCAGGCTCGCGATCAAGTGGTCGGAGGTGCGCCACGCGAGCGCGGCGATCGACATCATCGGGTTCGCGCCGGGCGCCGAAGGCAGAAGGCTCCCGTCGCCGATCCAGAGCCCGTCGACCCCGTGGACCTCCCCGGTCGGGCGGGCGGTGGAGCGCCGGGGGTCCCGCCCGGCGCGGGCCGACCCCATCGGGTGCGCCGAGAAGAGCGCGATCGAGTTCTCGCGGACCCCGGCGCGCGTGACGTTGTCGGCGAACCGGTCGAGCTCCGCTTCCGAGATCGGGCGGTCGCCCTGCCCGACCTCGATGAGGGGCGTGTGCAGGGACAGAAGGCGCGTCGCCCCGGCCGCGCGGAGGATCCGTGCCGTCTCCACCACCCCGCGGACGAGGTTGCGTCGGTCGCGGTCGGTGAGCCGGTAGTCGTACACCGGGCGTCCCTGCGCGTCGATCGTGACCCGGCCCTCCCCCACGTCCCGCACGAGGACGATCGGCGTCGCGACGTGCTCGAGCCGCTCGAGGAGGCGACGGTGGTCGGCCGCGCTCGCCCAAGGGAGCGCGAGCGCGGAGAGCCCCGGGTGGGCCGGTGCGATCTCGATCCAGGGGCCGTGGGCGCCCTCGTCCGTCGTCTGGAACCGGTAGACCCCGACCGTCTGGTGGGGTCCCTCCCAGGTCCGGACCGGGTGGGGGAACTCGGCGGCGAGGGCCGTGGTCGGGTCGAGGCGAAGCCCCCGTCCCACGCCGGGTCCTCGAACGCCGGAGCGCAGGAGGAGGGACGGAGTCTGGAGCGCGCCCGCGGCGACGACGACCGCGCGAGCGCGAACGCGGACCGCGACGGGTCGCCCTCCGTCCTGGAAGGTGGCGCGCACTCCGACCGCCCGGCCGTGGTCGACCTCGACCCGGTCCGCGCGGGTGGAGGCGTAGATCCGCGCCCCCGAGGCGAGGGCGTCGGCGAGGAACGTCACCAGCGTCGACTGCCGCGTCGAGTAGGGGCACCCGAACGTGCAGAACCCGCAGCGCGAGCGGCAGCCGACCGCGTTGCGCGGGATGATGTCCCAGTCGCTCCCCGAGGCGTAGCCGAGCGCGACGGCCCCCCGGCGCAGCGCGTCGTTCGCAGGGTTCACGTCGCTCTCGTCGGTCGAGACCCGCATCCGGGCGTTCACGGCCCCGAGCCACCGGTCGAAGTCGGGCCCGTCCGCGCCCGTGATCCCACCCTCCCCGGCCCACTCACGGCGCGCCTCGG
The DNA here is from genome assembly GCA_021798415.1 of Thermoplasmata archaeon. GTDB lineage: Archaea > Thermoplasmatota > Thermoplasmata > Lutacidiplasmatales > UBA184 > Lutacidiplasma. The sequence goes on along the minus strand of JAJZGO010000022.1, from coordinate 12,518 downwards.
GCCGGGGCGGGAGGCACGTCATCCAATTGATGACCGTGGACCCGCCGACCGCCTCGCCGGCGAGCAGTCCGAACGCGAGGTCCGAGGTCGTGACGATCCCGTGGCCCAGGAAGAGGCGCTCGTGCGCGTCGCGCTCGACGCGGGGGTAGCTCGGCGGCGCCATCCACGCACCCGCCTCGAGGAGAACGACGCGCAACCCCGCCGCGGCGGCCCGAGCGGCGACCACGCTTCCGCCGGCGCCGCTCCCGACGACGCACACATCCGCCGTCTCCTCCGCGTCGTGGTCGGGACGAACGGGGGCGTACGACGCGAGGGGGTCGGGGATCCCGGCCGGCATCTCGGGGGGGGCGTAGTGGATCCGGTCCCAGAGCGGATGACGCCCGTCGGCCACCGGCGCGGAGTAGTAGAACGCGGCCGCGAGGCGTTTGACCGCGTGGAACCCTTTGCGCTTGACCGCGAGCCGGCTCTTGGACCACCCTCGCAGGAACTCCTCTCGCTCGGGCGGGGCCAGACGCGAGAACCGCACGGGACGGCCGGAGAGCAGGAGGTTCAGGAGCGGGGTTTCGATAGCGCGAAGGAGGCTCCCGAACTCGCGGCGGGGTCCGTCGGGGAGCCCGGCGACCAGCTCGGCGACGCGGCGGTCGACACCGAGCTCGCTCGCCGCGGGGTACGCCGGCCCGTCCGCGGTCGCGGGAGAGGACGGCAGGAACGCGTCCACCAACGCCGTCAGGACCGGAGGCACCGGCGCCGCCACGGGGGAGCCGAACGCGTCCGTCTATTTCGACTCTGTTCTACTTCGATTCGGACGAACGCTTCGCCAACGGCTCGGGAGGGTGAAATCGGGCCCGTTCCGCGAGCCATCGCGCCCGGCGTTCCCTCAGACGGGCGTTCGACGGCTCCTCGGGTTCGGCGGGAACCGGGGGGAGGGCGGGCAGGGGAGGCGGCTCGGGCACGGCCGCCGGAGCGACCGACGCCCGCTCCGCGACCTCGAACTGCCGTTGGGTCATCCCGCGAGCGCGGTCACGTTCCGCCACCGCTCGGAGACCTCCTCGTCGCTGAGCCCGACGGTCGGGGAGAAGAGGACCCGGTCGCCCCACCGGGCCTTCGCCGTGGCGTAGTCGTCCACACCGATCGGCAGCACGACGCCGTCGGCGTGCGACCGCTCCGCCTCCGTCGCGATGGCGGAGCTCCACGACCCGACGTCGGGCGGGGACGGGAGGACGTTGACCGCGGGGTCGAAGCGGGCGAGCGTTCCGTCGACAAGCGGCTCGGCGTCCGGGAGCACCACAAGGCTCACCCGACAACCGCGTTTCATCATGAGGAACGCCCCGAGCGCCCCGCGCCGCCCGTCCACGAGGGCGACGAGCCGGCCCGCCACACCCAGGGGGAGGCCGCCGGGGCCCGACGCGCGGTCGAAGTAGAGGTAGGTCCGGTTCGCTCGGACCTCGACGTGGAGCTCCACGTCCGGGCGCTCGAGGTCGACCGTGAGCGCGCGGTCCACGAACGACTCCAGCACCGCCTCGCCGAGCTCCGCGGCGAGCTGCTGGCTCGTGAACGGGTGCTGGCCCGTACGCCGGGCGCGGACCGCGAACGACGCGCCGTGCGGCAGGCGGGGGCTCGCGAGTTCGAGCAGCCGTGCACGGATCGTCGCGCGATCGGTCGGCACCTCGTGGGCCTCGCTGACCGAGGTAACCCCGAAGACCCGACGCAGGACGCGCAGCGCCCGTTCGGGGTCGTCCGACTCGACGTAGAGGTGGCCCCGGTCGGCGCGCAGGCGGCCCGTGACCCCGTCCCGCAGGAGCTGGGCGAGGATGTTGCGGCGCAGCGACCGCTCGAACTCACGACGCACCGGCGGCGACTTGAGCGCGAGCTCGCCGTACCGCACGAGGAGGAGCGCGCCCATCGCGAAGGGTTAAGACGGGCGGTCCGCTAAAGCGTACTCCGGGCTCTACGCGGCGGTGACTGTTCGGAGCATGACCTCGTCCGTCGCGGTCGACCCTTGGGCCCAGACCCTCGAAGCCGTCCTCGCGGGACTATCGGCGGCCGCCGTCGGGGCCGGGGTGCCGGCGGACCCGGCGCTCCTCGGCGCTGCGCTGAACGTCGACGGCGGCCCCGAAGGCGACCTCGCGTTCGCGGTCCACCGCTTCGCGAAGAGCGCCGGGCGCGCGCCCCCCGAGATCGCGGAGGCGTTCGCGGCGCACTTCGTCCCGATCCCCGAGATCGCGTCGGTCCGGGCGAAAGGCGCCTACGTGAACTTCACCGCCGACCCGGGCCGCCTCACCCGCTCGACGCTCGAGATGGTCTTCGCGCGGGGAGACCGCTACGGACACGCGGAGGCCACGAGCGAACCGGCGTGCGTCGAGCACACGAGCGCGAACCCTACCGGCCCGTTCCACATCGGCCGGGTCCGTAACGCGATCATCGGCGACACGTTCGCGCGGGCGCTGCGGGCCTCGGGCGCCCCGGTGACGACCCAGTACTACGTGGACGACATGGGCCGCCAGGCGGCGATGATCACCTGGATCTGGTCGAAGCCCCGCGCGGAGTGGCCCGAGCCGGTCCGCCGGGCGGTCGAGGGCGAGGAGGCTCCGGGCGAGAAGCCCGACCGGCATCGCGGGCGGCCGTACCCGGCGTTGAGCGCCTACCTGAAGGAGCATCCCGGGGCCCAGGAGGAGGTGGCGCGTCTCGTCCACCGGATCGAGTCGGGGGACGCCCCCCCCGAGCACCGCGAGCTCTCCGAATCGATCCTGGGTGGCATGCTCGCGTCGCTCGCCCGCCTCAAGATCGGCTTCGATGAGTTCGTCTGGGAGTCCGACTTCCTCCGGGACGGCTCGGTCGAACGCGTGCTCGAGCGCCTGCGCTCCACCCCACACGCGATCCGGGAGGAGAACGGTGCGTGGGCGATCGATGCGAGCGGCCACGGCCTGCCGAAGGAGTCGACGCGCATCGTCGTCCAGCGGGGGAACGGCACGAGCCTCTACGTCACGCGGGATGTCGCGTACCACCTGTCGAAGTTCGCCCGGTTCGCCCGGGTCCTCGATGTCCTCGGCCAGGACCACCAGCTCCACGCGCGGACGCTCGACGCCCTGCTCGAGGAGATCGGGGAGACCCGGCGGCCGACCTATCTGATCTACCAGGACATCACCGTCCCCGAAGGCGGCCGGATGTCGACCCGAGGGGGGTCGGCGGTCTGGCTCGACCACCTGCTCGAAGAGGCGGTCTCCCGCGCCCGTGGCGAGGTGGTGGCGCGGCGCGAAGACCTCGCCGAGGAGGCGGTCGAGGCGATCGCGGAGGCGGTCGCGACGGGCGCCATCCGCTACCACATCGTTCGGGTCGCTCCCGAGAAGCCGGTCGTCTTCCGGTGGGAGGATGCGCTCTCGTTCGAGGGCCGCAGCGGGCCGTTCGTCCAGTACTCGTACGCGCGGGCGTCGAGCGTGCTGCGCAAGGGCAACGCGGACCGTCCTCCGTATCCGTTCGACGCCGCCCGGCTCTCGCATCCGGAGGAAGCCGCGCTCGTGCGGGTAATCGCCCGGCTGCCGCGGACGGTCGCCTACGTCGCGCGCTCGGCCCACGTGCAGGCGCTCGCGGGGTACGCGCACGACCTCGCCGACCAGTTCAATCGGTTCTACCACGCGGTCCCCGTCCTGCGCTCGGAGGCCGAACGCGAAAGCCGCATCGCGCTCGTCGCGGCGGTCCGGCAGACGCTCGGGAACTCGCTCGACCTCCTCGGCCTCACGCGCCTCGAAACGATGTAAGACCCCCGGGGGGTTCCCCGCGCTCCGGGGCGGTCGCCGGAAAGTCCAAATAGCTCGGCCGGCTCCGCGGGCCCGAGGGCGACGATATGGCATCCATCCGAGAGGACTTCGTGAAGTTCCTGATGCGGGGCAACCTCGTCCAGCTGGCGGTCGCGTTCGTCATCGGCGCGGCGTTCTCCGCGCTCATCACGGCGCTGGTCGCCGACATCTTCACCCCGCTCATCGGCGTGGCCGGGAGCTTCGACTTCTCGTCGTGGAAGTCCCACGTGAACGGGAGCACGTTCCAGCAGGGGGCGTTCCTCAACTCGGTGATCTCGTTCCTCATCATCGCGATCGTCGTATTCTTCGCGATCGCCCTGCCGTACCAGCGTTTCATGGACCGCCGGGAGGCGAAGGCCCCGAAGGCTGCTCCCACGACCCGCGCGTGTCCCGAGTGCCTTTCGCAGATCCCGCTCGCCGCGAAGCGCTGCTCGGCGTGCGCCTCGCCGGTGACCCCGGTGGCCTAGGCGCTTCGTCGCGAACCGGGACGAAGGCCCGGCACGAGCGGGTCCGTGCGACCCGCTTGGCGGAACCCTCGGGCCCGCAACCGGCAGGCATCGCACTGTCCGCACGGTCGTTCGCCGCCCGCATAGCAGCTCCAGGTAAGCTCCCAGGGGACCCCGAGGCGATCGCCGAGCCGCACGATGTCGCCCTTCGACCGGTGGAGCAACGGGGCGACGACGCGGATCGTCCGCCCCCCTTCGACGCCGGCGCGGGTCGCGAGCCGGGCGAGTCGCGCGAACGCCCGGACGAACTCGGGCCGGCAGTCCGGGTAGCCCGAGTAGTCGACCGCGTTGGCGCCGTAGTAGATCGCTCCGCATCCCTCGCTTTCGGCGTAGCCGAGCGCCACGGCGAGGAGGATCGTGTTGCGCGCCGGCACGTACGTCGTCGGGATCGACCCACGGCGACGCCGCGCTCCGGGGAGCGGGCGCCCGGAGCGCGTGAGGGCCGAGTCGAGCAGCGGGCCGAGGGGAAGGTCGAGGACGATGTGCCTGGCGACCGCGTAGCGCCGGCCGAGCCGCCGCGCGGAGCGGATCTCGCGGAGGTGCCGCTGCCCGTAGACGACCGTGAGGGCGTGGACCGGAGGGCGGTCGCGGGCGGCGAGCGCGAGGCACGTGGCCGAGTCCATCCCCCCCGAGAGGAGGACGACGCTGCCCCCCGCCGGGCGCGTCGGCACTAGATGGTCCCCCCGACGGCGACCCAGATCGCGATCGCGATCGCGACCGAGGAGATCATGCCGAGAAGGTTCGTGGTCCCCTTCGTCAGGATCCCGCGGTTCTCGAGCGTCTCGCCGAGCACCGAGTCGACCTGGCAGCCCGCGAACCCCGCGACCACGGCCGTCGCGACGAATTCCGCGGGGCGGACGACCGGCATCGCGAACGCGGCGAAGAGGCCGACCGCGACGAGCGCGGTCGTGACGGCACCGGCGAAGGCGAACGCCTGACCGACCGCCGAGACACCGCCGTTCGTACCGGGCTCGACCGGACGGAGCGTGAGGATGCTGCGGGCGCGGCCCGCGAGCACGCCGAACTCGCTCGCGAACGTGTCGGAGGCCCCGAAGGCGAGCGCGCTCGTGTAGAGGACCGCGAGGGCGCCGAACGCGAGGTGCGGGGAAACCCCGACCGAAGCGACCGCGAGCGCCGTCGGGACGACGATGTGGGCGACGACGTTCGAAACCCCGCGCTCCCCCGCCGAGCCCTCCTGGACGGAGCGGCGACGCTTCTCGCCCAGCTGGTAGCGGGTCGCGAGGACGCTCGCGACGACGAAGAGGATCAGGAGCGCGAGGAACGGGAACCCGACCAGCACGACGATCAGCGAACCGAAGACGGCGGCGACCGCGCCGGCCGGCAGGGTGAGCGCGCGGGCCGCGACCGCCGCGCCGGCGAGGCCGCAGGTCGAGACGACGCCGGCGACCGCGAGAGCGAACGACGAGAGCACGAGACCGACCCTCGCCGGCCCAAAAGGCGGTCGGCTTAACGCCTTCCGGGGCCGAAGGCGGAGGGCCGGTTCAGCCCCGGGCGAGGATCCGGTAGACCGCGGCCCGGAACGAATCGGCCGAAAGGTCGGGGACGACGCGCAGCTCGTCGAGCTCCGCCCGGATCGCGGGCTCGTGGCCGGCGACCCAAACGAGGGCGGTCAACGTCCCGAGCCGGTGGCCGGCCGCGATGTCGAGGGCGCGGTCACCGACCACGGCGCTGGTCGGAAAATCGACACCCCACTCCCGCGCCGCGCGCTCGAAGAGCCCGATGCCCGGCTTGCGGCAGTCGCAGCCGCGCTCGGGGGCGTGCGGACAATAGTAGAACCCGTCGACCGTAGCCCCGTACGGCCTCAGGCGCTCGTTGAGGCGCGCATGGATCCCCTCGACGTCCTCGGCCCGGTAGAACCCCCGCTCGACCCCCGACTGGTTGGTGACGCAAAGGACGAGGTAGCCGTGCCGGCCGGCGGCGGCGAGCGCTTCTCCGACCCCGCGATAGAGCTCGAGGCGCTCGGGCTCCCGGAGGTAGTGGAGATCCGGGTTGAGCGTGCCGTCGCGGTCAACGAACAGGGCACGTCGCCCTCCGCGGGGGGCGGACCCCGTCGGCGCCATCGGGCCCGGGACGCGCGGTGTCGTTAAAGCGTTCGCTCGGCGTGAGCAGTCCGGCCCACGAACCGATGGATGCGCTCCCGACCGGGCCCTCCGGGGCCCTCGAATCCGCGTGGGAGCGGGCCCTCGCCCCGTGGACGACGGGCTCGGGGGTGCTCGCGCTCCTCTTCTCGGGCGGGCTCGACTCGTCGTTCCTCGCCTGGGAGCTCCGCGGACGCCGGGGACTCGTCCTAGCGACGGTCGGGACGCCGCAGAGCCCGGACCTCCTGGACGCCGAGGAGGCCGCGCGCACCCTGAGGCTGCGGTGGGTTCCCGCGATCGTGTCGGAAGCGGACGTCCGCGCGATGGCGGCGGAGCTCGCCGACACGACCTCGCACGTCTCGTCCGTCGTCCGTCGGGTCCTCGTCGCCTTCGGTCTCGCGGTCCGCCACGCTCCCGCGGCCGATGTACTCTGCGGCCAGGGGGCGGACGAGCTCTTCCTGGGCTACGCCCACTACCGGTCGCTCGACGACGACGCACTGCGCCAGCGTTCCGCCGAAGACCTCGCCCGCCTGCTCGGCGACGATTGGCCCCGCTCGCTTGCGATCGCGCGACGGTTCGGCAAGACGGTCCATGCGCCGTACCTCGACCCGGGATTCGTCGCGGCCGCCCAGGCGATCCCCGTCGCGCTCCGCGCCCCCCGACCCACGCCGAAGGCGTTCCTCCGGGCCTGGGCCGAACGTCGCGGCCTGCCTGCGCGCCTCGCGGAGCGGCCGAAGCGGGCGCTCCAGTACGGGACCGGGGTGGACCGCATCCTCCGACGGGACGAGCCTCGTGGCTCTAGTCCGCCGTGACGCGAGTTCCCGCCTCACCCCGTAGGGCCCGCGCGAGCGACGGGATGTCGGCGATCACGAACCGACGGCCCCCGCGGCGGAGGAATCCGATGCCGGCCTCGACTTTCGGTGCCATGCTGCCGGCGGAGAACTCTCCCGCCGCGGCGAGGCGCTCGAGCTCCGTGAGCGAGACGTCACGGAGCCAGCGCTCGCCCGGGCGACGGAACGCGACGGCCGCACCCGGGACGTCTGTCACGATCGCGAGCGTGTCGAGGTCGAGCTCCCGGGCGACCAGCGAGGCCGCGAGGTCCTTGTCGATGACGGCCTCGACGCCCTCGTAGCCTCCGTCGGGACGCCGGACGACTGGGATCCCCCCACCGCCCGCGACGACCGGGACCCAGCTCGACGCGAGACGCGCGTCGAGCAGGTGACGGACCGCGTCCCCCTCGAGCCAGCGCACGGGGCGGGGGGACGGCACGACCCGCCGCCAACCGCCCCGCGCGCCGTCGTACTCCATCGACCACCCGAGTTGCTTGCGGAACCGCCGGGCCTCGTCGTCGGTGTAGTACCGGCCGACGGGCTTCTCCGGGCGCCGGAACGCCGGGTCGGACCGCGCCACCTCCATGCGGCTCACGATCGTGAGGACCGAACGGCTCACCTTGCGCTGCCGCAGGGCCGGGGTCAGTTCCGTCTGGATGAGGTAGCCGACCTGCCCCTGCGTTTCCGCCCCGAGGACGTCCATCGGGCGTGAGGGGACCTCGCGGGCCGCGAGCTCGTTCTGGCGGAGGAGGGTGCCGATCTGGGGTCCGTTGCCGTGCGTGAGGACCAGCGGGCCGCCCTCGGAGGCGACCTCGGCGAGCACCGCGACGGTCGCGCGCATCTGGGCGCGCGCCTCCTCCCACGAGCCCGTGCCTCCGGCCCGCTGGAGCGCGTTGCCGCCGAGAGCGACCAGAAGGCCGGCCGTCATCTTCGGGCGGTCCATCGGGCCCGGCCTTGAAGAAGCCGCGGGTCGAGGGGCGCCGACCGCCGGCGGCCGGCGAACCGCTATATAGCCCCCCCCGGCTCCCCGGTCGTGGCGGACGAATCGTCGTCCCTCTTCTGTCCGCTCGAGTTCCGCTACGGACGCGACTCTGTGCGGGCGCTCTTCTCTCGCGGGGCCCGTCTCGAGCGCGCCCTGCGGGTCGAGGCCGCGCTCGCGGCCGCGGAAGCCGACCTCGGTCTCGTCCCGAAGGACGCGGCGGACGCGATCGACCGAGCCGCGCACGTCGCTTCCGTGTCGGTCGACCGCGTCGACGAGCTCGAGCGGTCGCTGCGCCACGACGTGATGGCGATCTCCCGCGCCCTCGCGGAAGCGGCCGGTCCCGCGGGACGGTGGGTGCACTTCGGGGCGACCAGCGCCGACATCACCGACACCGCGCTCGCCCTCGAGCTCGCCGAGAGCCTCGCGGTGTTGCGCGGCGACCTCACCGACCTCGCGAAAGTGCTCGTCGACCTCGCCCGCCGACATCGCGCGACGGCCGAGATCGGCCGGACGCACGGCCAGCACGGCGTGCCGATCAGCTTCGGCTACAAGGTCGCGGTCGCCGCCGCCGAAGTGATGCGCCATCGCGAGCGCCTGGACGAGCTTCGCCCGCGCCTCGCGGTCGGAAAAATGGCCGGTGCGGTCGGCACCGGCGCGTCGTTCGGCCGGCACGCGAGCGAAGTGGAGTCGCGCGTGATGCAAAAGCTCGGGATCGCCGCCGACGAGGCCCCCACGCAGATCGTGGGCCGCGACCGCGTGGCGGAGTTCACGAACCTGCTCGCGCTCATCGCCGGGACCGCCGAGCGGCTCGGCACGGAGGTGCGGAACCTCCAGCGGACGGAGATCGCCGAAGTCCAGGAGCCGTTCGACGAGGCGCGCCAGGTCGGCAGCTCGACGATGGCCCAGAAGCGCAATCCGCTCGTCAGCGAGAACGTGACGAGCCTCGCGCGGCTCGTCCGGGCGTTCGCCCTCCCACCGCTCGAGAACATGGCGCAGTGGCACGAGCGGGACCTATCGAACTCCGCGAACGAGCGGATCGTGCTCCCGCACGCGATCGTCCTCACCGACGACCTCCTGACGAAGCTCACCGGCGTCTTCTCGGGACTGAAGGTCGACGTCGACCGGATGGCGGCCGAGATCGATCGCTCGGGCGGGGAAGCGATGACCGAGAGCCTCATGCTGGCGCTCACTTCGGGCGGACTCGCCCGGCACGACGCGCACGAGCTTTTGCGCCGGCTCACGCACGCGACGGGGACCGGCTCGCTCGCGAGCCGTGCGAAGGCGGACCCGACGGTCCGCGCCCTCCTCTCGGACGAGCAGATCGACACGCTCCTCGACCCGTCGAGCTACGTCCGGGCCGCGGCGGAAAAGACCGACCGCGTCCTCGCCCGGCTCGACCGCGAGATCGCACGATGACCGACGGGCGATCGGAGTGGACGGCCCGCGTGACCGTCCGGCTCGCCGACCCCGCGCTCCGCGTCTGGCTCCACTCCTCCCTCGGACCCGAGGCGTCGCGCGAGGTCCCGCGGGCGCGGGCGAGCGTCTCGTCGCCCGACGCGGCGACCGTCGAGGTCGCGATCTCCGCCCGGGACGTCGGGGCGATGCGGGCCGCGCTCAATACCTATCTCGGTTGGGTCGACCTCGCGCTGCGCACCGGACGCACGGCGACCCGCCCGTCCGACGCCCGGTCCTCGTCCGCGTAGCGCCCGAAGCGCTTATCTTGCGCTAAAGGTCGGCCGTTCGTGGCGATTCCCGCGAAGCTTCAGAACGACATCAAGCAGTTCCAACGGCTCCAGCAGGAGCTCGGAGCGGTCCAGCAGCAACGGCTGCAGATCGACCTCAAGGTGCGGGAGGTCTCCAATACGCTCGAGGAACTGAAGACCGTCCCCGAGGACGCGACGATCTACCGCCCAATCGGGGGTCTCCTGGTGAAGGCGAAGGGCCGCAAGGAGGTCGAGGACCTCCTGACCGAGGAGAAGGAGACCGCTGAGGTCCGCCTGAAGGCGATCGAACGGCAGGAGAACCACCTGCGCGAACGCTACACGACGCTGCAGCAGGAACTCACGCAGGCCCTCCAGGCGGCCGGCGTCCAGCCGTCCGTCGAGTCCGGACCCGCCTGACCAAGGTCCGATACCCGGGCCCGCTACGCCTTCCGTCGCACGAGCCGGTCCGCGACGTCGCGCAAGAGCGGTTTCCCCTCGGGCCGGATCGTCCGGCTCGACGCCACGCGCGCGGTCGCGCGTTCGGTGAGCTCCGCGATCCGGCGCTCGGAATACTCGAGGCTCCCGGTCCCGCGGATGACGTCGCGCGCGCGCTCGACGTCCTCGGGCGAGGCGGTCGGGTTCCCGAGCACGCGCGCGAGCCGGGTCCGGTCCTCCTCGGTGCCCTTCTGCCAGGCGCGGACGACGAGGAGCGTGCGCTTTCCCTCGATGAGATCGTTCGCGCTCTTGCCGCTCGCCTCGGCATCGAAGCCGGCGCCGAGCACGTCGTCGCGCAGCTGGAACGCGATGCCGACATCGGTCGCGAACGCGGTGAGGTCGGCGAGCCGGCGCTCCGGCGTCCCGCCGAGGAGAGCGCCGATCCGTAGCGGTGCGGCGACCGTGTAGACCGCCGACTTGAGCCGGTGGACGTTCAGCACGTCCTCCTCACGGACGTCGCCGGGCGCGAGCGTCCCGTTGCGGATGTCGAGGAGCTGGCCGTACGCGGTCTCGCGCGTCATCCGAACGTACTCGGCGAGCGCCGCGAGCCGCGCCGCCGCCGGGGCGCGGGCCGCGAGGAGGGCTTCGACGGTGAACGGTTCCTCGAGGTCGCCGAGCGTGATCGCGGTCCCGGTGCCGTACTCCTCGCTCGAGCCGCCGAGCTTCGCGCGCTCGTGGTCGCGCGCCATCGCCCGGTGGAGGCTCGGCCCACCGCGCCGCTCTTCGGCGTGGTCGATGATGTCGTCGTGGATCAGCATCCAGCTCTGGAAGTGCTCGAGCGCCGCCGCCGCCGAGAGGACCGGTTTCGGCGCGCGGCCCGTGGAGAGGTGGTAGCCCGCGAGGACGAGCACCGCACGGAACCGCTTGCCGCCGCGCAGCGAGAACTCGCGATTGGCGTCGAGGTACGGACGGAGCACCGGGGGCACGCGAGGCCGCTCGCGCCCGTACGTCGCCCTGAGTTCGGCCTCGATCGCGGGAAGGTAGCGGAAGAGGGCGGCCAGGTTCACGACGGTTTCCGTTGGACGACCATGGTATTTAACGCACCGGGCCTTCCCATCGGCGATGACGCCGTCCGCGTTCGTCGGGCTCGCAAGCGCGCTGGTCGAGGCCATGGGCCAGCGGCTCGACGCCGCGAAGCCGATCCCCGAGGGACTCGTCCTCCGCACGGGCGACGGATTCCTCTACGCGTTTCTCGAAGACCCGACGCGGGTCTCGCTCGACACGATCCGCAAGCTGTTCGACTCGGAGGCGGAGACCTCCGTCCGCGCGGTCGTCTTCACCCCGGGCCACCTTCCGCTCGCGATCGCTGCCGACGTCGTTCGACGCGGCGGCACCTTGGTCGAGGGTCCCCGGTTCACCGAGCTCGCCCGCCAGCTCGGGCTCGAGACGATGCTCGGCGAGGAGCCGCGCGCCCCGCCGCGCGAGAGCCGTCGCCTGCTCCCGAGCGCGCAGCAGCTCGACGAGGTCGTGCACCGCGCCCGGACCTGGCTCGACTGGGGCGTGCCGGCGCTCGCGCTGCGGTTCTACCGCCAGGCGGTCGGCCTCAAGCCCGAGTTCGGGCCCGCGAAGATCGGTGTCGGGCGCTCGCTGCTCGCGCTCGGGCTCGTCGACGACGCGGACCGCGTGTTTGACGAGGTGCTCTCGGGACGCCCCGAGGACGTCGACGCCCGCATGGGAAAGGCGGCCGTGTTCGGCGCCCGCTCGCGTCCGAAGGAGGAGGTCGAGGTCTACCGCGCCCTCCTCGAGGAGGACGAGGCGCGGACCGAGGTACGCGCCCACCTCGTCGCCGCCCTCGCCGACCTCGGGGATTGGGCCGGGGCCCGCGTCGAGATCGAGGCGATGCTCTCTCGCACGCCCGAGGACCCGCAGCTGAGGTTCCTGCACTCCGTCGCCCTCGCGCGCACCGGCGAGCCGTCGCTCGCCGAGGAGGAGAGGGAGGAGGCCCGGCGGCTCGGCCTTCCGTTCGAGCGCGAGGCGGCGCTCTGCCAGCATCTCGGCCTTCCGGTACCGCCGCGGCCGGCGGTCGCTCCGGTCGAGCGGGCCGCTCCCCCGCTCCCGCCGCCCCCACGAAGGAGCGCGCCCGCGACCCCTCCAGCACGGCCGGCCGCG
>JAJZGO010000021.1 GCA_021798415.1 Thermoplasmata archaeon | reverse complement strand
TCGATCGTGACGGGCCGGCGAGTGTGGACGTCGACGATCTGGTCCCCGCTCGCGGCGTGGGACTCGATCCGCTCGACCGCGGCGCGGTCGGTGAGGATGCCTTCCGCGAACAGGAACCCGGCGGCGAGGCTCTCGTCGTCGGTCGGCGTGCGCATCGTGACGCTCACCGTCTCGGCCCGGCCCCCGTGGACGAGGCGGATCTCGAGCGGTTCCTCCGTCACGACCGTCTCGGGCGCCGAATAGGAGAGCGGCTCGCGACCGGCCGGGACCGACCACTTCACGCTCTCGACGGTCGCGACGCTCGCGAGCTCGCCCGACCTCATCTCACGGTCCGGGGGACCGACCGGCGCCCCGCAGGAACCCGAGGGTCATGCGCACGCCGCGGTTGACGTCCGGGTCGTTCAGAGCGGCGAGCACCTCGACCGGGCCGATCGGCGGGCCGGAGGCGGCGCGCTCGGCCTCGGCGAGCGCGCGCGGGACCCGGGCGCTCCAGGAGGCGAGCGTGGCGGGGTCGACGTCGCGGAACGCCGATGCGAGGGCGGTCGCCGCGCGCATCGCCCCGCGGACGTCGGAGGCCGGCAGCCGCTGGGCGAGGACCTCGACCACCCGGTCCTCCTCGCGGAGGAGGTCGTGGCCGAGCCGCAGGAACCCTTTCTCGTCCAGGAGACGCAGGAGGGCGAGGAATGCGCGCAGGGAGTCGGCCGAGGCGGCGAGATCGGTCCCGAGCGTCCCGGAGGGGCCGACGACCGAGGCCGTCGCGCTCGCCGGGGGTCGGGAACGGATCGGGCGCGCCATGCTAGCTCCCCGGAGGCCGGTAGTCGGGCCGGGCCCACTTCTTCGCGACCTCGACCCCGTGCTGGGGGCGGCGGAGCTTACCGCGCGGGTTCGAGGGACGGACGGGCGATTCGAGCGGGCCGGCCGAGTCGATCCGCTCGAGACGGACCCGGGTCCCCTTGTAGTCGGGCGTCGCGGTCGGCGGGTCCCGGACGTCGCTCGTGAGCCGGTTGACGGCCGCTTCGGCGCGGTCGTTCAGGGAAAGGAACAGCGTGCGGCCACGGACGCGGTCGGTGACGTGGACCCGCGTCCGGACCGCTCCCGACGCGGAGACGAGGCGCACCGAGTCGCCTTCCCGGAGGCCCCGCTCGTCGGCGAGGGCGCTCGACACCTCGACGTACGAGCCGGGGACTTTCGCGGCGATCCCGGCGGTCTCGTACGTGAGGTTCCCCCAGTGGAAGTGCTCGAGGACCCGGCCGTTGTCGAGCGAGAGGTCGAACTCGGGGTCGACCGGCGCGGGCTCGGTCACGTCGACCGGGAAGAAGCGCGCCTTCCCCTCGGGAAGGTTGAACCGGTCGAGGTGGAGGACCGGCGTGTCGGTCCCGTCGGCGCGGATCGGCCAGAGGAGGCTCCGGAAGCCCTCGAGCCGGGCGAAGCTCGCGCCGGCGAAGGCGGGAGTGACCCGCGCGACCTCGTCGAGCACCTCGGACGGCGACGTCGCGGTCCAGCCGGCGCCGAGCCGGTTCGCGAGCGAGGTGAGGATCTCCCCGTCGGTCTTCGTCCCCTCGAGCGGCGGGATCGCGCGGTAGAGGCGCTGGAGGCGGCGTTCGGTGTTGACGAACGAACCCTCCTTCTCGAGGCTCGCCGCGACGGGGAGCACGACGTCGGCGTACTCGGCGGTACGGGTCAGGAAGAGGTCCTGGACGACCAGGAGGTCGAGGCGTTCGAACGCCTTCGCCACCTTCGCCTCGTCCGCGTCGGCGAGCAGCTTGTCCTCCCCGAGGATGTACAGGGCGTGGAGGCGCCCGTCGAGGATCGCGTCGACGAACTCCGTGCTCGTGAGACCCTTCGTCGTCGGAAGGGGCGTCGTCCACTCCCGTTCGACGCGCGCCCGCGCGTCGGCGTTGTCGACCCGCTCGTATCCCGGAAGGAACGCGGGCAGGCACCCGAAGTCGCTCACGCCCTGCACGTTCGCGTGCCCGCGCAAAGGGTAGCCCCCGGTCGAGGGGCGCCCGAAGTTGCCGGTGACGAGGAGGAGGTTGCAGATCGCAGTGGAGGTGTCGCTCCCGTTCTGGTGCTGGGTCACGCCCATCGCCCACAGGATGCACGCGGTGCGGGCGGCGTGGAACATCTCGGCCGTCCGGACGATCTCGGCCCGAGGGATCCCCGTGGCCTCCTCCGCGAACTCGAGGGTGAACTTCGCGAGGCTCTCTCTCCATCGGTCGAAGCCCTGCGTCCGCTCGGCGATGAAGCGACGGTCCTCCCAGCCCTGGTCGACGATGTAGCGGGCGACCGCGTTGAGGAGCACGAGGTCGGTCCCGGCGCGGGGCGAGAGAAAGAGGTCCGCCCGGGCGGCGAGCTCGTGGCGCCGCGGGTCGACGACGAGGAGCTTCAGGTGGCCCCGTTTTTGCGCCCGTTTGATCCGTCCCGCGAGGACCGGGTGCGCCTCGGCGGCGTTCGACCCGATCGTCATCACGAGCTCCGCGCTCTCGATGTCGGTGAAGGTCCCCGGGTCGGCGCCGACACCGACCGTGCGGAAGAGGCCGGTCGTGGCCGGGGCTTGGCAGTAGCGCGCGCAGTTGTCGACGTTGTTCGTGCCGATGACCTGGCGGGCGAACTTCTGGGTGAGGTACGCCTCCTCGTTCGTCCCGGTGCACGTGGCGACGATCCCGATCGAGTCGGGTCCGTAGCGCTCGCGGATCTCCCGGAGGCGGGTGGCGACCCGGTCGAGGGCGTCGTCCCACCCCGTCGCGCGGAACCGGTCGCCGTCGCGCACGAGCGGCTCGGTGAGGCGGTTCGGGCTGTTGACGAACCCGAGGCCGAACTTCCCTTTCACGCAGGTCGCGATCCCGTTCGCCGGGGACTCGGGGCGCGGGAGCACCTTCAGGATCTCGCGGCCGCGGGTCCAGACCTCGAACGAGCACCCGACGCCGCAGAACGGGCAGACGGTCTTGGTCCGCGCGATCGAGCCCGCGCGCGACGCGGCCTCGATCTCGCTCGACAGCCAGAGCGGTTCGAGGTCGGGCGAGGCCTCCTTGACCCACGAGACGAGGTGCGAGCGCGCGGGGGCCGAGAGGCCCGAGAAGTGCGCCGCGCGTCCCTTCATCGACTTCTCGAGGAGGGCGTCGACGGGGCAGACGGTCGCGCACGTCCCGCACGAGACGCACGACGAGCGGTCGATCTCCGCGCCGTCGTCCCAGACGACCCGGGGCGGCTGGAGCGTCCAGTCGATGTGCAGGACCTCGTGCACGACGACCTCCTGGCAGGCCTCGACGCAGCGGCCGCAGAGGATGCACTGGCTCGGGTTGTAGGAGTAGAACGGGCTCGACTCGTCGACCGGGTACGGCTTCGGCCGGAACGACTGGTGTCGGATCCCCATGCGGAGCGCGGTGTTGTGAAGCTCGCAGTCGCCGTTGTTGCGGTCGCAGATCGTGCACGCGAGCTCGTGGTTCTCGAGGAGGCGGCCCATCGCGGCCTCCCGGGCGGCGACGACCGTCGGGCTCGATGCGTCCACCTGCATGCCGTCCTCGATCCGCGTCGCGCACGACCGCACGAAGCGCCCGTCGACGACGACGAGGCAGGTGTCGCACGTCTCGAGGGGGCCGAGCTTCGGGTGATAGCAGACGCTCGGAACGCTGCGCCCGGCGTCGCGCAAGAACTCGAGGAGGGACGCGCTCGTCGGGGTCTCTCGCGGCTCCCCGTCGAGAACGACCCGAACCATGTCCAGCGACCGACGCACGCGGTTGCACGTCCGTAGGGGGCCGGGCTATTTAGCCGCCTCCAAAATCGGACGAGCGGCGCCCGGTGGGCCCGAGAGCCGGGTCGCGCGCAAGACGACGGTACTCTTCGGCCGTGTCGACGTCCCGGAACGACGACGGTTCGATCGCGCCGGCGGGGAGGAACCGCACCCCGCCGGCCCGGTCGAGCTCCGCGACGAGGTCCTTCAGGCCGCGACCCTCTCTGCGGAGCGCCTCGACCCGGCGGGCGTCGACCCCCGCGTAGATAGCGTGGAGGACCTCCCACTCACCGCCCGGTCCGACCGGTACGAGCGTCCGCCCGTCGAACTCCGCCTGCATCGTCCGGATGCCGGCGACGCCGAGGAACGGCATGTCGCCTCCGAACAGGAAGAACGGCCCGTCCGCCCGAGCGAGCGCGACCTCGAGGCCGCCGAGCGGTCCCGCATCGAACGGGTCGGCCACGACCCGGACCCCGCCGAGGTCGCGGGGAAGGACGCTCACGACCATCACCTCGAGGCCCGCCTCCGTGAGGAGGCGCACCTCCCTCCGGACGATCGGCTCGCCGTCGACCGCGAGGAGGAATTTTTCGGGGAGCCGCGTCGCGCGCCCGAGGAGGACGAAGGCGTGCCGGACCGGCGCGAGCGGGGGGTCCGTCCGCATCACGGGCGTCGGACCTCGCGAACGCTTCGGGCCGACATGAGATGGCCCACGAACGTCCAGAGCGGGTCCGCCGCCCGGCGTCGGCCATCGAGCTCGATCGTCATCCGGCGCCGGCGGAGGGGCGCCCGGGCGAGAACCTGCTCGACGAGTCCCGGCGCCTCGCGCGGGTTTCGGATCCTCAGACGGAGCCCTCCGAACGAGCGACGGGTGTACCCTTCGACGAGGACCACGTCGACCGGGAGGAGACGCACGAGGGTCGGTGGGGTGTCGCGAAGGTAGAGGAGCGACTCGGTCGAGTCGAAGACCACCACGTGCGCCCCGGCCGCGCGGTAGCGTCCGGTATCCTTCCGGGGAAGGTCGGGCGGGTGATGCGAGTGCTTGACGACCCCCACCCTCAACCCGCGCGCGACCAGCCGGCGCACGCTCTCTTCCACGACCGTGGTCTTGCCGGACCCGCTCGGGCCAACGACCTGGATTACCGCCGGGAGGTCGGGCTCCACCGCCCGCGACCTCCGCGCGGCCCCGTTAGCCCCTCTCTCTGCCGGCACGTTCCGTCGCCCCGGCCGGTCGTCGGCCCCGGCCCGGGTGGCCCCGACGGCGCCGAACGGGCGGCCGGCCGAGCCGACCTCGAGCGACGCTCGTCCGCCCCGCGCGGGGGTCTCCGACCCGCCCCGCACCTGTTTCCCCTCGCGAGAATGCGCACTCATTGACATTGTTTTCCACTCACCAAGAGTATATTGTGGCCGAATGTCCGGTGTAGGAAACCGTGCCCGGCAGTCTAACCCGCTACGCCATCTGGCCCGGCCTCCTCCTAATGTGCGTGGGCCAGATTCTAGTGGTCTACGGGGCCCTCAGTGTACCTCGGTCGAGCGCTTGCTATTCAGCACCGGGCGTTGACGCCGCAAACTGCGAGGCAGCCCTTCTCTCTTTCGCTGTTTACGGTGCCGTGTTCTTCGTCATCGGACTGGTAACGACGGTGATTGGGGTTCGCGGAGGTGCCTCGCCTCCAAGATCCCCCGTTCACAGCGGCCTCCGAGAGTAGCGAAGGGGGCGTGCATGGTCGCCGAGCGAGATCCCAGTACTCGGTCACCGGCGGACGGAGTACTGGAACCAAACACCGCCCCGACCCGAACGGACGTCTCGGCTCCGACACGGCGAGGGGCCATCGCGCTTCACGACCACTGGATTCTCGAAGCGGGAGATACCACTCGGAAGCAGTGGGTGGGCGGACCGTGGGATTCCTGTGTGTGGGCTACGGTCACGCTCAGCGAAGGGCTTGGATTGACTGCATGGAGCGCCACCCTCTAGAGAGCCTTCTGGAGGAGATGCAGCGACGGGAGAAGGAGCCCGGCATCCCCAAAGAGGGGGCCTCTCGGAAGCTGAGAGGCGACCGAATCTCTGTGGAGGAAACCCGTCGTCTGATCGAGGACGATTCCAAGAGAAGGGAACTAAGAGCGAGCCGATGACCTCGAACCTCCCGTGGCGGGACGTCCGAGTCGGCGACCGGACCGTCTCCATCTTCCACGGCGACGGTTTGTTCTAGGGTCTCTCGCTCACGGACCGGGTCGTCTATGGCCGGTCGTTCGGAGACGTCGAGCGGGAGCTCCAAAAGGACCCATGATTCCCTCGAACTGCGAGCGTGGAGCCCTTTCGCGGAAGGGGTCGAGGAATGGAGCCTTCCCCGTGGCAGACAGAGCGGGCTGAGCCTTCTGGCCCCTCCTTTTGTTCGGCCGGGAGGGTGTCGAGACGACAAGAGTTTGGGTAGATTTCATCCCTACCCATACGCACTTATACGCCCTCTCTATCGGTGGGGTATGCGGTCTCGCGCCAGAGCCGAACTCCCTGCGCAGGGTATGTTGAGGAAGAACATCACCATCACGCCCGACGAGGCGGAGTTCCTCGAACGCCACCCCGAGATCAACCAGAGCGCCCTCTTTCGCCAGATCGTCGAGAGCCTCATGCTCGCGGAACGCGCGCCGGGCGTCGCCTCCACGCAAGCGGTCCGCCTCGGAAAGGCCGTCTACCGGTCGGGCGCGATCATGTTCCAGAAGCCGGCGGAGCGTCGCCCGTAGGCGCCTCCGCGCCGTCGCCCCTTCGGGGAGCTTCCTTCTCGCGGAGCCGCGCCGCTAGGCCTTCGAAGCTGGGGTGCCCGGCGTCCTCGGACCTCACGTAGAGGATTCCCTCCGCCCCGGGGGTCCGGGCGAGCGCGGACCGGGCGGTGTCCCGGTCGAGCCCGACGAGCGCGTGCCGGGAGATGAGGTGGCCGAACGCCCAGCGCCTCCGCAGGGCGAGCTCCGTGAAGCGCGGCGCGTAGTGACCCCCTCCTACCCCGACCGCGACCCGGTCGCCGGTCGTCACGGTGAGGGCCGGCAGGATGCGAGCGAGCAGCCGGACCGCCTCCGCCGACGGTTCGGACCGTTTTCCGAAGCCGATCTCCACGAAGAACCCGGGCAGGGCGAGCTCGGGCCCGTGGTGGGTCGCCTCGTAGGTGGCGGGAACCCCCGCGCCGGGAGCGCCTTCGGCCAGCGCCCGTAGGGCGGCCGCCATTCGCGGCGGGTCGGTGGGGACGAGGGTGCGGGGCCGGCCGCCGACGTCCGCCGTGTCGCCTGCGTTGCCGAGCGGATGCACCGTGAGGCATGCCACGCTCTGTTCGCTGCGGTGGATGGAGGGGAAGACGAGGGTGGGTGCGTCGGCCCGGAGCGGAGCGGGCAGGCGGAGGTCGAGGCGCTCGTCGTGAACGTGCCGGACCCCGCGCTTGAGCAACCCCACTCCCGGCGCGAGCCGGCGTATCGGGGTCCCCTCGACGTGTCCCTCGTCGGCGGGCGGGGTTCCCCAAAGCGCGGCGACCCGGACCGCGACCGGGTCCGTTTCGGAGACCACGACCAGGTACTCGGTGGCCATCCCGTGCGCGGGAAGCCCCCGTACCCTTAGGTCTTCTCCTCGTCCCAGAGGAGAGACGCCGCGCGTGGGCCCGGGGCGGAGGCAAGAGACGGTTCACGCGGGAGCCGTGGTCGGCGACGGAGGCGCCGCGACCGTGGTCGCCGCGGCCCCGACGTACGTGTCGACCTCGGCGGCGAGGCCGCGGAGGACCTCCCTCGCCCTTCGGAGGGTCTCCTCGGCGCGCGCCTGAGACGCGGGAGCGATCGAGCGAACGAGGCAGTGCACGACGTACTCCTCCTCGTACGCGGCCCAGGCGCGGTCCGAGGCGCTGGCCCCCCGGAGCATCCCGGTCAGCATCGGCCGGCCGCCGAACTGGCCCGTGGAGTAGTACCCGAGCATCCGCTCGAGCGACGGGACCCGGGTGTTCTCGAGGATCTGCTGCTCGCGCAGCTCACGGATCCGGGAGGCGCACGCCGGAATCTCCTCCGCGATCGGGAAGGCGCCGAACAGGTCACGGATCCGGGGGACCCGCACCTGGGAGAGGTACCGGGACCACAGGCCGAGCCCGACGCGGACCTCGTCCACCGGGACCGCGTCGCCCTCCTCGAGCCGATCGGCGATCCGGTCCATCTTCATCAAAAGAGGCAGCAGGACGGTCGCGTGCTCCTCCCGCACGAATTCAGCGATCTCGCCCACGAGCGGAGGGTTCGTCGCCATCGGGCACCCCCTTCATCTCTCTCTTGGCGGCCCGCGTGATAAGGGCACGGTGAAAGCACCTTGACCAACACCTCCACTCGAGCGCGAGGGCCCGCGGGCGGGCGTCCTCCCGGCACCCTTTGAAACGGGAACCTCCGACGCTGAAGACCTATTACTCCGTCCGTCCTGAGGTGCCGCACGGACCATGCGGAGCGAGGGAGCGTCGCCCCCGGAGGCCTCCACCGGTAGCCGCGCCGCGTCCGATGCCCTCCCGATCCGGCGATTCTCGGTAGACCTCATGGACCGGACGGCCGACCCTTCCTCCGATTTCTACGCGTACGCCACCGGCGGCTGGCGGAAGTCGAACCCCGTGCCGGCCGACAAAGCGATATGGACGGGGTTCGACGAACTGCGCGACCGGAACCGGACCCTCTTGCGGGCGATCCTCGAGGAGTGTGCGACCCGACCCGATGCCGGTCCGGCGCGCCGGATGCTGGGCGATTTCTACGCGGCGGCGGTCGATACGGCGACGCGGGACCGCCTCGGGTTCGCTCCCATTCGCGCGGACCTCGACCGGATCGCCTCGGCGAGGAGCGTCACCGAGCTCGTCCGCGTCGTCGCCCGGTTTCACGAGGACGGGATCTCGGGGCTGTTCCACGCGTTCGTGCGCCCCGACCGACGCGACAGCCGGGTCTACTCGCTCTACGTCTGGCAGGGCGGTCTCTCGCTGCCGGACCGGGACTACTACCTCCTCGACGAGTTCGCGGAGCTGAGGGGCCGATACCGTCGCCACGTCGCGCGGCTGCTCGCGCTCGCGGGGTCATCGGACGAAGAGGGCGAGCGAGACGCCGGCACGGTCCTCGAGATCGAGACGGACCTCGCTCGAGCGAGCCGGACCGCCGCCGAACAGCGGGACGAGGTAAAGAACTACAATCGGTTCGAACGGCTCGATCTCGTTCGGACGAACCCGAACCTCGGGTGGAACGAGTACCTCTCGGGGCGGGACCAGGCGAACGTCGCGTACGTCGTCGTCGGCCAGCCCGAGTTCTTCGCCGCGCTCGACGGGCTTCTCGCCGGGCGGCCGCTCTCCGACTGGAAGACCTATCTCCGGTGGCACCTCCTGCACTCGGCCGCACCGACCCTTCACGACGCCGCAGAATCCGAGGACTTCGATTTCTTCCACCGTACGTTGCGCGGTCAGCTGGAGCCGGAGCCGATCGGCAAGCGTGCGGTCGAGGCCGTCGACCTCCTGGTCGGGGAGGCCCTCGGCCGGGAGTTCGTCCGCGCGTACTTCCCGCCCGAAAGCCGGGAACGCGTCCGTGCGCTCGTCGCCGACCTTCGCGAGGTCTTCACGGACCGGCTGCGCTCGCTCGAGTGGATGAGCGAGGCGACGCGCGAACGTGCCCTCGCGAAGTTCGCCCGTTTTCGCGTCAAGATCGGCCACCCCGACCGGTTCCGCGACTACTCGGGCCTTCACGTGCGGCCCGACGACCACCACGGGAACGTGCGAAGGGCGGCGGCCTTCGAATCGCGGCGGAGAATGGTCCGGGTCGGCGGGCCGGTCGACCCGGACGAGTGGGAGATGACCCCACCGACCGTCAACGCGTACTTCGACGCCTCCCGCAACGAGATCGTCTTTCCGGCCGGGATCCTCCAGCCTCCGTTCTTCGACCCGGAGGCCGACGACGCGGTCAACTACGGCGCGATCGGATGCGTGATCGGCCACGAGATCACCCACGGGTACGACGACCAGGGACGACGGTACGATGCGGACGGGAACCTCAACGATTGGTGGACCCAGCGGGATTCGGCCGAGTTCGCGCGCCGCGCGGGTTCGGTCGTCGAACGGTACGCGGCGGTCGAGCCGCTCCCGGGGGTCCACATCAACGGCGAGTTGACCCTCGGCGAGAACATCGCCGATTTCGGCGGCGTGAGCATCGCCTTCGAAGCGCTCGAGCGACGGCTCGCCCGGGAGCCGTCCGCGCGGGCGTCGGTCGACGGCCTGACCCCCCAACAGCGGTTCTTCATCGCCTACGGGCAGGTCTGGAGGGCGAACTACCGCGAGCCCGAGCTGCGTCGTCGGCTCGCCGTCGACCCCCACTCGCCCGCGCCGTACCGGGTCGCGCTGCCCGTTCGCCAACTCGACGGGTTCCACGCCGCGTTCCCGGCCGCGAGTACCCCCCCGGACGGTCCCGGTGCAACTCTCCCGTTACGGATCTGGTAGCGGCGCTCGACGCGGGGCCCGTCGGACCGGCTACCGCCCGGAGCCAGGGGTACCTGCCCCGTCCTCCGCGCGGTCACTGGCGTCTCGGCCGCTCCCTGTCGCCCTCCCCGGTGCGAGGGGCCCGTGCCGTGCGCTTCGGATGAATTGCTACGTTTAATTAGCCCGACACCGACGGACTGTTTGTGAGTCGTGCGTCCCTGTCAGCAGGTATCGTCGGCGATCGGGGCTCGCCCTCCTCGCCTCCGCCAGGGCTCCCGGTTCCCCGCGAAGGTATCGAGGACGAGGTCGTGCGGGACCGCTCGGTCCGTAGCTGCACGTGCTGCTCCGCTACCCTCTCCGTCGGCGAGAGGATGTTCTACTTCCTGGAGGGCGTCGACGCGCCGCCCGTCTGCCGGGCCTGCCTCTCCCGCGCCGGGGGTGCGTCCGACGGGTCGCCCGAGACACGGCGGAGCGTGAGCCCGACGGTCGTTCCCGAATTCTCCCGGGCGGCGGTCCCGGCCGAGGCGGCCGCGCGCGACCCCCCCGAGCTGAGCCGGGCCGTCCGCCGGTATCTCGATGAGGAGCTCGCTCGCTCCGAGCGCCTCCTCGATAGCGCTCCCCCCGGATCCCCCGATACGGATCGAGCCCGCGAGCTCCACCGGGCCGCGATGGACGAATCCGCAAAGGACCGCCTTCCCGAAGCCGTGTTGCTCGCCGCCGACCTTCGCCGGACGCTCTCCCGGGTCGAGAACCCGCCGCCGCGATCGACCGCCCCCGCGTTCTGGAGCGCCGAGGTGGACGAAATGCTCCGCGAGGTTCTCGAACGAGCCCGGGCGATCGCCGCCCGGTCGAGGGCCGACGCGTCGGAGCCCGACTCCCCGTCCGGGGAGGTCGTCTCCGCCCCGAACGAGAACTCCGATTCGATCGGTTCCGCATGACGGACGGCGGCTCCGCGACGCCCGTCGCGTGGCCGACCCGAGCGCTCGAGGGGCGGGGAGAGGCCCGGTGACCGGCGCCTTCTTCGAGATCGTCACCGCCTGGGAAATCGCATCGATCTCGCTCACCCTCCTCATCAGCGCCTACCTGATCGTCGACCTGGTCGCCGCGGTCCTCTCCCGACCGTTGGCGAGGAGCTTCCCGCGCGACCCTCGCTTCCCGCTCGTGAGCGTGGTGATCCCGGCCTACAACGAGCCCACCGACATCGTTCGCGCGACGCTCGCGTCGTGGAAGGCGGTCCGCTACCCGTCGTTCGAGCTTATCCTGGCGGACGATTCCGAGGTCCCGATCGAGGTCGACGACCCGTCGGTTCGCATCTTCCGACGGTCGAACCGGGAGGGGTTCAAGGGAGGGGCGCTGCGCGAGGCGTTCGAGCGCCTCCATCCCGAATCCGAGTGGATGGTCGTCTTCGACGCCGACTTCCTGGTCGACCCCGACATCCTCGTCCGATTCTCCGAGCATTACCGGCCGGGCGTCGGCGCCATCCAGGGATACCAGGCGATGGGGCGGAACGATCCCCCCACGTACCTCACCCGGTACTCCGAATCGTTCCACGCCGTGGCCAACACGCTGCTCACGGGACGCTACCGGTTGGGAGGGTTCGTGGGGGTGCAGGGCACGGTCCAGGCGTACCGGGTCGAAGCGATCCGCGCGCTCGGAGGGATCGCCCCCTACACGACCGCGAACGAGGACCTCGACACGACGTTCCGGCTCCGCAAGGCGGGCTGGAAGATCGTCTACGACCCGGCGCTCGTCGGACGCGGGATCGCGCCCGAGCGCTACCGCACTCTCTTCACCCAGGTCACCCGATGGACGTCCACCACCGTGCGGGAGTACCGTCGGCACTACGGGTCGTTCGTCCGGTCGCCCGAGGTGCCCGCGCTCGAGAAGTTCGACGCGTTGCTGTTCCTGCTCACGTGGATCAATTCGCTCGTCGTGACCCCGACGCTCGTCTTCCTTCCCTGGGCGATCTCGGACCTCCACCTCATCCCGCTCTGGCTTTCGGTCCTCATCACGGCCCTCCCGATCGTCCTCTTCACCCTCCCCATGCTGAAGGGAACGCCCGCACGCCTCGGGATGACCGGGTGGCTCGGCTACTACGTCCTCCTCGTTCCGGGCTACTTCGTGATGTTTCGCGCCTCGTTGCTCGGGTTCTTCACCGACCCCGGGTTCGTCCGCACCCCGAAAACGCGCCGGTCCCCCATCGACGCGGGTCGAGCGGGGGCTCCGACCTCACGAGGATTGTTTCCCGGCGTCGGGGCCCGGTCCGCTAGCGTCGGAGCCGTTCAGGTCGCGGCCTGTTCGAGCTGCGGACGTCGTCTCACCCACCGGGAGACCCTGTTCTATGCGGTCGGCGCGCTCGACGTGGGGACGCTCACCTGCCGGCGGTGCCTTCGGGCGGCCGAGTGGGAGCGGTTCGGCCGTTCCCGGCCGGCCCCCGTCGCGGCGGCCCGGACCGCGGCACCTTCCGGGCAGTGGGGGCTCAGGTCTCGTCACACGGTCGTCGGTTCTGCGGGGGTTCGATACCGCCGGCACCGTGGGTCACCCTGAGCCGGGACGACGAACGGCGCGACCGAGGACTCCGTTTCGAGGCTCGGGGTGTCCCCCGACCGTCCGACCGGGAGGGAGGGTGCTCCCACGCCTTCACCGATCTCGCCCCAGTGGGTAGCCCCAGCACGAGAGCCACGCGGGATGTGAGGCACTGCGCTCCGTCCGCGCGTCGATCGCGCTCGACTGGACGTGGGGAGCCTGCCGCGACGAGAGCGGGGTCGCCCCGTGCAGAGCTAATTACGAGACCTTGCCTCCCGCCCTTCGGTGTCCGAGAAGACCGAATCCCCCCTTCCACAGCGAGCGGGCCGGGCTTGTCCAACGTGCGGAAAGCCAATGGAGAGCGGAGCCGTGATGGGTCAGACCTGGACCGGCACGTATGGAGCCTCCATCGCCTGGGTACCCCAGGGAGCGATCGACCCCCGCGGCCACGGGGACTACGAGTCGTCGGTCGGGATCAAGCTCGTGGACAGCCCGTCACTCGCCTTCGGGGTCCTCGCTCGTCGGCCACGGTTCCCCGCGTGGCGGTGCGGGGAGTGCAAGCGCGTCGAGTTCTCCTACGACGAGCGAGTTGTACTCAGGTAGTCGACCAAGGCCACGCTTCGGGGGCCGATCGGACCCTCAGGCGACGCTACGGGGGACCGCGTGAACCCTGGTCCCGAGCGTTCGCATTCTCGTTATCTGCGGGCTCCGCCTTGCCAGAGAACCGGGAGTCCGCATGCTCCTGAAGAGGCGGCGTCACCTCGTCGTCGGGATCTCCGCGGGAGTGGTCGCGGCCACTTTCCTCGTGCTCATCCTGCTTCCTGTGCCTCGAGCCTTCACGATGGACGGAGCGGCGATCTATGATCTCGAACCTACCTGCACGGGGATCGCGACCACCTCAGGAACGACCGTGACATTCCACTGGTCCGCCGGGGGGCGGACGTACTTTTTCGTGGTGAGTTGTTCCGCGGGGGAGGTCGCCTACCAATCGAACGGCACCCAAGGAAGCGGTTCGTTCGTCTCGACGGGTGGGGTGTACGAGTTCGGATCATCCTGTCCAGGACCCGGACCTTGCTTTCCGGCCGACGTGGTCGGCACCTACACAGGCCCCCTTCTCCCGCTCTGACCCTCCCGGTAGACCTCGGAGTAGAGCGAACGGGGGACCGACGCCTCAAGGTATGCTCAAGGCTCTAGGGCCCATGGGCTGGTTCGCGACCGGCGAACCTTCCATCCCGCATCCCCGACCACGGGTTCGACGCCGCTCACGGAATCTCGCGCTCGTCGCCGTGGCTTGCGGCGTTCTTGTCGGGGCGGCGGTCGTCGGGGCATCCTCCGTGACCTTCACTCCTCAGGGTGTCTACTGGTACGCCGAGGTGAGCGTCCCGTCGGGCGCGAATGCGTCGAACCCGGATGTCGTCCGTCTCCACGGGGCGTCCTTCTGGCTCTGGTGGCCGGCTGTCCTGCCGGGGGCGTGCCGGGGGTCACGATTCTCGTCACGGAGCCGTCGGGGACGATTGACGGGACGTCAACCGGTGCGGGGCCCGTGGTGCGCCGCACACGAGGTACGCCAGCGACGGCGCGGTCGGGATCTCCTGGACCGACCCATCGGAGGGTAGGGTGACGAGCCTCGGGCATGCGTAACGACGGTTTCCCCACCACTTGCAGACCCGAGACCGTCTATCGGAATCGGTCCGCACCCCGGACGAAGAGCGACCGAGCGTCGCGCAATCGCCGGGTTTCGACAACTCGAACCTTCCCGCGCCCGTTGACGAGGCGGGCAGGCACGAAGAACCCCCGGTAGCCCTTTCCTCCTTCGACCCACTCGTACGGGCGATCTTCTTCGAGTCGAGGTCGAGGTCCACGACAAGGAGGACGTCTCCGAACGCGCCCTCATTTGCGTCCAGCGGTTCGCTGGAGAGCCAAACTCCTGACCGCTCTCGATTCGTGAGATGGGTTCCTCGGTGGTCCTTGAAACCGCCCTTTAGAATGGCGTCGGCCGATTCACTGTTCGTCCGGTGGATACTGCGGCGCTCCCGGCGAGCTCCACGGTCTATATCGCGCCGGTCGGGATCGGATCCCTCGATCTTTCGCTCTTAGGGTCCCTGCTATCGGCGGTGTGCGATGCGACCCGGGTCTCTTCAGCTCGTGGCCGCGATCGAACCATCCACCCATCTAATGGGCCGAATTGAGCGAGTATCGCCCCTGTTTGTAGGTGCTCCCGGCGGGAGTTCCCCCGGCCGGCTCGGTCCCGACCGGCTTTGAACCCGCGTCAGAGGCTCGAGAGGCCTCTATCCTTGACCACTAGACTACGGGAGCGCCACGCGCCCGTAGGGAAACGCCTCTTTGAGGCTTTCGCCGTTCCGGGTCCTCGCCCGGGAGCAAAGTGGGGCTCCCGGCGCCCGGCACGAGGGCCGGGTCGGTCGGGCCGCTCGAGCGCCCGGGCGGGGGAGCGACGTCCGTCGGTCGGAAGAGGGGCCGTGCGGGGCCGTGGGACCGCGCGCTCGCGCCCCGGGCGAAGCGCTAAGAGCCGGCAGGGGCTCGTTCGAACGTGACCCCACCCGTCAAAGCGCGCAGCGGCCACATCCTTCTCGACTCGAAGCGGTCGTACCGGGACCTGATTCGCGTGTATCCCGAGATCCACAAACGCGTGGTGGAGATGAACCGGCCGTTCGTGAAGGAGTCGGACCCCCTCCTCCCCGAGGTCCTGCTCGACGAGAACCTGCGGGACCTGAAGGCGAACCGAAAGCCGGTCGGCTACAACCGCCAGGACGCGTTCGGCCTCCGCCTGATCTTCCCGATCGTCGAGGAGCGCCGGGCGGAATTCTACTTCACGAAGCCCGCGCGCTGCCAGGAGGTCGTCCAGATCACCGAGCAGGTCTCGGTGCTCCTGCGCCGCCGAGGGATCCGCCACCAGGTCGAGTACGACCGGCTGACGCTCGGTCCGCCGCGGGGCCTCCCGCCGGGACCGGTGTCGGGCGTCGGTTCGGGATTCCTCTCGTCGTAGGCGGACGCGCTACGGCGTGCTCGGGGGCCGGCGGAACGGCCAGAACGGGGCCGCCGCCGAGACCCCGGGGCTCTCGCTCGTCCCCGTCTCCTGGAGCTTCTTCAGCGCCTCGCGCGCCTTCGCGAGCGCTAAGGGGTAGCCCTGGTCCCGGAGCCGGATCGATTCGACGAGCAGCGCCCGCGCCTCGGTCGTGTCGACGTGCCGTTCGTGCGCCCGCACGAGCCCGGCGTCGATGAGGTAGTGGAGATTCATGAGCTCGCGATGGAGGGACTTCCGGAGGTTGAGCTCCTCCTCCGTGGAGATGAGCAGCCGCGCCGCGTCGAGGAGGCGGCCCGACCGGTCGAGCTCCTCGATCTCCTTCAGGCGCTCGCGGACCGGGCCGACCGTCACGTGGAGACCTTCCTCGGCGAACGTCACCTCGGCGCCGAGCTCCTTGCGCCGGGCGACGAACGGTTCGCGGATCGCCGGCTCGAGGGCCGCGCTCGCGCGCGCGAGGCCCGCCTCGGCCTCCGGGAGGCGATGGGCATCGAGCGCCGCGCGGGCCTCGCTGAACGTCTGCATCATGGGCGTCGTGTCGACTCCGAGCCGCTCGCCGATCCACAGGCGGTCCTTGAACACCGCCATCTTCGCTTCGAGCTCCTCCGCCCGACGGCGCCGCGCGACCTCGAGCTCCGCGCGGAGGAGGACGAGCGCGCCGCCGAAGTCCCGACGCTCGCGCAGGGTCGCGAGCTGTCCCACGACCTCCTCGCGTCGCGCCGTCTCCGCCGCGCTCGGAGGGCCCGAGCGTCCGTACTCGGCCTCGACCTCCCGGTAGCGGCCGTCGACGACCGACTCGAACAGGCGCCGGCTCGCCACCGTGCCCCGGTCGAGAGCCTCGCGGACCCGGCCCCAGTCGCGCGTGCGCAGGGCCGCCTCGGCCTCTCCCGCGATCGCGTCGATCGCGTCGACCTCGGTCGTGAGACCCTCCTTGCGGGCCGACTCGATCTGCCGGCGGAGCTCGCCGAGCGGCGTCGCGACGAGGCGCTCGATCGCCCATCGGGCCATCTCGGTCGCCTCGCGACCGATGCGGATCGCCTCCGAATACTGGCCGAGCTCGAGAAGGTGCCGTCCCTGGCCGAGGTGGCCGGCGGCCTCCGCGACGTCGGCGTGGTTCTCGATCGCTTCCGCGATCTGGCGGTCGGCCCCGCTGACCGCCTCGCGGGCCCGGCGGTGCGCTTCGCGGGCGACGCCGAGCGCGTCGATCGCGGCCATCGCGCGCTCGAGGACGTCGGGGTAGGCGTGCTGTTGGAGGGCGGCCTTGGCCGCCTCGAACTCCTGGGAGGCGACGGGCGCGAGGATCCCCTCCGCGACGGTCCGGGCGATCGCGGCGCCGGTCGCCTCGACCGACCCTTCGGCGAGGCGGCGCTGGAGCTCGACGCGCTCGAGTTCGGTCTCGCTCTTCGCGGCGAGCTGGAGCGCTTCGACCGACCGGCCCTCGTCGAGGGCCATCCGGGCCTGGTGGAGGAGGTTCTCCGCGAGCGAGGTGTCCGCGCCCGTGTGGCGGAGCCGCGAGAGCGTCGCCTGGAAGCCCGCGAGGGTCTTCGAGACGTGCTGGTACGTCGCTTGGAGGAGTTCGCGCTCGAGCGGCCCGCCGAGCTCGATGACCCGGGCGAACTGCTTCTCGCCGAGCAGCTGTTCGAGCCGGTCCATCCCGCCGCGGAGCGCGACCGTGTCGACGTGCAGGAGCTCCGCTTCGGCGAACGCCTCCCGGGCGCGCTTCGCCACGCGCTGCCCGTGTTCGACCAGGCCCCGGGTGGAGACGAACTCGCGGCGCGCCTCGTCCAGGAGCGTCGCGGCACCGATCGGTACGGGGAGCCCGATGCGCCGCCGCGCCTCGCCGAGCGGCTCGAGGATCGGGACGAGGTCGACGCCCGCGGAGCGGGCGATGTCGAGGTCGCGCTCGAGCGCGCGCAGGTTCTCCTCGAGCACGGGTCGCAACACGGCCGTCAGCTCCTCGTGGAGGAGCCGCGCGCCCGTGCGCGTCGCGCCGGCGGGGGCCGTAGCGCGCTCGGTCTTCAACTGGTGGGCGCGCGCGGCGAACGGTTCCATCGGCGCGGCGAGCCGCCGCCCGTCCTCGACGAGCTGGTCGATCTCGGCCACCAGGCGTCCGGTCTCGAGGCGGGCGTCCTCTTCGCCGAGCTGGGTCTCGGTCGTCTCGAGGATCTCGCGCGCCCGGTCGAACTCGAGCGCCTGGAACGCGAGCCGCGCGTTCCGCAGGGCCTCGTAGTACGGCCCCGGGTCCGCGCCCGCGCCCCGCAATCGGGCGAGGTGCTCCTGACCGTGGGAGATCCCTTCGAGGATCTGCTGGGCGGCGGCGCGGGCGCGGCTCGCGGACTCCTCGAGTCGGGCCGCGGCCTGGTACGCGGTGAGGTGCTCGGAGGCGCGCGCCGCGGTCTGCGCGGCATCGAGCTGCGTGCGGAACTCCCGGAGGTCGAGGCCCATCGTCTCGAGTTCGACGAGCGAGAGCTTCGCGTGCGAGACCGCCTCCTCGCTGCGCAAGAGCTGCTGCTGGAGCGCGCGCGTCCGGATCTCCTGGGAGGCCCGCGACGCCTTCACGAAATCGCCCATGTTGAAGATCTGCTGGACCTCGTCGATCTGGTGCTGGACTTCGTCGCTCGGGCCGCCCATCGACTCGAGGACCCGGCGCTCGGCCTCGAGGCCCTCGACGAGCGCGGAGGCGTGGGCCGCGAAGACCGCCGAGAAGTCGCGCTCGGCCCGGCGCAGGCTATCGAGCGACCCGATGAGGTCTTCTTTGACCCGGAGGCCGACGTCCGCGTCGGCGAGCAGGCGCCGGACGGGTGCGGTCAGGGCCTCGTCGGGGATGTCGGCGAGCCCCTGCTCCATCTCTTCCACCCGGTGCGCGACGTGCGGAGCGGCCGCGGTCCGCAGTTCGACCTCGCTCCGAGCGATCCGTTCGGCGGCGTCCGCGAGGTCGCCACGGTCGAGGAGCTCGCGCGCCTCGGACAGGCCCCCGTCGACGGACGGCGAAAGGAACTCCCGCTCCCGGGCGTACTCGCGGACCTTGTCGAGCGCGGTCCATCGGGCGAGGTAGAACTGGAGCGCGTCGCGGCCGAGGCGAACGACCGTCTCCCTCAGGAGCTCGCGCGCCGGCGCGACCTCCGCCCGCTCGACATGCTGGCGGAGACGTGCGAGGACCCCGTCGAACGGCTCGACGGCGAAGCCCGAACGCCGGAACCGCGCGCTCATCTCCTCGAGCGACTGGAGCTCCTCGGTGACCGTGTCGAGGTCCTCGGTGAGCCGTCCGACCCGGTCGAGCGCCTCCTGGCTCGCCGCGAACGCTTCGGAGTAGATCTTGAGCCGGATCGCCTCGCGCGCCCGGTTCATCGACGCGAAGACCTCGCTCGGGTCCCGACCGAGCCGACGTGCGTTCGAGATCCTCGGCCGGATCTCGTCGAGGATGCCGGCGATCACGGTGACGACCGGCTCCTCGGCGGAGCGACGCGCCTCGACGAACATGGGGCCGATCTCGAGCGCCGGGGCCCGGGTGATCCTCGCGAGCGCTTCCGCGATCGTCTGGCGGGCGGCGGACGGGTCGACGCCGTAGTCGACGGTCTGGTCGAGCGACGACTTGAGCGCCTCGAGCGCGAGCGCGCACCGCTCCCTCAGGGCCTCGGTGACCTCCTCGGCGGCCTTCTCGGTCGCGGGAACCGTATCGGGCCACTGCTCGGGCGAAACGTCGGCGCCCCGGTCGAGCGCCGCCTCGAGGC